>CAZKRB010000020.1:9861-43604 GCA_964555065.1 uncultured Syntrophus sp.
GCCGGTTCCGAGGAGATCGAACTCCGGGTGGCCACCATCCCGACCCAGGGCAACGTGGAAGATGTGGTCATGCGTATCCTGGCGAAAGGGGAAACGCTGCCTCTCGAAGCCATGGGGATGCTGGATCGCAACTACGGCGAAATGATCAACATTCTGGAGAAGCCCTATGGCATGGTGCTGGTCGTCGGTCCGACCGGATCGGGGAAGACGACCACGCTCCACGCAGCCCTCCATCACATCAACACCCCGGAGAGAAAGATCTGGACGGCGGAGGATCCGGTCGAAATCACCCAGTACGGGCTGCGGCAGGTTCAGGTGCAGCCGAAGATCGGCTTTGATTTCGCCGCCGCCATGCGCGCCTTTCTCCGTGCCGACCCGGACGTCATCATGGTCGGTGAAATGAGAGATTTTGAAACCGCCAAAACAGGGGTGGAAGCCTCCCTGACCGGACACCTGGTGTTCAGCACCCTGCACACCAACAGCGCCCCGGAAACGATCACCCGTCTGCTCGACATGGGCATCGACCCCCTGAATTTCGCCGACGCCCTTTTGTGCATTCTCGCTCAGCGTCTGATCAGAACCTTGTGCAAAAAGTGCAGGGAGGCCTACCACCCGACCCGGGTCGAGTATGACGAAATCGTCGAGAGCTACGGGCCGGAACACTTCGCCCTGCTCAATCTGCCCTACACGGATGATTTCAGGCTTAACCGTCCCAAAGGGTGCGATGCCTGTGATCATACCGGATACAAGGGAAGGATGGGGATCCACGAATTGCTGATCGGGACGGACACCATCAAGCGCCTGGTCCAGAAGCATGCCGATGTGGAAACGCTGCGGAATACGGCCATCACGGAAGGCATGACGACCCTGCTGCAGGACGGCATCCAGAAGGCGATCCAAGGCCTGACGGATTTCAGGCAGGTCCGCAGGGTCTGCATCAAATAACTTGAGCGGAAGCGGGCAGCAGCTCGGCCGGGTCGGCGGGGATGCGGATGCGTAGCGGATCACAGGAGCCGCCAAGGGGTTCCCTCCGGCATGCCCTTGAGGGAAAACGCTGTGAAGCCGCTTTGCCTCAGCCCCCTTTGAGCCGCTCCTGCCACATCTGCAGCCGGATGAAGGCCTCCTGCGGCGTCAGGGAGGACAGGTTCACTGCCGAAAGCTCCTCGACGATCCGCTCCCGTTCACTCATAAAAAGATTCAACTGCCCGGGATTACGGACTTTCTTTTTCCTGCTCCGGGCGATCTTCGGCATACCCACTTCATCCATTTCCCCCGTTTCCAGATTGTCCAGGATCTCCCGGGCGCGGATGATGACCTCGTCCGGAACCCCGGCAATCCGGGCAACCTGGATTCCGTAACTCCGATTCGTCCCTCCGGGAACGATCTTGCGCAGAAAGATGATCCGGTCCCCCCATTCCTTGACGGCGATGTTGTAATTCCTGAATCCCGTGCCGGCAATGGCCAGTTCGGTCAGCTGGTGATAGTGGGTGGCAAAGAGAGTGCGGGCCCCGATGGCCTTCTTGTCATGGAGGTATTCCGCCACAGCCCACGCAATGCTGAGGCCGTCAAAGGTGCTGGTCCCCCGCCCCACTTCATCGAGGATCACCAGGCTCCGGGAGGTCGCATGGCGCAGAATCTGAGCCACTTCGTTCATCTCCACCATGAAGGTGCTCTGACCCCTCACCAGGCTGTCCGCCGCGCCGATCCGCGTGAAGATCCGATCAGCCACTCCGACCCGCGCCCGGGATGCCGGCACGAAACTCCCCATCTGCGCAAGAAGGACGATCAGCGCCACCTGGCGGATGTAGGTGGATTTCCCCGCCATATTGGGGCCGGTAATCACGAGGAACCGGTTGCCCTCCGTATCCAGGAGGACATCGTTGGGGACAAAACCGTCCTTCAAGGGCATCCGTTCCACAACGGGATGCCTCCCCACCTCGATCTCGATTCGGTCTTCCCGGTCCACCACGGGACAGCAGTAGCCGTATTTCTCCGCGACCTCGGCCAGTGAGGCCAGCGCATCCAGTTCCGCCAGCTGCGATGCGGTTTCCTGCATCCGAACCACTTCTCCCGCCGCGGTTTCCCGGACGTTGACGAAAAGCTCGTATTCCCGCTCCCGGCAGCGCGATTCCGCATTCAGGACGGTCGTTTCGTATTCCTTGAGCTCTTGATTGATGTAACGTTCCGCATTGACGAGGGTCTGCTTGCGCACATAATCCTCGGGCGCCAGCGCCGCGTTGGCCTTGGAAATCTCGATATAATAGCCGAAGACGTTGTTGTACCCCACCTTGAGGGAGGTGATCCCCGTTCTCTTTCTTTCTTTCTCTTCCAGGGCTGCGATCCAGCGCCGACCGTCCCGCGTCAGGGAAAAGAGACGATCCCGCTCCTGGTCGTACCCTTCTTTGATGAGCCCCCCCTCCCGGAGCGTGAACGGCGGGGACTCGTTGATCGACCGTTCGATGAGGTCACGGACCTCGGGCAATTCGTCGATGCCGGCATGGATACGGCCCAGGATGCTCGAACCTCGCTCGGCAAGGAGGGTTTTCAGCAGGGGGAGATGGTCTAGCGAGGTTTTCAGGGCAATCAAATCGCGGCCGTTGGCGACTCCCATGGCGATTCTCCCCGCCAGGCGCTCCAGGTCGTAAACCCTTGAGAGGGCCTGGCGCAGGTTCTCCCGGAACAGGTGATCTTCCCGGATTTCCGCGACGGCCGCCAGCCGTTCCCGGATTTTCTCCGGATCGACCAGGGGATAATTGAGCCACCACCGGAGACGGCGCCCGCCCATGGCTGTCACCGTTTCGTCGAGGACGGAAAAGAGCGAACCGGTTGCCCGGTTGTCCTGAATCGTCTTGAAGAGTTCCAGGTTCCGCTTCGCCGTTTCATCGACGATGAGGTAATCGGCAGCCGAGTACCAGTGCAGGTGATTGATGTGCCGGAGCCGGCTTTTCTGGGTCTCCTCCACATAACGGAGAATGGCGCCCGCCGCACCGATGACCGCGGGAAACGCTCTCAGGCCCTGCCCTTCCAGCCGCTCTTCCGGAATATAAGCCTTAAGGCGGCTCCACGCCGCCTCCCGCTCGAAATATTCATCGGGAAACGCATCAAGACGGCAAGGGCTTTCGCTCCGGGCCAACGTCCTGAACATTTTTTCCCGCCCCATGCCCTGGGGCAGAATAATTTCCCGGAATTCGAGAGCGGCCAGTTCCGCCTCGAAAAAGGGGATGTCCTGAAAATCACAGACCCGGAATTCCCCCGTGGAAATATCCAGAAAGGCCAGTCCGATGTGGCCCTCGAGGGGAAAAACCGCCGCGAGGAAGTTATTTTCCTTGGCCTGGAGGTTTTTCCCATCGACCACAAGCCCCGGCGTGACGATGCGGACAACCTCCCGCTTCACGACGCCCTTGGCCAGTTTCGGATCTTCGACCTGCTCGCAGATCGCCACCTTGAAGCCCTTTTCGATAAGCTTCGGGATGTAAGCGGGCGCGGCATGGTAGGGGAAGCCGCACAGGGGGATGCTGTCTTCCTTCCCCTTGTTTCTCGAGGTCAGGGTGATGTCCAGAACTTTGGAGGCGGTGACAGCGTCGTCAAAAAAGATTTCGTAAAAATCCCCCATACGGAAGAGGACGACGCAGTCTTGGTGAAGGGCTTTCACCTCCTGATACTGCTTCATTGCCGGGGTCAAATTCGTCATTTCCCTGGAATCCTTCATTCCCAGTGATCCCGGCCCCGCTGCTTCAACTCGATGGTGTCGCGATCGCCCCGCCCCCGCCCCCGCCCCCCGTCGCCGACTTTCGGATCGTCGCTCCCGAAAGCGGCGTTGAGCAGCCAGTTTACCGCACTGATCAGCAGCCCCCCCAGCACGGCGGCCCAGAACCCCTGAACCTCGAAGCCGGGAATGACTCCCGACGCCATCTTGAGAATCAGGGCATTGATCAGGAAGGTGAACAGGCCGAAGGTAAGGATGTTAACGGGCAGGGTCAGCACAACGAGAATCGGCCGGAAAAAAACGTTCAGGAAACCCAGCACGGCGGCGGCCAGAAAGGCGGAGAAAAACCCGCTGACCCGGATTCCCTCCAGCAGGTAGGCTGCCAGAAGAACCGAAAGAGTCAGGATAAGCCACTTGATCAGCAGTCTCATGCTTTCTTACCTTATTGATGCCTTTGTCTCCGGATCAAAAGCTTCCGGCCGTCCCAGGAGAAGACCCGGCTCTCTCCACACGGGGAAACAGGCCGCTACACTTCGCAATAGTCGGGAAGGAAACTCGTTTCCGGCCGGTTGCAGATCGGGCAGGTCCAGTCTTCCGGTATCTCCTCGAAAGGGGTTCCCCGGGGAACCCCTCGATCGGGATCGCCCAGTCTTGGATCATAGATATAACCACATCCTGTACAAAAATAGCGTTCCATTTTAATCTTTTATCCTCCTACAGTTGATTTTCTTTTCCAAAAAACGCTGGAACCGTTCCAATGGGGCGGCCTGACGGTTCTTAAAAAATTGGCGCACTATCCGGTTGACATTCCGCTTTTCTTATATTATGAAGCTCCGGAAAATTCGTCTGAAACCATTCCTCAGTAGCTCAGTCGGTAGAGCAGATGGCTGTTAACCATCGGGTCCGTGGTTCGAGTCCGCGCTGGGGAGCCAATTTAAAATCTGCTGAATTTCAGCAGATCCTCGTTAACGCGAAACCCCGTTGGGTCATCCCTTCGGGGTTTCGCTATTTATCATGAATTCGCAGCCTCTTGCGCACACCCATGAATTTTCCCCCATTCTCCGTTTCACCGGTTGTCTTCGGGGGATCGGATGTAACGCGGATCATTGTGCCCGAAGCCGCAGATAAACGCCTCAAATTCTCCAAGTCCCCGTTTCTCACCCATGATGAGGTTAACAGCTCCCTCTTCGACATTCAATCCCCGACACCCCGAGAGCGAACCCGGTAAGTATCTATCAAAAGCCGGGCACGAGTGCCAGGAAAAAATACCAGACAGCGGAGCGGCCGGAGAGACGGAAACCGTTGTGGGTGAAGCCACGGCCGCCTTCTAAGGCGGACAGGTGGGCTCCACGATCTCCGAGCCGACAACCATCTGGGAGCGCCGCGTCGCAAGCAAACGGAGCAATCGGTCATATTGATCTATCGTATGGAATCGGAGGGGCCTCCGGTCGTACAGATGCGAATGAAGGTTGAGATCAACACACGAGGCAACTGACGATCCATGCCGATCGGGGTTCCAGTATGAAGTCCAAGGCGGTCACTTTTTTGATGGCTGATCTGGGAATCACCAAGAGCCATTCGCGGCCCTATGTAAGTAATGACAACCCCTATTCTGAATCCCAGTTCAAAACCCTTAAATATCGGCCTGAGTTTCCGGAACGGTTCGGCGCCATCGTTGATGCCAGACTATTCTGCCAGCCTTTCTTCCGGTGGTACAACAGCGAGCATTATCACTCCGGTATCGGGTTTCTGACTCCAGAAGATGTCCATTACGGACGTGCTGATGAAATTATCAAAGAACGTCAGGCAGCTCTGGATGCCGCCTATGAAAAACATCCAAAACAGTTCAAAGGAAAACCGCCGACACCGGCGATACTTCCGCAAGCCGTTTGGATCAACAAACCGGCATCACCAAATAGCGAACCGGCGCTACCCTGAATTTTTGTCGGAGGTGTCTCATTTCCATTGACAAGTTCCGGATTACGTATATCCTTCTGGCCATCTACTGCCACGACCAACATCAGGAAAAGGTTTCCGTTAAACGTCTCAGGGAAATATCCATTAATATCCGAAACGAAATGAGTTTCGAAAATATTATAAATGAAACAGGCATATGGCGCTATCAACCGCCAAACCAAGGTAAATCACACGCAAGTTCTTAACCGGACATTACTGTAGAAAATGACAAACGCTCCAGTTTCGGACTATAATAAAAGTCAATATAAACAAACAGCTTGAACAATTCCAGGGACTGATCTCAAAATTGATAACGGGTGGAGTTCGATGAAAAAAAACAAAAAGGAAATCGTGAAGCGGCAGGCGAAAGCCAAGGACAAGGCAAAAAAGAAACGGCAGATCCGTCTCGTGAAACCGCCGCAAACTGTTATGGTAAGGCCGCCAATTATAGAAATGGGGGCAGCACCGAAAGGTTTCATCACGATCTCCCATTCCCAGGCCATTATGGAGTATGCAAAACCATTAATGGAAGAAAGTTCGGAGAATCTTGACGACCTAAACAGGAAAATGGAACTGGCATCGTCTCTGTGGAATCTGGCCACCAGCAAACAGAAGAACGAACCGGACCAATATGCCGTCTGGCTGAAGAAGGTAACAACAGGTGTCCCCTCGGTTTTGAACCTTGCGGGCGAAGCAGCAGATCGTTTTATCGAAGAGATGGTCGAACGACATATTCATCTTTTTCCAGAGGAAATTCAACCAGCGCCGCCATCCATGTTTATGTACATGAGGAAAGACGCCAGTTATCTGATTCGCCCCTTTGACTATAGCCGGATCGGATTCAAGGTCGAAAGTAACATAGCTCCGGACGAGGAAGATCTCCGGTTCATAGGAAAGATCAAGGAACTTGACGACCATATGCGGCAGGGAACCAACTATGATGTCTATGAGGCATTGGCGATAGCCGTCGAAGACGAAAGCGCCCCCTTATTCAAAAAATGGCTTATCGCCAGGGAATTCGAGGATGACCCCGAAGAATACGTTCGCTGTGCCGATATTTATATTACATTCATTTATCGGTATATGCATGACGACTTAATCTTGCTCAAATCCGTACCTGATGAATACCTTTTTGAATTTTTTGAAGATTTTCTCCTTAGAAAGGTTATGTGCAAACCATTCGAGTACTTATATTGGCCGCCTTCCCTGAAACTTTTCTACCGCTTTCTTGGCGAGAAAGGCTATACGTCGCCGTCGGAGACAGCTGATATGATAGGGGCACTGGAAGCCATCGAACCACATTTTCTGGAAATCCTGCAGAAAAGGTATCATTAAAATTTGCTGCTCCCAGCAAGTACATTTTAACCGGAGGAACAAGGTTAGCCTTTGTAATCCGTTTTGATTGGGATCGATGGAATAGTTAGATTAGGGCCTGTTTCTGCTCGACGGGAAGGGCCCTGATCAATCGTAATTGACTCAAGTTAATGACTTCTCCAATTTAACAACCGCGAGAAATAGGAGAATTCTAAAAAAGGTTGCATTCGGGGAGCCAATTTAAAATCTGCTGAATTTCAGCAGATCCTTGTTAACGCGAAACCCCGTTGGGTCATCCCTTCGGGGTTTCGCTATTTATCATGAATTCGCAGCCTCTTGCGCACACTCATGAATTTTCCCCTATTCTCCATTTCACCGGTGGTTTTCGGGGAATCGGATGTAACGCCGATGTTCATGCCCTAAGCTGCGGACAAACGCCTCAAATTCTCCCAGTCCCCGTTTCTCACCCATGATGGGGTCGACAGTTCCCTCTTCGTCAATCAATCCCCGACACCCCGAGAGCGAATCCGCTTAGTATCCATCAAAAGCCAGGCACGAGTGCCAGGAAAAATTACCGAACAGCGGAGCGGCCGGAGAGACGGAAATCGTTGTGAGTGACGCCACGGCCGCTCTCTAATACAGTGACATCTGATAACCTGTGGCGTTCGATATGTCGTACGTAAAGGAGATCAAAGATGCCAACCTTAACTGCAACAGAATCAGGAAAGCGCTTGTATAGCCTTGTGGATGAATAGCCTGTTGAGGGATGTATCCCCCCGCCTTAGATCAGCAACGACGCAACAAAAACTCCGACCATTGTGAACGCAACCGCCAGTTTCACCACGGACGCGATGAGCAGTCCAAACCATGTTGCGGCGCCGACTTTGCCGGCGCGGAGCATGTCATTGTGCGCTATATACTCGCCGATTGCTGCACCCGCCAGCGGCATAAAAAGAAGCCCCCAGAGACCGGTGAATAAGCCGATGAGCGTACCGACCGCTGCGCCGATTACGCCCTTCTTGCTCGCTCCCGCCCGTTTGGCGGACATGGCTGCGGCAACGTAGTCGATGACGATACTGAGGACTGCCAAGATCCCTAAAAAAACAAGCGTATACACACTAATCCGCTGAAAATCGCCGATCCATGCAGCCAGCAGCATTCCAATAAAAATCAGCGGCACGCCGGGCAAGGCCGGGAGCAACACGCCGGCGGCGCCAACCAGTATCAGTAAAACGGCGATGATCCAAAGCGTGGTCGTCATAATGATAAATCGGTGCCTCTTTCGCTTCGGCAGCTGCGTAATCCTCAAAAAAACAGCCCCTTCAGCCATTCAAGTCCGCTGCGATTTTATCTTTGCCTGTTACGGCCATCCCCAAATTTCTACCACCTGTTGGGTTATAATTCTACAATTTCTATCTGCGTAAGACCGCCAGGCAGGAAGCGACACAATGCCCCGATGAATCTGATAAAGTTTTAAATATCTGAATATTTATGGAAATTTTGCAGTGTTAATCCTTTCCCAAACCGGCCATAATCCCACCGGCCCGAAAAGCTGCCTCTTTTACCGGCCCGGGCCCGTACGCAAGGTTCCGGGTCGCAAGGGCATGCCCTACGAGGAATACGACAAGGCCGAGACATATCACGATGGGAAGTGGCTGCTTCTTACAATCGACAGTGAGAATGTTCTAAAAGACGTCTTTTCGCTTTCAGCGTTCAAGCGGAAACCAAAAATAAAAAGAACCTGACCTATGCGGATGGATAATCTAACAGGCAAGCGGCATCAAAAGGCTGTTGCTTTTTTATGAGGAAACAATGACGCCGTCTTCAAAGGTGATCGTCCGATCCGCAACCCGTTTCACTTGATCCAGGTAATGAGAGACCACCAGAATGGTCAGGTGTTGCCTCAGTTCCAGCAGCAGGTTTTCAATGACTCTCGTGGCGGTCGAATCCAGCGAAGAGGTAGGCTCGTCCATCAGTAAAACCTCCGGTTCGAGAACCAGCGCCCGGGCAATGCAGAGCCGCTGCTGCTGCCCCCCGGAGAGTTTCCGGGCATCATCGTTCATCCGGTCTGTCACTTCTTCCCAGAGATAGGCCATTTTCAGGGCCTGTTCTATCCTGCGCCGAATGTCCTCCCGATCCGTGCGACCCGCCATTTTCAGGGGAAAGGCAACATTTTTGAAGATGCTCATGGGCAAAGGGTTTGGGGTCTGGAAGACCATCGCCACCTGCCTTCTCAACTCCGTTACCGGAAGATTCCCCTGATAGATATCACGGCGCAGACCATCGAGGGTGATCTCCACCCTGCCGCTCATCCTGGCCTCGGGGAGGTTTTCCCAAAGGCGGTTCAGGGTGATCAGGAAGGTGGACTTTCCGGCGCCCGAGGGTCCGATAAGCGCCGTGATGGAGTTTTCTGCAAACCGGACCGTCAGGTCCTTCAGAATGTGGCGATCTCGATAAAAAAAGTTGAGATTCTCAACCTTTATTTTTGTCGTATCCTGTAGAGTCGTTTTCATGGGCGATAAAAGGCGAGATAGGTAAGGCGTTTTTTGATGACGAAGGCGAGGGTGAAAAGGAACAGGCATAGCAGAAGCAGAATCAGGGCCGCTCCATAACCGCTCATCAATTCTTCCGGAGAGGTGTACTGGGACGAAATATAATAGATGTAGAATGGCAGCGCTTCATAGGGACCCAGAAGGGATTTCGGAACCCCCGCCGCCACCACGACTCCCGTGAGCATGATGACCGCCGTATCCTCCGCGCAACGGCCGATGGCCAGAATGACCCCACTGACCATTCCGGAAAGCGACTGGGGAATCAGGACATAAAACAGGTTCTGCAGTTTCGTCGCGCCCAGGGCGAGGGCTGTCAGGCGGATATCGGGAGAAAGACCTTCCAGGGAGATCTGCGTGGTCCGAATGATATACGGCAGAACGAGAAAGGCGAGGGCGAGACTCGATATGAGCAGGCAAGGCTGGATGCTGCTGGAATAATGCTTGTGAAGAAAAACGGCCAGCGCGAATCCGAAGAGCCCCACCACGATGGACGGAATGCCGGCAAGGATGTCGAAAATCAGGTTGAAGGCATTTTTTATCCGGAAGTCCGCGTATTCCGACAGGTAAATCCCCGAGGCGAAGCCGATCGGCAAAGCAAGGGCAACGGAAAGAGCGACAAGGGAAAAGGTACCGACGACGGCGGGAAACAGGCCGTCGAAGACGCGCTGCTGGAGAAGAACAGCCTCAAGAGGGGAAACATCCCCGAAGATCAGCTTAAAATGGAGCGTACCGGCGCCCTTGAACACAAGGTAAGCGAGAATGGAGAAAACGGCGGCGATAAGAATCAACCCGCAGGTCCAGGAATACCAGATCGTGAGCTTTTCCTCTATCCACTTCACGCCCGTTTCTCCCTTTCCCCGAAGGCCAGGCGTCTCACGGCAAGAATGACGATGGTGATGAAAAGATAGAGTACCAGACCGCAGGCAAAGATGGAGCGGAATTCCGGACTCTCATAATCGGCGGCGATGACCAGGGCGATGTGGGCCGTCAGGGTACGCACCGAGTCCAGAAGCGATCCCGGCTCCGCAATGGAATTTCCCGCAATCATGAGGGAGACGAGAGTGTCCCCCACCGCCCGGCCGAAAGCTAGAAGAATCCCGATGACGATGCCCTTGCGGGCTGAGGGAAGGATAACGTATAAAAGCGTCTGCGGGCGATTCGCTCCGAGAGAGTCGGCGGCGTCTATGTAGGATCGGGGGACCCGGTCGAAACTGTCGCAGAAAAAGAGGATCATCGTTGGCGCGATCAGAATGCCCAGCATCAGGGCCGCGGAGAGAATGCACATTCCCGAGCCGCTCTGGAAGAATTCCCTGATCATCGGAACAAGTAGAAAAATGCCGACGAATCCATAGATCACAGTGGGAATGCCCGTCATCATCTGAACCATCTTCCGGAAGACGGCGCTCAGCGATTTCGGGCCGATGGAGCTGATGAGAAACGCACAGCCGAGGCTCAGAGGAAAGGCAAAAAGCAGGCTGAGAAGCGAGATCACGGCAGTGCCCACAATCATGGGATAGATCCCGTAAAATCCCTGCTGAGGCGCCCATGACTCCGTGAGAAGACGGAACAGACCTTCACGGAGGAGAGGATAAGCCATGAACGCCATGAATCCGAGAATCAGCAGGGTGAGGGACGAACTGATGATTGCGGAGAGGAGAAAAATCTTCTCGGCTGCCCGTTCCTTCAATTCACTCACGGGAAGGGAATAAATCCCTGTTTTTCTATGATTTTACGGCCTGCAGGCGTGTAAAGGTAGTTGATGAAGGTTCTCGTCAGGCCGGTGGGTTCGCCTTTTGTATTGCTGTAGAGCCCCCTGACGATCTTGTAGCTGCCGTTGACCACTGTCGGGATTGTGGGGATCACGCCGTCCACGGCAACCGGCGCGACGGTGCGGTCAATATGACCGACGGAAACATAGCCGATTCCGTAAGGATCCTGGGCAACGGCCGATTTCATCGCCCCGTTGGAAACCACCACGTTGGCCCCGGATGAAAGCATCCCTTTATCCAGCGCTTTCTCCCAGAAAACCTCGCGGGTGCCACTCGCTTCATCGCGGGTGTAAAGGTTGATTTTCCTGTTCTCACCGCCGACGCTTTTCCAGTTGTCGATCCTGCCCGCGAAAACGTCCTTCACCTGCGCCTTGGTGAGCGCCTTGACCCTATTTTTCGGATTTACGACCACACCGACGCCGTCCAGGGCCCACTGATGCACCTTGAGCTGATAACGGGCGATCTCATCGTCCGTCGGTTTTCTTCCGGTATTCCCGATGTTGACAAGACCTTCACCCACCTGCTTGATGCCGACTCCGGACCCCCCGGCGGCAATGCTGATCTGAATATCGGGATAGGCGCTCATGATCCTCTGAGCCGCCTCTTTCATGACCGGGATATGGGCCGTGCCGCCCGAGATCTTCAACGTCCCTTTCTGTCCCTTGAAGGCGTCCAGTTCTCCCGCGATGCCGGCGGCGGTCAGAAACAGGGCAAAGATCATGGCAAGCGCTGTAACGATGCGTTTTTTACTCATGGAATCCTCCTTTTAATCGGGTAATTTAGTTTGCTCATCTGCCGACAGATCCTCTGTTCATGAATTGTCTTAGTATACGACAACGAGCCATTATTCAAATTCATCCTCTTTATGCATGACAGCTCATTATTCCCTTTGGTTATGTGAATTCAATTTTTTCTTCTCGCGGAAACCGGGCCCCTTCGACGGGAACCGGCGCTCTGCTGCTTAAGTCTCTGCATCATTCTGTTTTATCTAAGGAGGATTCGCCCGACAATCAGGGGGCGTCAGGGATCCTCTTTTTTCCCCGGTTCCATCCCCTCTTCCCCCGTGACGGCCGACGGGGAGATTTCCCCTGTCGGCTTCAGGCCCGGATCGGTCTCTGATTCAGGCGAGGACTCCTTCATTTTCTCCGTCTTATTTTCTTCCGGGTCCGTCATGGAAGGAAGGTTCTCTCCCGGTGCGGGCGCTTCCGGAAGGGCCTCTTCCGGTTCCTTCATAACCGCTTCATATTCGGGGATGACGATGCCCCGCCGGATCATGATCCTGTAGATCCTTTCGGAGCGGCGCCGCACATACTTCGATGACCCAAGGGGATCGTAAAGCCTCGGATTGGGAAGAACCGCCGCCAGCCTCGACGCTTCCCGCGCCGACAGTGCAGAGGCCGGTTTTCCGAAATAATGACGGGACGCCGCTTCAATGCCGAAGATCCCTTCGCCCCACTCCGCCACATTAAGGTAAAGTTCAATGATGCGCTTTTTCGACAAGGCCTTCTCGAGTCTCCAGGTCAGGATGGCCTCTTTCATTTTCCGGATGGGATTTTTCGAGGGGGACAGATAAAGATTCTTCGCCAGTTGCTGGCTGATGGTGCTTCCCCCCACCTTGAAATTCTTCTTCCTGAGGTCCTCTTCAATCGCCTTTTGCAGCGCCTCGTAATCGAATCCTTCATGATGCCAGAATTTATCATCTTCCGAGATAATCACCGCCTTGATGAGAAAGGGGGAGATCCGGGAGGGTTTGACCCATTTCTGGCGGATTGCGATCTCTTTCCCCTGCCGTCGCCATTCAGCTTCCCGGTATTCCATAAAGGCGGTTTTAGGGGGGTTTTCCTTCTTTAACGGCGCCATGTCCGGGTAAAAAAAATAGAGGCCCAGATAAAGCGGAATGCCGATGAAGATCACGGCCAGCCCCAGCCATAAAATCCTTTTGAACATGGTCAGACACCACACCTTGTCACATTATTTGCTCATAAATCCCAGTTTAATTGTCGGCTGCCGTTTTTTATCTCATTCTCTTTGATTTTGAAAGCAATAAATCAAGCAGTAACATGTCTTTATTATTGGATATTATTTATAACAAATGAAAAAAAGAAAAAATAAGTTTGACTTATCAATATTATTTTAATAAACGATTGAAAATTTAGTGTACAGTTTGTTATCCAACATTAAAATCTGTGCACCGTTCATAGTGGGGCCACCCCCGACCAGACTAAGGAGGTACTTCATGATAAAACGGCGGATTTTCTTTTGGATGGGACTCGCGCTCCTGTTCGTAGTTGGTCTTTCTCAGGAAGGGCTTACAAAGGAAACCTACAAAGTAAAACGCGGCGACACGCTGGGGACCATTGCCAGCGAGCTGGGGGTATCCGTTAAGGATTTAAAGCAGGCCAACGGCCTTAAAAAGACCCTCGTCAAGCCGAATCAGATTCTCTCTCTTCCCAAACAGGCAAAACAATCCACCAAGCAAGAAAAAAAGCAAACGCTGGCAAAATCCGAAAGACCTTCTGCTGCTCAATCCGGCTATTACACCGTCAAAAAAGGAGACAGTCTCAGCCGAATTGCCAGTAGAACGGGGATTTCGATCAGCATGCTGCAAGCGCTGAATGGATCTCAGGTCCGCGCTTTACGCCCCGGCAGCAAACTCCTCCTGGCAAGGCACGAACCGGCTCCCGAGGTGATCAAAAGAGAGAGCAAACGCCCCAAGGTGGTTCCCGTTGTCGAAACAGGCGAGGAGGATTTCTCTCTCGAGGATGATCCGGAAGATAGCGAATTTATCAATGAGGATTGGACTACCGTTGAGAAAGACACGGAGACGAGCTCCGAATTGCTTGGGAAATGGAACAGTCCCAACGAAAAGAGAATTTTTGTCCGTGTCGTCAAAGGATTCCTGGGAACTCCCTACCGTTTCGGCGGGACCTCGGTGCGCGGTATCGACTGTTCGGCTTTTGTCGCCAAGGTTTATCAGTTCTTCGATGTCAAGCTGCCCAGGACCGCCCGGGAACAGTCCCGCATGGGCGTCAAGGTTTCGCGGGACCAACTTGAAGAAGGCGACCTGATTTTCTTCAATACCCGGCGACCCTTCGGTCATGTGGGGATCTATATCGGGAACAACGAGTTCATTCATGCCTCTTCCGGTGTGAAATCGGGGAAAAACGTACGGATCGATAACCTTGATAAGCCGTACTACAACAAACGGTTTATCAAAGCGGTGCGCGTCAAAGGCATGAAAGAAAGGAAAGAGGCCGACCGCAGTTTATCCTGAAGGGAAGCGGTCTCCCGGTGTTCCGCCGTACGGACCTCACGTTTCATCAGCAATTGAATTCCAGCGGCATCGAATTCCCAGCGGGATTTCGATGCCGCTTTTATTTGTCAACGCTCCCCTCCCCGGTTTCATTCAACCCGTCAGCAGCGCCTCCAGGCAAATACGATCCTGAGGGATTTTTATCAGACCTGAAATTTATTTGTTTGCTTTTTGTTCTTAACCCAGTTATCTTAACAACTTATTTCTGGTTTCGATCCTGCTTCCAGAGGCGCGGCAGTGATCGGGGGGAAAAGGGAAAACCCTGCTGAACATCTTAAAACAACTCAAGGCTGAGCGGAGCTAATGAAAAAGACTCTCACGCAGAAAATCCTGGAAGCACACCTGGTGTCGGGAAGTTACACGCAAGGGAAGGAAATCGGCATTCGAATCGATCAAACGCTGACTCAGGATGCCACCGGAACCATGGCCTATCTTCAATTTGAAGCGCTTCAGGTCCACAGGGTGAAAACAGAATTGTCCGTGAGCTATATTGATCACAACACGGTTCAGATCGGGTTCGAAAATGCCGACGACCATCGGTATCTGCAAAGCATTGCGGAAAAATACGGCCTTTACTTTTCCCGGGCGGGAAATGGAATCTGCCACCAGGTTCATCTGGAACGGTTCGGCCGTCCCGGCAAAACCCTGATCGGTTCGGACAGTCATACGCCTACCGGCGGCGCCCTGGGAATGGCCGCCATCGGCGCCGGCGGTCTCGATGTCGCCCTGGCCATGGCAGGAGAACCTTTTTACCTGACCTGTCCGCGAGTGATCAAAATTCATCTCCTCGGACGTTTACAGCCATGGGTGTCGGCGAAAGACATCATCCTCAAAGTGCTGGAACGGTTCGGCACCAAAGGAAATGTGGGGGTGGTCTTCGAATATGGCGGCCCCGGGGTGGAAACCCTGACCGTCCCGGAGCGGGCGACCATTGCGAACATGGGGGCGGAGTGCGGAGTCACCACCTCGATCTTCCCCAGTGACGCCATGACGCGCCGCTTCCTGAAAGCCCAGCGGCGCGAAGAGCACTGGATGGAACTCCGCGCGGACGACGATGCAGATTATGACCGGATGGTGGAGATCGACCTTTCGCAGCTGGTTCCTCTGACGGCGAAACCGAGCAGTCCGGGCAATATCGCCCCGATCCGGGAATGCGGCCCGGTCGAAATCCGGCAGGTCTGCCTGGGAAGCTGCACCAATTCCTCCTACAAAGACCTGGCGACGGTTGCGGAAATCCTGAAGGGCAGAAGCGTCCACCCCGACGTCAGCTTCATCATCAGCCCCGGCTCCAAACAGGTTCTGGAAAATCTCGCCCGAAACGGCTATCTCGCCGAGCTGCTCGGCGCCGGCGCCAGGCTGATGGAAAACGCCTGCGGATTCTGCATTGGAAACAGCCAGAGTCCGCCATCGAACTCGGCTTCTCTGCGGACCTCCAACCGCAATTTTCCCGGGCGATCGGGAACCCTGGATGCCCGGGTCTACCTGGCCAGTGCAGAAGCGGCGGCGGCGGCGGTCATCGCCGGCCGGCTGACGGACCCCCGGGACCTGGGGATTCCCCATCCGGAAGTTGCCCTGCCGGAAGCGTTTTACATCGATGACCGAATGATCATCCCTCCCGGAGATGCCGAGAGCGCTGCCTCCGTCGCCGTCTATCGGGGACCCAATATCGGCCCTCCCCCAGCCAACGAACCGCTGCCGGACCAGTTGGAGGGTGTCGTAACCCTCAAGGCCGGAGACAATATTACGACGGATCACATCATCCCCGCCGGAAAGCGGATGAAATATCGCTCCAATATCCCGAAGTATTCAGAGTTTCTCTTTGAAATTCTGGACGGCAGCTTCCATGAGCGGGCGATGAAAATTCGGGAGTCGGGCCTCTGCAGCATCCTTGTCGCCGGATTCTCCTACGGGCAGGGATCTTCACGGGAACATGCCGCCATCTGCCCCATGTATGTGGGGGTGAAGGCCATTCTGGCCAAATCGTTCGAGCGGATTCATGCGGCCAACCTCATCAATTTCGGCATCCTGCCTCTCGCCTTCGTCCATGAGGACGATTATGAACGGTTGACCCAGGGAGACCGGCTTTTGATTCCCGATCTCCGCCGGAACCTTGCGGAGGGAATTCCGCTGAAGATCAAAATATCCCACCAGGATTTCCTGATCGAAGTGGCCTATGAACTTTCCGACCGGCAGAAAAATATTCTCCTCGCCGGCGGGGCGCTGAATATCCGGCGTCAACCTGGAGCGGACCCCTGTTCCTCGTTATAACGGCGGAAATTAGGCGTCATCCCGATTTAAACCGACGGCAGAGAAAAAGGACTTCATGAAAGCAAAATTTCGACTGAAAACGCCGCTCGTCGAACTCGACGGCGACGAAATGACCCGGGTCATGTGGCAGATGGTCAAGGAGAAGCTTCTTTTCCCCAACCTGGAACTGACGGTGGATTATTACGATCTCCACGTTGCCCATCGCGATGAAACGGATGATCAGGTGACCGCCGAGGCCGCTAGGGCAATCATGAAATACGGCGTCGGCGTTAAATGCGCCACTATCACACCCAATGAGGATCGCGTCCGGGAGTATCAGCTGAAAAAGGCATGGAAAAGCCCGAATGCAACCCTGCGCGCCATGCTGGACGGAACGGTTTTCCGGAAGCCCATCCCGGTCCGGAATATCCGGCCGGCGGTCTCCTCCTGGAAGAGACCCATCATCGTCGGACGCCATGCCTACGGCGATGTCTACAACAACAGCGAGCTCCGGGTGGATGAACCCGGAACGGCGGAACTTGTCTTTACACCCCTTTCCGGGGATCCGATCCGACAGACGATTCACGTCTTTTCCGCTCCCGGCATTGTGCAGGGCATTCATAACCTGGACGATTCCATCGCCAGTTTCGCCCGTTCCTGCTTCGCTTATTCCCTGGATCAGAAGGTGGATCTTTGGTTCAGCACCAAGGATACCATCTCCAAAACCTATGACGGACGGTTTCGGGAGATTTTTGACCGGGAGTATGAAACTTCCTGGAAAGAGGCCTTCCGGGCTTCCGGAATTGAATATTTCTTCACCCTGATCGACGATGCCGTGGCCCGGATCATGAAATCCGAAGGCGGCATCCTCTGGGCCCTGAAGAACTACGACGGGGATGTCATGTCGGACATGATCGCTTCGGCCAACGGCAGCCTGGCAATGATGACCTCCGTGCTGGTTTCCCCCCGGGGGCATTTCGAATACGAGGCGGCACACGGAACGGTGCAGAAGCACTATTACCGTCATCTCCAGGGGGAAGAGACATCTTCCAATTCGACGGCTCTGATCTTCGCCTGGTCGGGCGGCCTGCGGAAGCGAGGTGAACTGGACGACAGCCCAGAGATCGTTCATTTTGCCGATTGCCTGGAAGCGGCCACGCTGGAAACGATTGAATCGGGAACCATGACGGGAGATCTGCTCCTGGTCGCCGATCCGAGCCCCCAAAATCAAAAGATCAACACCCGGGGCTTCATAGAAGCGATTGCCGCCACACTGGAGAAAAAGCTGGCGGAACCCCTGTGATCGGTGCCGACTTGAATCCCCTCGGGGAAAGGCCGCCCGGCCCGCACCCCGCTGCCATTTCCACCATGAATTCATCAGAGAGAGAAATGCAAAACAAAAAGCGCCTCAACATCCGGGATCTGTCCCTCGAAGAAATCGAGTCTTTGATTTCCCGCCTGGGAAAGGAAAAATACCGGGCCCGGCAGATCATGAAATGGGCATACTCCGGGGGGGCGCAATCCTTTGAGGAAATGACCACCCTTTCCAAGAGCTTCCGCAGCCAGTTGAAGGAGCTTGCCTGCATTTCGCTCCCCGAAATGGTCAAGGTTCAGCAGTCCTCCGACGGAACGAAAAAAATCCTCTTTCAACTGGAAGACGGTCTCTTTATTGAGAGTGTCCTGATCCCCGGCAAAAACCACTGGACCGCCTGTATCTCCACCCAGGCAGGCTGCCGCATGGGCTGCCGCTTCTGCCTGACGGCCCGCCAGGGTTTCCGGCGGAATCTCAGGCCCTGGGAAATCACGGGACAGATGACGATGCTCCAGCTTTTTCAGCCGGAGGGATCGGAGGTCAAAAGCATCGTCATGATGGGCATGGGGGAGCCCCTCGCCAATTATAAAAACACCCTGAAGGCGCTCCAGATCCTCACCTCGGATTACGGCCTGGGCTTTTCCAACCGGAGAATAACCCTCTCCACCTCCGGCCTTGCCCCCATGATCGAACAGCTGGGCCGGGATATCTGCATCAACCTGGCCGTCTCCCTGAATGCGCCGGACGATGCGACCCGCAGTCGGCTTATGCCCGTAAATCGGAGATATCCGCTGGATCGGCTCCTTCGGGCCTGCCGGGACTATCCCATGCCCGGCCGCCGGATGCTGACCTTCGAATACATCCTCATCGAGGGCGTCAATGCCTCACCGGCCCACGCGGAAACGCTCTGCCGCCTCTTGAAGGACATCCGTTGCAAGCTGAACCTTATCCCCTTCAATGAATTTCCCGGTTCCCCTTTTAAATCGCCATCGGAAGAAACGGTTCTGGCCTTTCAGGAAATTCTGGTCAAGCATCATTACACCGCCATTATCCGGAAAAGCCGGGGGCGGGATATCCTGGCCGCCTGCGGCCAGTTAAGCGGCAAGGCCCTGGAGGAGAAAATTTCGACATGTTCCGGATGAAAACACCATCTCCGCAACCCCGCCCTTACAGAGGATTGATCTTTTTTCTCGCCGCTTTCCTAGGAATCACCTTCTTCTGGCAGTTCATCCGGTTGGCGGCCGACTGGCTCTGGTTCCGGGAAACCGGCTACGAACAGATTTTTCTCGTCTCCCTCTGGAGTGAACTGGCCGCGGCCGCCTTCTTCGGGCTGCTTTTTTTCCTGATCTTTTTCCCCAATCTGTATCTGGCCGACCGATTTTCCCCGCCGGGACGCAGAACGGAACCGCAGGGCGCCTTCCCTTTCCCGAATCGCCTGCCGGCCTTAGCTTCACTGCGGAACTTCGTCTTTTCCCTCTCCCTTCTGTTCAGCCTCATTGCCGCCCTGAAGTCCGCGGACCGCTGGGAGAATATCCAGCGCTTCCTTCATGCCGCGCCTTTTAACGTGAAAGACCCGCTGTTTCAGTTTGACATCGGCTTCTATGTTTTTCAACTGCCCCTGCTGCAGGATTTTTACTCCTGGCTGTTTTTGACCCTGATGCTCACTGCGGCAGCGACAGGGACCGTTTATTTCCTGCGCGGCGCTTTTCTTTTTTTCCCGCCCCGGACCTTTCAGATCCTGCCGGCCGCAAAAACGCACCTCCTGGTCCTGACAGCAGCCTTCTTTTTCCTGGGCTCTTTCGGCTTCTGGCTGCAGCTGCTGGAGATCCTCTTTACCAAGAGGGGAGTGGTTTTCGGGCCGGGCTATACCGATGCCACGTCCCAATTGGCGGTGATCAAAGCGCTGATGGCCCTCAGCATCTTCTCTGGAATCAGCATTCTTGCTTATGTCTACCGAAAAAACTGGCGCCTGCCCGCCCTGTCCATACTGACGCTCATCCTGGTTATGGTTTTCGGCCGGGGAGTCTATCCCGCCCTCGTCCAGAAATTGAAGGTTGTCCCCAACGAATTCGTCCTGGAGCGGCCCTACCTGGAAAAAAACATCAAGTATACCCGGCTGGCCTACGGTTTGGAGAACATTGAAGATCGGGAATTTCCGGCGGAAGAGAACCTGACCCGGGCCGACCTGAAGAAGAACAATCTGACGATCAAGAACATCCGCCTTTGGAACCATGCGCCCCTGCTGCGGACCTACAGCCAGATGCAGGAAATCCGGACCTATTACAAGTTCGTCGATGTCGATAACGACCGCTACACCGTCAACGGGGAATACCGCCAGGTCATGCTTTCCCCCCGGGAGATGTCTTACGCCTCTCTCCCATCGCGCACCTGGGTGAACGAACATCTCACCTATACCCATGGTTACGGCGTCGTCATGGGTCCGGTAAACCGGATTTCCCGGGAGGGCCTGCCGGAGTTTTTTATCCGGGACATCCCACCGGTTGCCACGACGAACATCAAGGTTACCCAGCCCAAAATTTATTACGGGGAAAAATCCAACGAATATGTTTTTGTGAATACCAGGAGACCGGAATTCGACTACCCCCTGGGGAACCAGAATGTCTACTCACGCTATGACGGAAAAGGCGGTGTGCGGCTTTCCTTCTGGCGGAAGGTGCTGTTTGCCCTTCGTTTCGGATCGCTGACCATCCTGCTCTCCGACGATCTCACCCCGGAAAGCCGGATCATGTATTATCGGGATGTGAACGGGCGGATTTCCCGTCTCCTGCCCTTCATCCGCCTGGAGGGAGACCCCTATCTCGTCATAACGCCCGCCGGCCGGCTGGTCTGGCTGGTGGACGGCTACACCGTCACCTCCCGCTTCCCCTATTCCGAACCGCTTCCCGGAATCGGCAATTACATCCGCAATTCGCTGAAAGCCACCGTGGATGCCTATGACGGTTCCATCCACCTCTACATCAGCGATCCTACCGACCCGATTCTCCAGACTTACGGCCGCATCTTTCCGAAGGCGTTCCAACCGTTGACCGCCATGCCGGCAGATCTCCAGAGCCATGTCCGCTATCCTTCGGCTCTGCTGTCCGCCCAGGCGCGGATGCTCCGCGCTTACCATATGGAAGACCCGCAGGTTTTCTATAACAAGGAGGATCTCTGGGCGATTCCCCCGAAATTCGCTCAGGAAAACAACGAAGAGATGGAGCCCTATTACACCATCATGAAACTCCCCGATGAAGCCAGGGAAGAATTCATTCTCCTTCTGCCCTTTACTCCGAGCAACAAAGACAATCTTTCCGCCTGGATGGCCGCGCGCTGCGATGCCCCCCACTACGGCAAAATGATCCTCTATCATTTTCCCAAGCAGAAACTCGTTTATGGAACGCGGCAGATCGAGGCCCGGATTGACCAGGACACGGAAATTTCCAAACAGCTTTCCCTCTGGAATTCGGGGGGTTCCCAGGTCATTCGCGGCAGTCTCCTGGCCATCCCGATCGAGAAATCGATTCTTTACGTCAGCTCCCTCTATCTGGCCGCTGAAAAGGGACAGTTGCCCGAATTGAAAAGGGTGATTGTCGCTTACGGCAACACCATCGCCATGGAGGAAAACCTTGAACTGGCACTGCAACGCATCTTCGGCGGTGAACTGGCCGGAGAGAGGGAGACGCTTCTCCCCGTCACAGGCAAAACTCCGGAGATTCCCGCAGGGGACGAAACCGACCGAAAGATCGGCATCCAGGCCCTGGGGCATTATCGAAAGGCCGATGCCTCACTCCGGCGGGGAGACTGGAGCGCTTATGGCAATGAGATCAGAAAGATGGCGGAACTGCTGGAGAAGCTGGAGAAAAGGCGGTAATCAGAAAGCAGGCAGAATGTAGAGATTGTTTTGAAACGCCGTCATCACCCGCTTGGTGAACGTGGTGTGGGGGTCCCTGCCCTCCGGCAGCGTCGACATGTTCTTTCTTGCCCGATTCGGACCGATATTATAGGCATATAAGGCCTTCCGGATACTCTTGAAGTCGCCAATCAGCTTTGACAGAAAATAAACGCCGATCTTGATATTGATCCGGGGATCAAAGAGGTCGGAGGTGCCCTTGTACTTCATGTCGGTTTTCTGTGCGATTTCCCGAGCCGTTGCCGGTTTGAGCTGCATCATCCCGTGAGAGCCATCGGGAGAAGTCACGTAATGCCGGTAGCCGCTTTCCACCTCAATGACGGCCAGGACGAGGCGATAATCCACATTGCGAGCCTGGGATTCTTTCCAGATCGTTTTGGCGACAGCCTGCAGATCGTTATGGCCCAGCCTGACCTGCTTACCCTTCAAATACTGGACGACATGCTGAACCGCCGACTCTTCCGCTTTCCCCTCATCACCCAGGGCCTCGGGTTCCGGTAAAGCGGAACACACCAGGGAGATGACCACCAAGCATGACAAAATATTTAGAAATCTCTTTTTGTAGTTTCTCATGGAAGCATGGTTAACATAAAAAAACACATTATGTCAACCTTATTTCTTCTCAGGGCAATCCCTTAGGTCAAAAGGACAAATCCAACGCACTGCACATTGTAATTTATCCCTTTATTTTTACATAGATATATTATTTTTTATTCTTCAGAGAACAATCAAGAAGGCCGGCCCCGGCGCTGAGCAAGAATAAATTAGACTGATTTCCGTTCCAAATCCAAACCAAAACCGACGGAAGGAAAAGCGCCGCGAGTTTACATAAGCGCCACTGCGAGGGAGGAAAAGCGCCGCGAGTTTACATAAGCGCCACTGCGAGGGAGGAAAAGCGCCGCGAGTTTACATAAGCGCCACTGCGAGGAAGCGACCGGAGCGCCGAAGCGGTGAGCCTGCGGGGATGGCAGGGTGACTCCAGGATTTCTTTACCGGGCAAGGCAGGGGCCGTGCAGAAAGAGAGCCGTTTCTTCAGGGGTTCATGCCGGAGAAAGGCGGAACGCCCGTCCCGACAGAGGGAAAGAGGCTTTTGCGATCTTACCTCCCGGGTGAGAGTTCCATCAGCTTTGCCTTGGATATGACCCCCCACTCCGTATCCGGAGCCAGCCTGATGACCTCTTGAAACTCCGCCTTCGCCTGTTCGCTGTTTTTCTGGGCAAGAAAACACTGCGCCAGCCAGTAACGGGATTCTACCAGAAAGGGGGCCAGTTCCAGCGACTTCTGGAGATGGAGGATCGCCTCACTCGTTCGCCCCATGGCGTAAAGAATGATCCCCCGGTTTTTTTCAATGTGCGGCAGAAGTCCCGGATCCGGCTGTTGAGCAAGGGCCAGCTCATAGTGCTTCAATGCCGTGCCGTAATCTCCCTTTCGGTAATAGGCCCACCCCATGTGATAATGGGGATACGCCGGGGTGTCATAGAGAATGTTGCTCAGCGCTTTTTCAAAGGCTTCAATGGCCATATCCCAATTTTCCATGCTGCCATAAATCACGCCCAGGAGGTTGTACGCTTCGGCATAGTCGGAATCCAGGCGGATGGCTTTTTTTACCTCGCCGATAGCCAGCTCATTGAGGCTCTTGCCATAGAAATAGGAGTAGGCGAGCAGATAATGAACCTTGGGATTCGGCTTTCCCAGTTCGTCAGCCCGGCGAAGCTCCTTGATGGCGGAATTATACTGGCCCGATTTGATATAGGCAATGCCGATGTCCACCTGGCGATCCGCCTGTTCCTGATTGCGGGCCATCGTTGCGCACCCTGAAATCCCGAAAGAAAAAACGATCCAGGCCCCAAAAACAACCCGGAAGATCCCCTTGCCTGTCCGCCCCCTCTGTCCCCTGCGGCAGTGGGCTTTTCTCTGTCTCTGCTGATGCTCCATTTTCCCTTATCATCCCTCGCTGGAATTTGTCTTCCTGCTGCCGTTGATCCACCAGTCTCCTTTATCCTTGAACCACCAGTCGGATGAATCCGTTTCCATGATCCGTCTGGCCGTCTCCCGCGCATGCTCCGTGCAGAGGCGCTGGATGGCAAAAGCAATCCAGTCCTTGCTGTACTTGTTGCCCAGGTCCCCGTACTCCTTCAACTGGAGGATCAGGGCAAGCTGGTCCGCATCGCGGGCGATCCGAGCCTCTTTGGTCTCTCCCGCATTAAACTCCTCCAGGCAGGCCTTGATATCTTCCCCGAAGAAAAGGGTTTCCGTCAGCTCACGGATGGCCTTCTGTTCGTCCACAGCCACGTATTTCTTGTTGACGTAGTTCATATCCCCGGTCCTGGCCTCGGGCAGATCATGAAAGAGGCACAGTTTCAACGTCCGGGATTCGTCAATCTCTTCCTCCAGCTTGCAGAGCGTATAGCCGATGAAGATCGTCCTCAGGATATGCTCTGCCACGGACTCGCAGCCGGACCCGAGAAATTGAAAGCCTGTGCGCGGCGTTTTTTGCAGCATACCGACCTCAAAGAGAAAATTGACAATATCCTTCATGCTATCCTTTTTTTAACGTCCTGATGCGATTGCCCATCATTTCCGAGGTTTTCTTAATCTGCAGCTGAAGAGACGCGATTCCTTCAGGTTTCATGGCCACGATGCGATCAAGCTGCTCCTTCCAGTATTCGAGAACGGAAATTTCATTTTCTCGCACCTTTTTTTCAAATTTTACCTGCACTTCCTTCAAAAAGGCTGTACGATCCTCAGCGCTCACGCCTATCCCTCCTGCAAAGAATTTATCTGGTTTCCGTTTTTCCTCAACTTATGGTCGGATTTAAATACCGGCTCAAGAATCCGACATCTCCGACTAAACCGTCATTTCCCTATAACATTTAATGAAATCTTGCAAACGGGAAGTGACAGCCGCCGAACGTTCTGAAATTGACTTTTCTCCATAAATTCGATATGTACCTCCGCAGGTCGAATTTTATCGCGGAGCAGGCCTGTCCTGCGGGGCATCGATTCTGAAGGAGGGAATTTCCATGAACAAGCGGCACACATTGATATGGATTCTGATTCTCTCGGGCGCCCTCCTGCCCCTTCCAGCCTCCTACGCCAAGGAGGACACGGCCCATCTGACGTTCAGGAAGACGGCGGACTCCGGGAAAAGACCCCAGGAATATACCGTCCAGCCCGGGGACAATATCGACCGCATTGTTAAAAAATTCATCAAAAACTCCTTCCATCGCTATACGTTGATCAGACAGCTGAATCCGGAGCTGAAAAGTCTCCACCGGATTTATCCCGGCCAGACGCTTATCCTGCCCCCGGCGGACGGGGGAGTCCAGGATACGGCACCTTCCGCAGCCGGTCAGAAGGAGAAGGTTATCTCCTACGAGGTCCGGAGGGGCGACTCCCTGACCCGGATTGTGAAGCGGCAACTGCAGGCGCGGGAAGCGGACATTCCGAGGATGCTGAAGGCTGTACAGCAGATGAACCCGGGCCTTTCGGACCTGAATTCCCTGCGGATCGGACAGACCATCCTGTTGCCCGCACCGGGCCTCGCGGCTTTGTCTCCAGGAATGCCGCCCGTCGACAAAACAGCCGGTGGCGCTATGAAACCGCAGTTGCCTCCCGAGAAGGAGCTGAATCTGCTCAAGGAGCTGTTCACCAGAAGCCATGGAGCCATGAGCACGAGGGGCAGCTATTACATCCCCCTGCCGCAGATGGGACGGATCGCCATTGACTGCAGCATCATACCGGTTGTGGAATTTGACGACGGAAGCGTCGTCCTGCTGGATTTCATGGATCGCATGCCCCCTTCCATGCAGACGCTGATTGAAGCGAACTGGAAGACCTTTCATTTTGTGGAAGTCCGGCCTTCACAGGATGTCCTCCTGATTTTTCAGAAGGCGATCAACGCCTCGGCCTCCTACACGGCCAGAAAGAGCGTCAAGCCCCTGGTCCTGGAGAAAGAGCCGCAGGTCCTGATTTCCCTTGACTGGCTGGTCACAGAGAAACAACCAGAAAAAAGCGGGCCTTATTTTCAGGGCATTCTCCTGGCATCCCAAGAGGGGCAGCTTCTTCCGGAAAGAATCAAGCAGTATGCCGGGCAGAAAGGCGTTCAACTCACCGAGATCCAGGATGGAGCCATTGTCGGCTGGTCATCCTCCGCCTCAGGCCCTCCCGCAGCCGACCCGCCGTCCATTGCGGCGGACAACCCGATGGATCTGACCTGTAACCTCCTGGTCCGGCTTGGTTACTCGCCCCTGAAAAACCAGGAGGTGAATCTCTCTGACCAGGACGGCACGGGAGTCAACCTCCTCGTAAAGCCGGATTTACTGGTTAAGGACGGCGACCGCGAACTCCTCCTTTTCTCGAAGCAACTTCCCGGGCAGCTGCTGGAGCTCCTTTCCCGGCAAAAGAAAGAGACCGTCGTCGTCAGCGGCAGGAGCGATCCTAAAACAGCCCTGATGCAGGTTCTTGCCGCCCTCCGCACCCCTTCCTCCTCGGGCCGTTACGCCTTCTACATCGCAGAAAAGGGCCACAAGGCAAAATTCACCATCACACTGCCCGCCATTAAAGTCGAGCGGAAGAACGGCCCCCTCTACCTGATTGACTACGGCCTGGACCGCAATCTTTACAACCTGCTTCATGAAAACTGGAAAGCGGAGATCGTCAGATATTGAAAACAAAAGGACTGGCCGTTTTTTCCGGAGGGTTGGACAGCATCATTGCCGTCAAGGTCCTTCAGGATCAGGGAATCGAAATCCTGGGCATCACCTTCGAAACGCCTTTTTTCAGTTCACTGAAGGCCCGGGACGCCGCGCAGAAAATCAATCTGCCCTTGACCGTTCTGGACATCACGAAAGAGCACCTGGAAATGCTCATGGCCCCCCGGTACGGGTACGGGAAAAACCTGAATCCCTGTATCGATTGCCACACTCTGATGCTGAAGATTGCCGGGGAAAAGATGGCCGAGCTGGGTGCGGATTTCATCTTCACCGGGGAGGTCCTGGGACAGCGCCCCATGTCTCAGGGAAAACAGATGCTGGCGGTGATTGCCAAGAATTCCGGCTACCGGGATTACATTCTACGCCCCCTCTCCGCCCTTCTGCTGCCGGAAACAAAGCCGGAGACAGAGGGCAAGGTCAACCGGGAGCAGCTCCTGGCCATCCAGGGAAGGGGAAGGAAAATCCAGATGAACCTGGCCGAACATTACGGCATCTCCGGGTATGCTCCTCCGGCAGGCGGCTGCCTGCTGACCGATCCCATGTTCACCAGGAGGCTCAGGGACCTTTTCAGCCACAGCAAAGATTTCACCATCCGGGACCTGGAACTGTTAAGATTCGGCCGTCATTTCCGGATGGATGAAAAAACGAAGATTATCGTCGGGAGGAACCGCCTGGACAATGAAGCGATTCAAAGGCTTGCCAAGCCGGAGGATGCAAGAATTTGCATGGTTTCCTTCCGGGGACCGACCGTCCTGGTCCCCGGCGGCGGCGACGCCGAAACGCTTCATCTGGCCGCGTCACTCTGCGCGCGTTACAGCGACGCCCCTAAGGGCGAGAAGGTGGCGGCAAGCTGCACTCGCGGCAGCGAGACAACCGTTATTGAAGTCGTCTCCGAAGCCCAGGAAGAGCTCTCCTCCCGGATGATTTGAATTCCCCTTCCTTCCGGCATTCTTTTTTTCACCGGTGCTGGGGCCGGAGCAGATCCTGGACCGTCTTCACCGGATTAAAGGTCTCCAGCGGAACTTCAACCAGGACGGTGTTCCAGTCGGCCATGGCGCCGTTCCATAAGCCCGGCAGCTCCAGCGCCTGCAGTTCCCTCCCCTTTTCCGTCTTCCGTGCAATGGAAATCGCCTTGGGATTCACGAATCGTTTCAAGTCGAATTTCCGGGCCTCATAATCCCGGACCCCACAGACAAAATCCACGGGATTGAAGTGGGTCGCATGCCGCCAGAGGGAATACTGGGCTTCCGAACTGCTGTCGATCTGGACTTCCTCCACAATCTGAATGGACAGGGTTCCATCTTCGTCCTCGACCCAGAAGGGGCCGCCTCCCGGTTCGCCCACATTCCGGACCACACCGCAGACCCGCAGGGGGCGGTTCAACTTCCGGAGCAGCCGCTCCCGTCGATCTGCCGGGGGAAGTCCGGAAAAATCGGCCGAAAGGGAAAGGTGCAGCTCCCGCCGGCAGAAATCGGCCATTTCCGCCAGTTCTTCTTCCCCCACCTTCCCCCGGGCAAGCCTGGCGACGCAGGAGAAGATTTCCCGCTGTAACCTGACCAGGTATCCCCCAAGAACCTTCTTGTAGAAAACGGTGGCAGGCTTCAATGAATCGGGAACGACGTTATCGATATTCTTGATGAAAATGAGGTCTCCGTCCAGCGAGTCCAGGTTTTCCAGCAACGCGCCGTGACCTCCGGGGCGGAAGACCAGGGCGCCTTTTTCATCGCGGAAAGGCTCACCCTTGAGATCGACGGCCACCGTATCGGTATGGGCATGCTGGACGGAAAGGGACAGTTCGAAGGCGGCCTCAAAACGCTTTTCATAGGCGCCGACGACCTGTTTTAAAAAGGCGGCAACCGCCTTCTCGTGCTCTGTGGAGACGGTGAAATGGAGGCGGCATTTTCCTGAATGGTCTTTCACATAAAGGGCCGCCTCGACAAAATGTTCTTCAATGGCGGTCCGTGAACCTTCCGGGTATCGGTGAAAGGGCAGAAGGGCTTTGGGCAGTTGACCGTAATTCAGGCCCTCCGGGGTCAGCACCAGCGACAGGATATCGCAGATTCGGCCATTTTCCACCAGCTCCTCAAGGTTCCAACCTCCTTCGGCGGCCTTCGCCTGGAAGTCTTCGACAAAAGCGTAGTTTCTCAGCTCGGTCAGAAATTCCTGCCGCCTAGCCCCATCCTCCAGTCCGCCGACATCGAGAATTTGATACCAGTCCTTGAACATGCGGCTGGCCGCACCCGAGGCCGGGACAAACTTCAACATCCGACCGGTTCGCGCTTCTTCGTCATGGAAGCCCGCAAGGACCTTACCCTCCTTTTCGCCGATGACCCGGATGCCGTCATCGATGGTGCAGGGTCGGTTCAATTTCACGGGAACGGCGCCCGCCCGGAAAATCCCGATCTGTTCCACGACCTGCTCAACCGACAATCCCCGCGCTGCAATCTGATCTTTATCCCCTTGAGAAAACAAATCTTCCGCTGCCATCGACCGAACTCCTCCCTGATAAGATTCTCGTTTTACTCCAGTCCTTCCCCAGCAACCGGGGCAAGGCTGTTTCCATTCCAGTTCCGAAAGGGCCTCACAAAGGCAATCCGTCAAACGTCCCAATCCGCGCGTCCACCGCCAGGTCGAAAAGGCTCCCGGCACAGAGTGCGCGTTGAGATGGCATCGGGGGGATAAGCGCTGACCTCTCCAATCGTGCCCAACGCTCAAATCCTCCACTCGTTGACCGAGTTCAGGATCCAGGTTTTTTCTTTCGGCTTTTGCGCGCCTTGTCCGGCACGAGGTCCTTTTTTTCCCTCAGCACCCGTGAGATATCCTTCTGCCGCCGGGATATCCGTTCCCTGGACATCACAAACCTCCTTCTCGTTGGCGAAGGCGACATCAAGGAGGAAAGGGGGAATCGCATTGCTGCGGCATGTTTCTTCCCTGTACACCCTGATTTTTTCCTTTAAAACTATCACACAATGGAATCGTTTTACACCCCTTTATGAACCCAGAATCCGGCTTCAATCCGGTTCCCCGCAGTACGGGAAGGGGCGGTTTCGGCGAAAAGCCGACGGGCCGCCAATGCCGATGGACTTTGAAGGGAATGGGCTTCAGGCAACAGGTCATGGCTAGAGAGAATCGGAAAGCACGCTCAAAGGGGCGGGGTTTTCTCGCTGCGAGAGTTCGACGGTAAAGCCGGAGCAAGGGAGTTTTTATCCGCTACCGGAGGATTTCCCTTTCCTTCCCTTGCCGCTCCAGCGCCGGAGGGAAGTCGATTTTCCGATAAAAGCCTTGACAGCTCCCTTTCTCTGAAGGTATAAAACCGTAAAAATATCAGCTTAGAGGAGGATAAGACAAAATGCAGGTGAAAAAACTCGGTGTTCTCGGCGCCGGCGCCATGGGCGGCGGTATTGCTCAATTGGCGGCTCAACTGGGTATTGAAGTCGTTCTTGGCGATATTGATATGAAGTTCGTTGACGGCGGGGTTGCCCGGATGGAAAAGCTGATGGCCGGCGCCATCAAAAAGGGGAAAATGACCGAAGACGAGGCGAAAGCGGCCATCGGCAGAATTACGAAAACCGTGGAGATGGAAGCCTTTGCCGACTGCGATTTTGTCGTTGAAGCCATTATTGAAAACCTGAAGATCAAGCAGGACGCCTTCTCGAAGCTCGACCAGGTTACGAAGAAGGAAACCATCCTGGCCTCCAATACCTCGTCCATGTCGCTGACCGAGATTGCCGCGGCGACCAGCCGTCAGGACAAGGTGATCGGCATGCATTTCTTCAATCCCCCCCAGGTCATGAAGCTCGTTGAAATCATCCGCGGGTATTTCACCTCCGACGAAACCGTCCAAGCCACGGTGGAATTCGCCAAGCAGCTCAACAAGATCTCCGTAGACATCAAGAAGGATGCCCCCGGATTCGTTGTCAACCGGATTATGATGGCCTCTGCCCTGGAAGCCTTGAAGCTCTATGAAGAAGGCGTGGCAACCATGGAAGACATCGATCAGGCGGTCAAACTGGGGTTGAACTACCCCATGGGCCCCTTCGAGCTGATGGATCTGGTTGGGCTGGACGTCAACAAGTTCATCGTCGATTATTTATTTGATGAAACCGGGGAAGTCCGCTGGAATGCGCCCCTGGCCCTCAAACTGAAGCTGAAGGCAGGCCAGCTGGGCCGCAAGTCCGGCGCCGGCTGGTACAAATACGAATAAGGGGGAAAAAGACGAATGGCATATGAAACGATCCTTTTAAAAATCGAGGGACAAATCGCCACGATCACCCTCAATCGTCCCCCGATGAATCCCCTGAACAGCGATATTTTCCGGGACATCGTCGCGGCGGTCCGGGAAGTTGAAGCCGACAAAAACGTCAAAGTCCTCATCGTGAACAGCAGCGGGGACAGGGCGTTCGCCGCCGGGGCCGACGTCAAGGAGATGGTTAAACTGACGCCCGTCGAAATTTATGAATTCTGCCAGGGATTCCGCAAGGCCACGGCAAGTCTGGAATCCTTTGCGCTTCCCGTCATTGCCGTGATCAAGGGCCTCACCCTGGGCGGCGGCTGCGAACTTGCCATGGCCTGCGATCTGCGCATTGCCGCCGATAACGCAAAATTCAGCCAGCCGGAAATTAACCTGGGAATCATCCCCGGAGCCGGCGGGACGCAGCGTCTAACCCGCCTGATCGGCGCCGCCCGCGCCAAGGAGCTGATCATGACCGGGGACATGATCGATGCGGCGACGGCTGAGCGGTTCGGTTTGGTGAACAAGGTCGTGCCTCTGGCGGAGATCGATGCGGCGGTGGCGGAACTGGCGGACAAGCTGGCGGACAAACCCAAAGTCAGCCTGATGATGGCCAAGTCCGCCATCAACACGGGGCAGGATGTCAACCTGGACAGCGGGCTCGCTTTTGAAATCCTGAGTTTTTCCCTTTGCAGCGCCTCCGAAGACAAGTACGAGGGAATGACGGCCCTCCTGGAGAAGCGTAAGGCGAACTTCAAGGACAAATAAGCAGCAGCTTTTACTCATGATTCAGGGAAGATACTGAAATCCCGAGTTAGCCTTCCTGTTTCATCCTTATATTTGAGATTGACAGCGTGCCTTTTCGGGCACGCTGTCAATCCCTTATAATCCGCAGCAAGAAAGTCCTCTCCCTACTGAACAAGAGCCAAGGCAAACTTTATCCCCAGATGAACCTGTTCCGAGCTGCGGATTTCACCGGGAAGAGTCCAGGAGTCATGCTTCCGCCCTTGGCTGACGGCGGAGGATCGCGGGCAGAAAAGGCGCCATATCCCAGTACCGCCCAGATAGGGAGTAACCAAACCTTGGATAGAGCGCTGGTTCCGACTGGAATGATTGCCGCCGCTCTCATTGCGCGGGGAATGATCCATATAAAAGGAGATGAATGGATGGAAAACAAGAGCCCTTTCGGCAGGGTAACCGGCGAAATTTTATCGCAGCTGGTCGAGGTCGTTGGAGAAAAGCATGTCCTCACTGGAGAGAGCCTGGAAAATTACTCCAGGGATGAGATGCTGGGCGGGCGGTCCTTTCCCCCGGAAGCAGCCGTCAGGCCCGCTACCGCCGCCGAAGTCTCCGCCATCCTGAGGATCGCCAACGAGAACCTGATTCCCGTCACCCCGCGAGGCAGTGGCACCGGCCTGTCCGGAGGCGCCACGCCCATTTATGGGGGAATTGTCCTCTCGCTGGAGCGCATGAACAAAATACTGGAAATAGACCGGGACAACTTCACCGCCTATGTGGAAGCGGGGGTCACCCTTGCCGACCTGCTCAAAGCGGTGGCTGAACTGGGGCTCCACTATCCGATCTATCCCGGCGAAAGCGGCTCGGCAATCGGCGGCAATGTTTCGACGAACGCCGGCGGCATGAGGGCCGTGAAAGACGGGGTGACGAGACAATACGTCCTGGGGCTGGAAGCCGTTCTCCCCAGCGGGGAAATCCTTCAGACCGGGGGAAAGTACGTCAAATGCGCAACAGCCTATGACCTGACGCAGCTCCTTATCGGTTCGGAAGGAACCATGGCCGTCATTACGAAGGTTCTATTAAAGCTGACGCCGCCGCCGGGAAAGACGGAAATCCTCTTCATCCCCTTCCACAGTCTCCAGGACGCCATCGGTTGCGTCCCGGAGATCTTGAGGCAGGGGCTTCTGCCGGCAGGCATCGAGTTCATGGAGCAGGACATCATCAAAATCACGGAGCAGTTTACCGGGACCACGATTCCCTTCCGCGACCACGGGGCCTTTCTCCTCATCATCGTCGAGGGCGCTAACGACGAGGAAATAGAGCGGCAGATCGACGCCATCAGTCCAATCTGCATGAGCAACGGGGCCGTTGACATCTTCGTTCCCGGACCGGGAAGGGCCAGGAACAGCCTGATGGAATTCCGGGAAAAGATGTACTATGCCCTGCAATCCTACGGCACCCTGGACATCGCCGATGTCGTCGTCCCCCGCAGCACCGTCGCTGAGTTTACCAACTCCATCAAACAAAGGGGAGTGGAGTTCGGCATACCGATCATTGCCATCGGACACGCCGGTGACGGCAATGTCCATATCTGTCTTATGGGGAAGGATTCCGATGGCGCACTACACGCCAAGGCAAAAGCGCTGATGAAGGAAATCTGTCGGGAAGGAGTCAGGCTGGGCGGCACCATCTCGGGCGAACACGGTCTTGGCTTCGCAAAACGGGATTATCTTGCCCTGGCTGCCGATGAGGGCAGCGTGAATCTCATGAAAAGGATAAAGAAAGCCTTTGATCCCCAGGGCATCATGAATCCCGGGAAAATCTTCGCTGAGTGAAGAACAGGTATCCCAGGTAAGCCTTGACATTCCACTGAAAAATCGATCCGGCAGATAAAATTTTTTTGACGAGGAAATCATGAAGAATCCATCAGCCGGGGCAGCATTGGTCTTTTTCTTTAGCTTTTCTTTTACAGTTAATTGG
>CAZKRB010000021.1:0-37349 GCA_964555065.1 uncultured Syntrophus sp.
AGCAACGGATTCCTAATCCGTGTGCCCCGCGTTCGAATCGCGGCAGGGGCACCATTGAAATCAAGGATTCATCCGGGTGTGGTTGGAGCCAATTCTCTTGTGACGTTCGCGCCTCCCCGCTGTTTTTCCTTTATGGCCAAGTCTCCTCTCTGCGCATCGGGAATCCGTCGTGCCGTTTAGGCCAGAAAGACAGATTTTTTCGGAACACCACAGACAAGGGGTTACCATGCCCTTATTCCCCCCTTTCGTGGCCTTCTTCAAGGCTGCCAAACAGGATCGGGGAAAGTGGAGTCCGGGATGATGGCCTTTATCTCTTTGATCTACCAATACGGTCTCTGGATATCCCCTCCCGCATTTCTTTTCTCCTTCATCCTGCTCGTCAGATCCATTTCCGGCGCCATCCGGACGGGGCGACAGGCGCGCCTGGTCAACCTTCCCCTTCTCGGCCGACAGGAAATCCACTTTCCCGAAAAAGGCAGGGTCGTCCTCTGCATGGAGGGACCTCTGTGGAGCCGGCGCTTCGCAAGGCTGAAGTACGAGATCACAGGGCCTGACGGGATGCCGGTGACGGGCCGCAGGGTGCTTTTCCGGCTGACATCAAGCGGGTTCACAAAGGCGATGATGGAACTGAGAACCTATGAAATCAATCATCCGGGCCGCCACCTCTTTGAGATCAGAGGCCTGGAGGGTGAAAAACCCTCAGATTCAGAGCACCGGATGGTCTTCACCCGGCCGCACCTGGCGCAAACCCTGGCCTATATCCTCGCGATCCTTATCATGTCCATCTTTGCCATTTCGAGCCTCGTTCTCTTCTTCATGCGGCTCCTGGAAGCATGAAAAAGCAGCTCCCCCTGGAAATGCCGCATTCATTCATCTCTCCCAACTTCTCTCCGGTCTCAGATTAAAAAAGTCCGCCGGTAGATCCGGCTTGAATCACAAAGTCGATGAATGAATTTTTGGCGTCCGTCATCGAGATGGCCATAATAACCTCACAATCGCTTTTTTCTAGATAAATGCACCCCAGAAAAAATTCTCTCCGCAACGTTCGACTCTCCGAGCATGAATCGCGATGGTAATGACAACCGAAAATTGACCACCTGTGAAAACATGATTTTGACCACCCCAAACCGTGTTTATAATTTGGGATGACATGGGAAGCCATCCCCCGTATTTTCACTGATGCTGCTGCCTTCTTTCTTTGAGACATTCGCGATAACCACTTCCCATTGGGGGGCATTTAAAGGCGATCCTCTCTTCCCCAACACTGCCTTCTTTGAGAGTTCCCTTTCCCGAAGGTGAAATTCATCACTGGGAACAGACTCAGGGTCTGCAGTTTGAAGAGAAACAGGTCAAAAAAACGAAGGAGTTCGTGTCATGGAAGAAAAAAAGAATAGATACAGGTTCGACGGTAAACGAGGCATTTTTTCACAACTTCTATTCAGCTGCCTGTTCGCGATCCTTTTCCTGGCTTTTTCCCCCTTGGGATTCCATACCGGCCATGCGGCTCAAGTCACCCTGTCCTGGGACCCGAATATGGAAACGGACCTTGCTGGGTATAAAGTTTCCTATGGCAAGGCCTCGGGCAATTACGATACAACCGTCGATGTCGGGAAAATAACCGGCTGCACCCTGGATGGTCTTCAGGAGGGGATTACATACTATTTCGCCGCCAAGGCCTATAATATCGCCTCGCTGGAAAGCGGCTATTCCAACGAAGTCAGTTATAGCGCACCCGTCACCCCCGTGAGCTATACGCTTGCAACGACGTGCGGCACCAATGGATCCATTTCGCCTTCGGGAACCGTATCTGCAACTTCGGGTGCCAACCAGACCTTCACCATAACCCCCAATGCTGGCTACCAGATCTCCAGTGTCGTGGTCGACGGCGTCACGGTCGGCACGTCGCCCTCTTATACCTTCAGCAACATTACAGCCAATCACACGCTGGCGGCCACGTTCAGTCCCGTTGCAGTGTATGCCATCACTACGTCGCGCAATTCCTTCGGCTCGATCTCACCCTCGGGAACGGTTTCCGTCTCTGCCGGCGCCAGCCAGACCTTCACCTTTACCCCCAAGACCGGCTACAGAATCTCCAGTGTGACGGTCGACGGCAGCAGTGTCGGCAGTCCAGCCTCCTACATGTTCAATAATGTTACCTCAAATCACTCGATCAAGGTGCTGTTTACGAAGCAATACCGTCTCCCTTGAAGGGAACCCTCTAACCCCAAAAGACCCGGCGGATTCGGAAAGAAGTGAAAGCGACATTCTCTGAGTCCGCCGGGTCTCTCCTGTCGACAAGGGTCCTGCCTTCTCTAACTGTTCATGGCTTCGGCAAAGAGGGGCGGGGAATCCGACGGGCCGATCTCTACGGACAAATCGACCCGGGCAAAAAGGGGGAAATGGTCGGAAGGGAAACAGTTTTCCCATTGCTGCTGGATTATTTCCGCGCCGATGACCCGTGCTGAAGAGGAGACAAAAATATAATCGAGTTTCCAGCGGAAAAGATGCCTGTGATAGCCATGGTAGGTTACGGCATTCCGCTTCTGTGGGTGCCGAACCCGGAAGGTGTCCAGCAGGGGGAGAGGATTGTAGACTTCGTCTTGCAACCTCAATTTCAGGGGAACATCGCCTTTCAAATATCGAATGGGCATGCTTCCTTCCCCGGCGTTGAAATCACCGGTCAAGATGATGGGATCCGGGTAAGGCCTCCTGTGGATGTGCCGAGTCAAAAAGATAACGCTTTTTTTCCGCGCCCGGAGAGAAAGATGATCCAGATGGGTGTTATAGAAATAAAAGGCCTGCCGGGATGTTTTTTCCCTGAGTCTTACCCAGGTGCAGATACGGGGAATCAGGTTTCCCCATCCTCTTGATCCGGGAGTTTCGGGCGCATCCGACAGCCAGAAGGTTTCTTCCTCGGAAAGCTGAAATCGCGCGGCGTCATAAAAAATGGCATTGTGCAACCCTTTAGTGCCGCCTAAATTCCCCAGGCCTGCCTTTTCGTATCCAGGCAGCATGGCGCTGACTTCATCCATTTGAAAGTCCAATGCCTCCTGGAGTCCCATTACATCCGGCCGATAGGCATTCAAGATTTCATGAACCAGTCGACGGCGATAAATCCAGTGGTTTCTGCCGTCTTTCCTGGTTCCGCGCCGGATGTTGAAGCTCATGACATTCAGGTTCAAACCGGCACCCGGCATGGAATCCGCCGCGGAGGTTCCTCTTGTCTCTGGACCTACCGGCTGAGAAGATAAGGTAAAAGGCCGGGTCATTTCCCAGTAGGGATAATCGATGACTTTCTCGGTAAATTTGAATCTCTTCATGATTTGTTTCTTCCTAACAAAATCCAGGGTCATGGGGAATGCCTCAATTTCACTCTTCTATTTATTAGTCACGATGAAGAGAAAAAGCAAGGGACCTTCCATTATTCCCCATCTTTCAGGCAGCCTCCCCGATGGCATCCCCTCTTGCCCTCACGGCGATTGCTCCGCGTCGGGTTCCAGAGAAGTTCCCTGCTCCTTTTCCTTTTTCCTCTCGCTGCCCTGCGATGGCGTGCCCCCGGGCAGCGAGAGGGCATCGTATTCGAAGTTTCATACCGGGGGGATGCCGCGGAACGTTCCCGGGCAATGGTAATCCGGATCTGACTCGCTCCGGAATCTTTTACATCGGGATGCCATCCGAAGCGCCCAGGAAAATCTGCTTCCGGACCCGGCCGTTGGCCTTCACATCACGCTCCATAAGGATGCAAAAGCACCTACAGCACAATCACGGAACTTGCCTGCGGACCTTTGTCGCCCATCTCCTCGGAAAACGCAACTTCCATACCTACGGCCAGCTTGTCAAAATGCCTGTTCACCACGCTGTTTTCATGAAAATAGACATCATATCCTTCCGGAGAAACGAGAAATCCGTATCCCTGATCGGGGAAAAGCACACCGATACGGCCTCGCGGCTGTGTTTCATGACTCTTGACGTCTCCGCGCTGCTCGCGCGAGAAATCCTCAAGTTTCCGCTGAGCTGCCTGAAAGGAATTCCGGAGGGCCACCCAGAGATCCTCATTCTGCTCCCTCTTGGTCACGAGTTCGCCGCCAGGAACGGTAAGGATGATGTGGGCACTGTACAACTTTCCCTCATGGGGATGCCGTTTGGGCTGCTCCACCACGACTTTGCAGCGCATGATGGGATCGTAGAATTTCTCAAGCTTGCCCGCTTTTTCAGCTATTTCCTCCCTCATCTCTTCACTGAGTTCAACGCCATGGCCTGTGATCTGAAGTGGAATGATCATCGTCTGCCTCCTTGATTCCTTTTCCGTCCTGAAATTTGTTTTGGCCCAATCGCCAACTACCGGCCCCTTCCTCAGCTGCAGATAGACTTCCTATCCCAGCCCTGCCGAAAAGGGATAAACCGGTCAAGCAGGAGGTACCCTTCCGGCGCCAGGCTGGTTGCCAGCATAACCATGTTGAGGATCGTGATCCCCCATGGACGGCACGAGGGGATGGGAGAGGTCGATGCTCATTTTCCAGTACATGCGTTTCCGATTCCCCGAGGGGGGAAGATAAGCAAATCGGGCATGCGCCGTTTTGGCAAGTTCAACCGCCCATCGATGGTAGATGGGCTCACCCACGATCCGGCTGACCTGGTGGAGAGCATGCATCCACTTGGTCAGGTAGTGATAGTATTGGCCATCGCGGTCCCATTCCAGTTGATCGTCCCGAGGATCACCGGGGCCACGTTCGTTTCTTCCCTTACCGATTCGCAACCCACCCAGCGTCGGGTGCAGCCGGCCCTGCTCTTCATCCAGCCCGCTGATCCAGCCGACTCTCCGGTCATCGCTTCGGTGACGTCCAAGAAGGTTATGAACCTGCCCGACAAGGTCCAGAGCCAGCTGTCGATCGTGATTATCGCCCGTTGAAGAATAAAGGCCGAGAAAATTGCAGACAGCGAAGGCATCAGTCCAAAGGTAGCGCCGCGGCGGCATCTCAGCCGGAAACAGGCCGGAGAGAGCGGCAAATTCCGCCATGATTTCCTTTGCTGCGGATAGGGAGGCATTTGGTTCCATGATTTCCCCTTTACCTTCTCGGTGCAGATCGGTTCCACCTTCGACAAGACAGGGCAAACAAGGACTTAACACCTTAATATCACAACTTGGGACAGATGCCCATCGATTATCCGTTGCCCTGCCGACAATCTTTCCGGTTCGCTTTTCGAGAAGCGATGAATTGGTATCTTCAAATCGGCAAAATAGAACCGCCTCTTCCTCACGGCATCCCCCTAGGGTCTGTGACTGGGGTACTTCTGTAACCCTCCAACGATAAACAAGAATATTATGGATCTTTTTTATCTACCAGTTTTCGACTCGTATTGTATCCGTAGTCAATCCGTATTGCCTCAGGGCAACAGAGCGTGATAGTTGCGCTTCAGTAAGGCAAAAAACGCATCCTAAACGCCTGCCGAGAATAGTGAGAAAGGTGAACACAAAAAGAATATGGCTACTCAGAAACAATCCTTTGGAATGAAAAAGATCCCGCGAAGCAGGAGGAAGAGGCATTTCGGCTTGAGCCCTTCCATTCTGAGCGGTGCGACCGCTTATCTGAATCCCTGCACGGAAAGCAGCAGCCATCTTTCTGCTGAAGAGGCCGCCATGTTCGATGCGGTCATCAAGTCCTTCAACGACAGTGAATCATAGCTGGCGCAGGGGCCGTTAAAGGGCGGGGTGCGACAGCACCCGATCGAGGATTTCGTTGGCCTGTTTCGCCGCTGCGATGTTGACCCGGGGAGAAAGGGGAGGACGGAGCGCCACATCGGACAGAAGATCACCGATGAGGACAAGATTTTCCCTGACAGGATGCACCCGGATGGTATCGCTCAAACCGTAGCCGCCCAGACCGGAGACCGCCACGATCAGTTTACCCAGGGGAAGGAGTTCCGAAACCAGGAGGCTCTTTCCTTCCGCACTGTCGAGACACTCCGCCACCACGCCGCATGAGCGGAACAGATCTCCCGCCTGCACCTTTCCTATTTTTCGAACTTCCACTTCCAGATCCAGATCGGGAGCAATCCGCAGCAGGTTCTGCCGGAGGGCTTCGACCTTGTACATCCCCACCTGGTCGGAAAAATAAAACTGCCGATCCAGATTGCCCGCCTCCACCACATCGAAATCGACCAGCTTCAGCTGCTGGAACCCCACACGCACCAGGTGCGCCGCACAGTTCGATCCCAGACCGCCCACGCCGGCAATGCCGACCCTGACTTTCCGGAGCCGGTGGAAATTTTCCTCCCCCAGCTTTTTTATCAGCTGCTCGTGAAATGCCGAAAGCATCTCCTCAAATCCAGTCCTTCAACACGGGTTCGTACCCCTTTTGCCGCAGACAGGCCATCACTTCCGGAACACTGCGGGTATCGGCGATTTCGAACTGGGAGAGGCCTTCATCCCATCCCGCCGCGGTCGTGTAGCCGCCAACCCGGGTGGCGGAACCGGCCGACATCCGGGTTATGCCCATGGGGATGAGATCATCCCGGAAACGGGAATCTTCGCGTGTGGAAAGGGCGATGCCCAGGCGGGGCATGAAGAGGCGCAGGGCCAGGATGATCTGCACCAGGCTGTGATCACCGACCGGGCATGAACCCTGGAAGCCGCCCACGTGAGGGCGCAGTCTTGGCAGGGAGGCGCCGATTTCCACGGCTGGGAAACGATCCTGGAGGTAACGGGCGTGGAGTCCGAGCCATGGCACCTCTTGTCTCCAATCCGCAAGCCCCAGCAGTGCCCCGATATTTACCTGCCTCATCCGGGCCGCAGCCCCCCGCTCCGGGGCCTCCAGGCGGAAGGGGAAATTCCGTTTCGGCCCCGAGGGATGAAGAATTTTGTAAAGCGCGTCATCATAAGTTTCCTGGTAAAGGGTCAGTCCATCCACGCCTTCCTCCACCAGGCCGGCATAGTCTTCTTCGCCAAGGGGATAGACCTCGATGGCAACGGAAGCGAAGTAACGTCTGAGAATCCGGACGCACTCCCGGAGATAAGCCACCGGGCTGTACGTTTTCGACTCCCCCGTCAGCAGGAGGATGTGCCGCAAGCCCGTTGCGGCAATGAACGCCGCCTCGCGTTCGACCTCCTCCAGAGTGAGTTTTTTCCGCCGTCGGCGGTTCCGGTTGCTGAAGCTGCAATAGAGGCAGGAATTCTCGCAGTAATCGGAGACATAGATCGGTGCATAAAGCTGCATGGCATATCCGAAATAGCGGAGGGTCAATGCCTGCGCCTTGCGGGCCATCCGTTCCAACTGCGGCTCGGCAGCCGGGGAGAGAAGGGCAAGAAAATCGGAAAAGTCAAGATGTTCCCGCCGCAGCGCCTGTTCGACATCCGCTTCCGAAGCGGCATCGAGGACCTGCCTCCAGTCCATTTTCCAGTATCGGTCATAGAGATCGGAGAAGCTCATCGGCGGACCTCAGGCCTTGTCCCTCAAAAAGCCCGTCAAGGGGGAGGAGGCCCTCGCCTCGCCGGCGCTTTCCGGAATTCCGCTCAAATAGGCCAGTCTTCCCGCCTTCACCGCCAGGCTGAATGCCCGGGCGAACTTCACGGGATTGGGGGAAACGGCAATGGCGGTATTGACCATGACTGCGGCGCATCCCATCTCCATGCACTTGCAGGCCTCGGACGGCTTCCCCAGCCCGGCATCCACGATGATGGGCACAGGAATTTCCCGGATCATGATTTCGACCAGCTCTTCGGTCCTCAGCCCTCGATTGGTGCCGATGGGGGAACCCAGGGGCATCACAGCGGCCGCACCGCAATCGGCAAGGCGCCGGGCCAAAGACAGGTCGGGGCTCATGTAGGGAAAGACCACGAAACCCTCCTTGGCGAGGGTTTCCGTCGCCTTCAAGGTTTCCAGATTATCGGGCAGGAGATATCGGCTGTCTGCGATCACTTCGACCTTAATCCAACGTCCCGCTCCAGCGGCCCCGGCCAGCCGGGCGATCCGAACCGCCTCATCAGCGTTCCTGGCGCCGGAGGTGTTGATCATCACGGTGCAGCCAGGAGGGATATAATCCAGAATGTTTTCCGAATTCCCGCCGCTGTCGACCCTTCGCAGGGCTACGGTCACCACTTCGGCCTCGGCGGCCGTCAAGACTTCCCGCATCAGCGCATTGCCGGCGTATTTTCCCGTTCCCACAAAAAGCCGGCAGCCGATTTTGGCGCCTCCGATTTCCAGGCGATCTTCCCTGTCTTCCACCTTATCCTCCTCCCACAAAACTGACAATCTCGACGGAATCGTCCTCATTCAGGCTGACCGCCGCCCAGTTCTCGCGGGGTATCACCTGGAGATTCACCTCCAGGACGATCCGCTCGGGAATCAATTCCCGGTTGATGACGAGATCCTGCAGGGTCATCCTCCCCCCCGGCAGGCTTTCCTCTCTGCCGTTGATTCTCACGTTCATGGCTCCGTCCTTTTCGCGCTTTTCAGTTGCTCCTTGTACCAGGACGTCCGGGCGGCCACATCGTCGGCCTCCACGAGATCCCGGATCAGCGCCACCCGGGTCGCCCCTTCTCGAAGGAGGAGAGAAAGATTGGTCCGATGGACGCCGCCGATCAGGACGACGGGCTTCACGGCAACGCGGAGCACTTCCCTGATGTCTCCCGTCCCGATGGAATAATCCTTGGTCCGGGTCGGAAAGATGGGACCGAAGGCAAGATAATCGGCGTCCATTTCGTTGGCCCGCCGAAACTGCTCCCGGGAATGGGTGGAGAGGCCGATCATCCTGTCGGGCCCAAGGAGCTGCCGGGCCGCGTCGATAGGATAGGAAACCAGATCCTCCTGCCCCAGATGAACCCCGTCCGCATCCAGTTCTGCGGCCAGCAGAGGGTCGTCGTTGACGATAAAGGTCACTCCGCTCCGGCGACAGAGCGCAGCCAGAGCGGTCCCCAGCTGGAGAAGCTCTGTCCGCGATTTGTGCTTCTCCCGCATCTGGAGGATATCGACGCCCCCGGCAATCGCCTGTCCGGCGATGGACATCAGGGATCTTCCTGCGCCGTATTCCTCACTCAGCACCAGATAGAGGCTGTGGTTTTTGAGCACGCGCGATCGGGAATCGTTCATTTCCGCCCCCAAACAAAAAGCCCTTACACCTGAAATGCCAGGCATAAGGGCTTTCTCTCCTTAATTGCACTCCCTCCGCCGGCATTACCCGGATCAGGTTGTGAGGGTCATCCGCTGTGGTTTGCGGAACTCTCAGGCCGACATCACGACCTCCCCTTATGCACTGAATGGATGAGATCGAACCACATTTTTTCCCCGATGTCAAGGCTTCGCGCGAAGTGTTTTCCTACCCGGCCTGTGGCGTATTCGCCACCCCCCCTTCAGAAAACCGCCACACCTTCTTTTCCCTTCCGTGAATGACTCCGCTGCTCGCAGACGGAAAGAATCTTTTTTTGATCCTGCCGGGGAGAAGCCTTTCCCACTCAAAACCTTTTTTGCCCGGCCTCAGACTTTTTTTGGCCTTCCTTTTGCTTAACAGATCGCTGGATTGTTTTGGAGGGCCTTTTATTCCTTGCAATCTTTCGTTTACGGAATTAAGGTGCGGTACTTTATGGTCGGCGCCGACAAGGACGCTGATGTGGAAGGCGTAAGATGGCTTGGGGCAAGTGCGGGTTCCCGGGTCGAGGATGCGTTCGGTCTACCTTTCTGCATCCGACACCCCGGCCCAAGTCCGCTCCTTAAGCACCTGCGGTGATTTCCCCGGGAATTCCGGGGCAAGTGTTATTATTCCACGAGAATTCATAAACTTCCATGCGCTTTTGAGAGAAGATGGACGGAACTGCCGGCAGACATACCCGACGCCTCCTGATGACCCTGGTCATGGCCGTTTTGCTGATTCTTTTCCCCGGTCGCGACCAAGGCTCCGCCTTCTCAGACAATCCCCTTCGATCCGATTGCGGAAAACCCGACATTACCGGAGCGATCAAGAAAATCATCCCCCAAGCCGAGGATCGCATTAAGCCCTATTTCGACAACGCCGGGATGCCTTACCCCTCCGAGCGACTCGCCCTGATTGCACTGAAAGCGGAAAAGAAGCTCGAGGTCTGGGCCAAGCAGGGCAGGCGCTGGGCTCTGATCCGCAACTATAAGATCCTGGCCGCCAGCGGAGGCCAGGGCCCCAAGCAGCAACGGGGCGATTGCCAGGTTCCCGAAGGCATCTACCGAATCACAGCCCTCAATCCCGCAAGCCGTTACCATCTTTCCATGAAAATCAATTATCCCAACAGCTACGATCTTAAAAGAGCTCGCGATGACGGAAGATGGGATCTGGGCGGCGACATTTTCATCCACGGACGGGCGGCATCCCGCGGCTGCATTGCGGTCGGCAACGTCGCCATCGAAGAGCTCTTCCTGCTGGTGGCAAAAACAGGCCGGAACCGGGTGTCGGTGATTATCGCTCCCAATGATCTGCGGAAAAACGGCTGCGAAGCCAACCTGCCCTCCCAGCCATCTTGGCTTCCCGACCTTTATAAAACCATCGCTCAGGAACTGGCTAAGTTCAAAGTCCGAGAGGAAGCGCAGAATGTGACTCTTTCTGGCAACATGTAAGGGCACCCGTCACTTTTTTTTGATTCCGGAAACGAGGCGATCGAACTGTTCGACATCAACCACCGGGGAGGTCGTAAAATAAATGCCCGTCAGCATCGTCAGGGCGACAGAGGCCGCCAGGGCCTTCTCCGTGGAGGGGAATTCCAGGGTAAAGATCAGATCGTTCACACCCAGGACGGCATACATGGAAATGACCTTGCCCTCGTTTTGCTCGATGATTTCAATTGCCTTCTTTGTCCGTTCCGGAGAAACGCCCTCCAGGGAATCCTGATTGTATTTTCCTAACATCACGAAGATCGCCATGACATTCTCCTCCTGTCGGTGAAATTTCAATCCCGGCACGCCTTCGACGATTCCCCTTCAGGCCTTCCTGTCTCGCTCCGCCGGGTTGATGATTCCTGATTGTAAGATACAAGATGACTCGATCTTACACAACGGATTTACGACGACCTCACAGGGTTCAAGTCCTTTTTCATAAGCGGGCGGAACGGAATCCGGATGCCGTTGACCTTCCATGGATTTCAACCTCCTCCCCCTTTTGAGGGAACACTCCCAAAAGCGCCGCCTCTCTCCTTGCTGTAAGGGTCCGCAGGGTCCATGACGCAGGATTTGACTGACATTATTTCGTCATTATTTTCTTTTTCATTATTTAGGCAATGTGTCATATTAATCTCCGGATGTTGGCGTGGATGCGGACCGTGGCCAGGGAAACGCTTCCATGGCGGGAAAGAAGGTACGACTTCCCGAGGAGGAAGCATTAACCTCAACGAGTGAATGATTTTCATTTCGATCGGGAGAAAGGAGAAAGACCATGATGAAACATCTTTTTAAACTTTCGGCAATGCTGTTCATCCTGATACTGGTTGCGGCACCGGCTTCTGCTGTAGAAAAGAAGGATTCCAATACCTTCGACCAGGAATCCGTCCTCAAGGATGCCACTGAATTTTTCGGTCAGGGCGCCGAGGGACTCGCCAAAGTGATCGAGAAGGCCTTCAAGGATCATGGCCGACCGAACGCCTACATCAAGGGTGAAGAGGCCGGCGGCGCTTTGGTTGCAGGCCTGCGCTACGGCGATGGCGTCCTGGTGAGGAAAACAGGCAAGAGCCGCAAGGTGTACTGGAGCAGCCCTTCGATCGGCTTTGACTACGGCGCCAATGCTGCCAAGGTTTTCGTACTGGTCTACAACCTCGACAATACCGAGAAATTATTCCGGCGCTATCCCGCGGTGGATGGCAGCTTCTACTTTGTCGCCGGGGCCGGCATCAACTACCAGAAGCGCGACAAGGTCATCCTCGCCCCGATACGTCTTGGGGTGGGGCTGCGCGCCGGAGCCAACATCGGCTATATCAACTACACCAAGAAAAAGACCTACAACCCCCTCTGATTCACGAGAGGATATCAAAGATTCATACCGACCCGGCTTGGTGAACTCCAGCAGTTCACCGGCATATCCTTCACCGGTACCGGGAAGGATGACAGCGCGGAAGGGAAGAGAAACACCGACGGCAACCATCCTTCTATCGGGGATCCACGCCAGTTGATGGGAAGTGCGCACTTCAATGCGTCAGGAGAATAAAACATCCGGCAGGGAAAGTCAGCCGGGACGAGGCCGCTCCCTTTGGGACGGCCTCTTTTTTATAATCTCTCCCGGGGCGGCTCCCCTTAAAGTCATGAAAAGGATCAACGGGTCTGAAGATCAGTCGGAATGGCGCCTGAGCTCTCACAGGGCATGGTTTTCAGGGGGGTCGTTATTGGACATTTCATGGACCACTCCGGCGGATTCCGACGATATTTTTGACCTCATCATCTTTCCATAGGGGGACAATTCGAATTGCGGGCAGATCAAAGTGACGGTCATGTTGATAGACGGAACTCTACCCTGGGGAAAGGGAAAGTTCTCTCCAGAGAACGATCGCCTTGAGTGACCCCGCTACAGTGATGCCCTCGATATGACAATGGGCCTCCTCCCCCATTGTTCTCGACAACAGCCAGGAGAACCTCTGCCGGGACCGAGAGTCTCGGGCAGCCTTACAGCCGGCCATTCAGCTCTTCCTTCCGTTCGTCGTCCTCCCGGATTCAGAAACGGCCTTTCATAAAGCGCTGAACTTACCTTGCTTCCTGGTGTTATCTGCAGGAGAGAAATTGCCAGTAATGAACATCATTCAATTATCTTGCCTGCAATGATATATTTCAATACCGTTATATATTAATCATTTATCTTGTTATACCTAAGTTGAATTCCACATATATATTTACTTTGTTTATTTTAGCTTACTTTATTGAGTAACGTTCATTTTTTTCTTGACTATGATTTGTCCATGGATTAGCTTTGGGGAAAAGTTGATGGGCGCCCGTTGTCTTTGAAGGAACATTCCAAGTCCCTCTTTCCACTCTGTAGAGACCGACGGAACAGGAAGGCAAGGCCGCTTCAGAATCGGAAATGAGGCCGCAACGTCCACGCGGCTGGAGACCGGAGTTCCGGCATGGCCGGTTGAGGATTGACCGTGGCCAGCGGAGGGCACTCTGACCCGAAACGGGGTGCAACCCGCGGACGGGCAGGATTCGGCCACCGAACATACGTGAATCAGGAAGTGAATCTTATGTTGCTTGATTATCTGCCCTTCGCCCTCTACCTTCTGGTTGCCGTCGGTTTCGGCGCCATCGTGGTGCTTCTCTCGACCTTCCTGGGGCCGAAAAACCCGAGCAAGGTCAAGCTCTCTCCCTATGAATGCGGGATGGAACCCATCGGCCCCAATCGGATCCGTACCTCGGTAAAATTCTATGTGATCGCCATGCTTTTCGTTGTCTTCGATGTGGAGGCCGTCTTTCTCTATCCCTGGGCGGTGGTTTTCAAAGAGCTGAAACTTTTCGGATTTGTGGAAATGGGTATTTTCCTTCTGATCCTCTTTGCGGGCCTGGCATACGTCTGGCGGAAGGGAGCTCTGGAATGGGAATAGAAACAGCCCTGGGGGATAAGTTCGGGGAAGGAGTCCTCGTCACTACCCTGGAGAAGGCCGTCAACTGGGCCCGCAAGAGTTCGCTGTGGCCCTGCTCCTTCGGATTGGCCTGCTGCGCCCTGGAAATGATCGATGCGGTCCTGTCTCCCTACGATCTGGCGCGCTTCGGGATGGAGGTCTTCCGCCCTTCCCCCCGTCATGCGGACCTGATGATCGTGGCGGGAACCGTGACCAAGAAGATGCTGCCGGCGGTCGTGAGGATTTATGAGCAGATGGCGGAACCCAAATGGGTCATCGCCATGGGGGCTTGCGCTTCCACGGGCGGGATCTTCCGAACCTACGCCGTCGTGCAGGGCATCGATCAATACATCCCCGTGGATATGTATATCCCCGGATGCCCCCCCCGTCCGGAAGCGCTTATCGACGGCATGCTCAAACTCCATGAGCGGATCATGAGGGAAAAACCGCTCCATTCCCGAAAAGCAGTTTTGCCTCCGGACCAGGGAGCGGCTCAAGGCGGTACAAAGGACGGGTTTCAGGATTCCGTCAGCGAAGCCCGAGAGGCCGACGACGACAAGGGCGCCTGAACCCCGAAATTAGAATCACATGAGATCAGGGAGTTACCAGGATGGATACAGCCAGGCTGCAAGCCCGATATCCGGAGGCCAGTCTCCAGGTCGAGGATTTCCGCGGTGAAATTACCGTATCGTTGAAAAGGGCGGCGCTGCTTCCCCTCTGTACCTTTCTCCGGGACGATGGGGAATACGCCTTCCGCTTTCTGGTGGACATTACGGCGGTAGACTACCTTAAAGCGCAAGGGAAGACGGCCCGCTTCGTCATGGTCTATCATCTGCTCTCCCATGAGCACAACCAGAGGCTGCGGCTCAAGGTTCCCCTGGAAGGGGAAACACTGGAGATCGAATCCGTCACAGCGATCTGGCCGACGGCGAACTGGCATGAGCGGGAAGCCTATGACCTCTTCGGCATTCGTTTTCTCCATCACCCCGATCTGCGGCGCATCCTGCTGCCCGATACCTGGGATTGCCATCCCCTCCGGAAGGATTATCCCCTGGAGGGCAGAGGCGAGTGACGAAAAGCGCGCCCCTTGTCGGCGCAGGGGCATCGCAGCGACAGGATGTGGGATGGCCTTGAGGCGGCCGGACGGCGGCCCGGGCCGGTGAGGCCATGAAACCGCCAAAGCGGGGCGCATCGAGAGAGACCTAAAAACCAAGACAGAAAGAATCGGGCAGGAAAGATGAAAGACAGAGGAGAACACAGGGAGGAACAGGAAATTCCCTTCCCCGGACAGAGCAGCGTCAGGGGCGGCACGGAGACCATGGAAGTGAACCTGGGACCGCAGCATCCTTCCACCCACGGCGTCTTCCGGGCGGTGGTGGAGTTGGACGGCGAGACCGTCGTCAAGGTCGTCCCCCATCTCGGGTTTCTCCACCGCGGCATTGAAAAGCTCGCGGAGCACCGGACCTACCAGCAGATCATCCCGTTGACGGACCGTCTGGACTACATGGCCGGGGCATCCAACAACCTGGGGTATTGCCTTGCCGTGGAAAAGCTCCTGGGAATCGAAGCGCCCCCACGCGGTCAGTTCATCCGGGTCATTCTGACCGAACTCAGCCGGATCTGCAGCCATCTTTTCTGGGCCGGCGCCAATGCCCATGACCTAGGGGCCATGACACCCTTTTTCTACATGTGCCGGGAGAGGGAGCAGATCCTCTTCCTGATGGAGAGGGCCACCGGCGCCCGCCTCACCCCTTCCTTTTTCCGCTTCGGCGGAGTGGCGATGGATTTGCCCCCCGAATTCCACGAGGAATGCAGAAAGTTCGTCGCCGCCTTTCCGGCCCGTGTTGAAGAATATGAAACGCTGCTTACGGAAAACCCCATCTGGAAAAGCCGAACGCAGGGCGTGGGAATTCTCACCGCTGCGGACTGCATCGCCCTTGGCGTTTCCGGCCCCATGGCTCGCGCCGCGGGCATCAACTGGGACCTGCGGAAAAATCAGCCTTATTCGAGCTATGACCAGTTCGATTTCCAGGCCCCCGTTTACCAGGGCTGTGACGCCTACGACCGCTACCGGGTTCGGATCATGGAGATGCGCCAGAGCAACGAAATCCTCCGCCAGGCTCTGGAGGGCCTGCCGGAGGGTGAGCACAGCGTGCCCATGAAGGGGTCGCTCAAGCCGCCGGAGGGGGAAGTCTATCAGGCGATAGAAGCCCCGCGCGGGGAGCTTGGTTTCTACATCATCAGCGAAGGCACGGTGCAGCCTTACCGGGTAAAAATCCGTGCCCCCACGTTCGTCAATCTACAGGCCCTGCCCCTGATGAGCGAAGGAAAACTTTTTTCCGATCTGATTTCCTCCCTTTCCAGCATCGATCTCGTCCTGGCGGAAGTGGATCGCTGAGGATCGGCGGCTGGGGAAGAAGACACGTCCTGGAACAGGATTCCACTGCCGGAGGCGGGATTTACTTTCCTATCAAAATAAATGCAAGTGGCTGATTATTTCAATAATCATTTGCTTTTATTTCAGCCGATACGGTTAGTCGCGGGACGTCCTGGCGATTCCCAATCCAGGATGATTGCGCGGCGGCAGGCCAGAGGGACGACGGAATAAAATGACGCGGAGCCGAGTGCCGGTAAAGCAGGCGGCATAAGCCGGCACAGGGATCTGAATCTGAAAAGGGAAGAACACACTCCGGAAGGGAAGCGTTACCGATCATGCCTGAAATGAGCTCCGATCTGCTGGCTTCAGCGATTCTGATTGTCGTCAAAATAGGGGTCTTTTTTCTCCTGTTCATGCTGTCCGTTGCCTACCTTACCCTGCTGGAGAGGCGTTTTCTCGGATTCTTCCAGGAACGCTATGGTCCCAACCGCGTGGGCTGGCAGGGGCTTTTACAACCTCTGGCCGATGGGATCAAAATGCTGCTCAAGGAAGAATTGACGGTTTCGGGCGCCAACAAGCCCATCTACATCCTGGCGCCCATCGTTTTCGTCGCCACGGCCCTGATGGCCTTCGTCGCGATTCCCTTCGGCAATGTCATCTGGCCGGCCACGATGGAAATCGGCGGCCGGGTCTACCATTTCACCCTGGCCCACGCCAACCGCGGCGTCATCGCCGATGTCAATGTGGCCGTCCTGCTGGTTCTTGCGATCTCAGCCATGGCAGTCTACGGCCTCATGATGGCCGGGTGGGGCTCCAACAACAAATATGCCCTTCTGGGCGGGCTGCGCGCCACGGCTCAGATGATCAGCTATGAACTGGCCGCAGGACTGGCCCTGGTGGGTATCATCATGGCGACCGGTTCCATGAGCCTGATGGATATCGTGGAGGCCCAGTCGGGAACCTGGTTCGGCGTCATTCCCCAATGGTTCTGTTTCCGTCAGCCCCTGGCTTTCGTTCTTTTTCTGGTGGTTCTCTTCGCGGAAACGGGGCGCACGCCCTTCGACTTCACGGAATGCGAAAACGAGCTGGTTGCCGGCTACCAGATGGAATACAGCTCCATGAAATTCGCCCTCTTCTACCTGGGAGAATACGCCCATCTCCTGGCCGCCGGCGCTTTGATGACCACCTTTTTTCTGGGAGGATGGCAGGGGCCTTTCCTGGACGTGCCCGTTCTGAAGTACGTCCTCCCCACGGTCTATTTCGCCCTGAAAACGTTTATCGTGGTGTTTCTCTTCATCTGGGTGCGAGCCACCTTTCCCCGTTACCGCTATGACCTCCTGATGAAGCTGGGATGGAAAGTCCTTCTGCCCGCGACCCTGGTGAACATCCTTCTTTCCCCCCTGTTCATGAAACTGTCGGGAGACCTTTAATCGCACAAGGAAGAATCGAGACAGGAAAGATCATGTTAAAAGCATTGGCAAAAGGATTGGCCCTCACCTTCAAGACGCTCTTCCGTCCGCGGATTACCCTCCGGTATCCGGAAGAAAAAAGACCCATGATGGAACGCTGGCGAGGCCGGCCTTATCTCGTCGTCGGCCAGGACGGGAGGGAACGGTGCATCGCCTGCGGCATCTGCGCCAAGGTATGCCCGGCGCAGGCGATCGGGGTGACCGGGGCGAAGCGGGAAGACAACAGCCGCTATCCGGCCGTTTTCGAGCTGGACGTGGGGCGCTGCGTCTTCTGCGGCTTCTGCGCGGAAAGCTGTCCGAAGGGGGCGATCAAACTGGGCCATGCCTATGAACTGGCTACGGGAGACAAGAAAAGTCTGCTGCTCACCAGGGAAGACCTTCTGAGCGGGCAGGATAAGGAGATGAACTAATGGAGCTGTTTCTGTTCCTGGTCATCGGCGGGATCGCGCTGCTGGCCAGCATCCTCGTGGTGTTTCAGCGGAATCCGCGCACGTCGGCCCTCTTCCTTATCCTGGTCTTTCTTGCCATGGCTGGCCTTTACCTGGTTCTGGGCGCGGAATTTATCGCCCTCATCCAGGTGCTGGTCAATGCCGGCGCGGTCATGGTTCTTTTTCTCTTTGTCATCATGCTCCTCAACCAGGACCAGGAAAGGCTTGAATGGCTCAAGGGCCACCGGAAACAGAAGTTCTGGGGAATGGTACTGGTCGTAGTGACGGCTCCCCTCATCGGCCTGGGGGTCTCCACGTCCCTTCTTTACGACCATCGCCAATTGGGTCCTCCGGGCGCCTACAGTCCCCAGGTGGCGGATCAGGTCAGCAACACGAAGGCGGTGGCCTCCCTGCTGTTCACGGACTATCTTCTACCCTTCGAAATCACCTCCATCCTGCTTTTGGTGGCGATTGTCGGGGTGGTTTATCTGACACGGCGCGCCTCTTCCCGGGACCTTCCCGGACGCAAGAGGAACCGCCATGAACGTTAGCGAGAAGGAGAGGGTCGAAAGATGATTCCCATGAGTTACTATCTGGTTTTAAGCGCCCTGATCTTCGGTGTCGGCATCCTGGGGGTTTTGATCCGGCGGAATGCCCTGGTGGTTTTCATGTCCATCGAGCTGATGCTGAGCGCCGTCAACCTAACCTTTGTCGCTTTTTCCCGGTACCTGGAAAGCCTCCATGGCCAGGTATACGTGTTCTTCGTCATGACCGTATCCGCCGTCGAAGCCGCCGTGGGGCTCGCCATCATCGTCCTGGCCTTCCGCAATCTGGGAACGGCCAACATCGATGAGATCAACCTGATGAAGCACTGAGAAGGAGTTCCCGATGCATTCTTACGTATGGCTGGTTCCTCTGTTTCCCCTCCTGGGGGCTCTGCTCAACGGAATTCTGGGATGCCGGTTGCCCAGGAAGGCCATCGGGCCGATCGCCTCCCTGGCCGTGGGGCTGTCGGCCATCCTGTCCACGGCGATTTTCTTCGAAGTGCTGGCGCTGCCGCCGGAGGCGCGGATTTTGCCCGATGTCGTTTCCTATCCCTGGATCGTCGCCGGGACGTTTGCCGTGGATGTGGGATTCCTGATCGACCCCCTTTCCCTGGTCATGCTGCTGGTCGTCTGCTGGGTCAGCCTGCTGATCCACATTTATTCCATCGGCTACATGCACGAGGATCCGGGCTACGCGCGGTATTTCACCGAGTTGAACCTCTTTGTCTTCTTCATGCTGCTGCTCGTTTCCGCCAACAACTTCCTGCTGATGTTTGTGGGCTGGGAAGGCGTGGGGCTCTGCTCCTATCTTCTTATCGGCTTCTGGTACGAGAAGAAGTCCGCGACCGATGCGGGCAACAAGGCTTTTGTGGTCAACCGCATCGGGGACTTCGGCTTTCTGCTGGGGATGTTTGCCCTTTTCTTCTACACAGGCACCCTCAATTTTCAGGAGGTCCTGGCCAAAGCACCGGCCGTTTTCCCTTACGCCGGCCTGGAGATCACGCTGATCACCCTGGCCCTCTTCCTGGGAGCAACGGGGAAGTCCGCCCAGCTGCCCCTCTATACCTGGCTTCCCGATGCCATGGAAGGCCCCACGCCGGTGAGCGCTCTCATCCATGCCGCCACCATGGTCACGGCGGGCGTCTACATGGTGGCGCGCCTCAACCTCCTGTTTCTAATGGCGCCGATGACCCTCCTCGTCGTGGGGTGCGTAGGCGCCCTGACCGCCATCTTCGCCGCCACGATCGGCATGACCCAGTTCGACATCAAACGGGTGCTGGCCTATTCCACAGTGAGCCAACTGGGATACATGTTTCTGGCCTGCGGGGTGGGGGCCTTTTCCATCGGCGTCTTCCACCTGATGACCCATGCCTTCTTCAAGGCCTTGCTCTTTCTGGGCGCCGGCAGCATCATGCATGCCCTGTCGGGGGAGCTGGATATGCGGAAAATGGGCGGTCTGCGCACTCGCCTGCCCCAGACGTACCGCACCTTTCTCATCGCCACCCTGGCCATTGCCGGCATTCCGCCCCTGGCCGGCTTTTTCAGCAAGGATGAAATTCTCTATCGGGCTTTCAGCGCCGAGAGTTCCCTCTGGGAGTCGAGCGGCGCCGTTCTCTGGGCCATCGGTCTTGCCGCCGCCCTGATCACGGCCTTTTACATGTTCCGAGCCGTGTTCCTGACCTTTTACGGCAAAAGTCGGCTGGAACCTTCCGCCGCCGCTCACCTTCATGAGTCCCCCGCGGTCATGACCATCCCCCTCTGGATTCTCGCCCTTCTTTCCATCGGCGGCGGTTGGATCGGGATTCCCTGGATCGAAAGCCTGAACCTCTTCCCCCAATGGCTGGAGCCGGTCATGACGGGCCAGTCGGTCGTCGCCGGGATCGCAGGCTTGCCGCCCGTGCAGAGCGCTCACCATTCCCTGAGCGCCGAACTGCTGCTGGCTCTTCTCTCCGTCCTCGTCGCACTGGCGGGCATCTGGCTCGCACACACCTTCTACCTGAAACGGCAGGAGATTCCGGCCCGCCTGACCTCCGGCGGAATGGCCCCGCTTTACCGCCTGGTCCGCGACAAATACCGCATCGACGAGCTGTACGATGCGCTCTTTGTCCGCCCCCTTCTATGGCTGGCAGGGACCCTGCTCTGGAAGGCCGTGGACGAAAAAATCATCGACGGCGCGGTCAACGGCGTCGCGAAGCTGGCGGGAGCCTGCGGCCGGTCGGTGCGCCGGCTTCAGACAGGCTACGTCCAGAATTACGCCCTGGCGATTTTGATCGGCCTGGCGCTGATCCTCGCCTATACCGTGTCGTGAACGGGTGCGGAAATCAAGAACATGACCCTAGATAAGAAGGAGTTCGAAATATGCCTTATCTCCTGACCCTTTTGACTTTTCTCCCCCTGCTGGGCGTTCTGATGCTGCTGTTGATGAAACGGGAGCAGGGCCGGGCAATGAAGGCTCTGACCCTGGCCGTCACCCTGGCCGACTTTCTGCTCTCCCTGCTGCTGCTGAAAGATTTCGACCTCACCGCCACGGGTGCGCAATTCGTGGAGAAGGCCTCCTGGATTCCCGCTTACGGCATCTCCTACTTCCTTGGCATTGACGGCCTGTCCCTCCTGCTGGTGCTGCTCACGACCTTTTTCATGCCGATCTGCATCCTGGCGTGCTGGGAAGACGTGCAGAAGTCGGTCCGGGAATTCCTGATCTGCCTGCTCTTCCTGGAAACGGGCATGATCGGCGTCTTCCTCTCCCTGGACCTGTTTATCTTCTACGTCTTCTGGGAAGTCATGCTGATTCCCATGTACCTGCTCATCGGCATCTGGGGCAACCCGGACCGCCGCATTTACGCCGCCGTCAAGTTCTTTCTCTATACGATGCTGGGAAGCGTCCTCATGCTGGTCGCCATCCTTTACCTGGTGTTCCAGCACCATGCGGCCACGGGGCTTCTCTCCTTCAATCTCTTCGATCTCTATGAAACCCTTCTGCCCCGGTCGTCGCAGCTGTGGCTGTTTCTGGCCTTCTCGCTGGCCTTCGCCATCAAGGTGCCGGTTTTCCCCTTCCATACCTGGCTCCCGGACGCCCATACGGAGGCCCCCACCGTCGGGAGCGTCCTTCTGGCGGCCATTCTGCTGAAAATGGGAGCCTACGGCTTCCTTCGCTTCTGCCTGCCCCTTTTCCCCAACGCCGCCCTGGACTACGGGACCTGGCTGTTTCTAACCCTGGGGCTCAGCGGCATCCTCTACGGAGCCTGGGTGTGCATCGTCCAGAAGGATCTGAAGCGCCTCATCGCCTTCTCCAGCGTGAGCCACCTGGGTTTTGTGGTGATGGGCATTTTCGCTTTCAACGCCGTGGCCATGAAAGGCGCCCTCCTGCAGATGATCAATCACGGCCTCTCCACCGGCGCGCTCTTTCTCATCGTCGGAATGATCTATGAGAGGCGGCATACCCGCCTGATTGAGGAATTCGGCGGTCTGGCCAGAATCATGCCGGCCTTTGCCACCCTGTTTCTCATCGTCACCCTGTCCTCCATCGGCCTGCCTGGATTGAACGGGTTTGTGGGAGAATTCCTGATTCTGCAGGGAACGTTCATGAAGCACAAGGTCTTTGCCATTCTCGGGGCCTCGGCGGTGATTTTCGCGGCGGTCTACATGCTCTGGATGTTCCAGCGGGTCATGTACGGGGAAGTGACCAACCCGAAAAATGCGGTTTTGAAGGACCTCTCACCCCGGGAATGGGCGGTGCTGCTGCCGATTCTGCTCCTCATCTTCTGGATCGGCCTGTACCCCGCGCCCTTTCTGCGCACCACCGAAGCTTCGGTAAATCGACTTCTGCAGCAGGTCGAAAGGAAATACGAACAGGTTGTCGCCGCAGAAAAGCAGCGGAGTTACCAGGTTGCCCGATTGGAGGAAAGAAGCCATGAATATCGTCCTTCCCGTTATTAGCTGGGCCAGCGTCGCCCCGGAACTCGTCCTTTTCGGCACGGGGCTGGCGGTTCTGCTGCTGGGAGCGTTTTTCCCCCGCCTGCCGGGAGGCTGGGCTGGGGGAATCAGCCTGGCGGGAGTCCTGTCCAGCCTCATGGTCACCGTTTCCCTTTGGGGGCGGTCGGAACTGGCCTTCAGCAACATGCTGGCACTGGACAATTACGGGCTTTTTTTCAACCTTATTTTCCTGAGCGGCACGGCGCTGACCATCCTGGCCTCCATCGATACGCTGGGAACGTTCAGCGAATCCGTCGAGCATGCCGAATATTATACCCTCCTGCTCTTCGCCTGCGTCGGCATGATGTTCATGGCCGCCGGGACCGATCTGATCACCCTCTTTCTCGGCCTCGAGACGATGTCGATTGCCGTCTACATCCTGGCCGGATTTGTCAAAAAGGACCCCAAAGGCAGCGAAGCCGCGATCAAATACATGCTTCTGGGAGCCTTTTCCACGGGGTTGCTCCTCTATGGAATCGCCCTGATCTTCGGAGCGACGGGCTCCACCAATCTGGCGGCGATATTCACCTATCTGCAGGGGGCCGAACGGACCGCCAGCCCAATGCTGCTCTTCGGACTGGCGCTGCTGATGGCGGGATTCGGCTTTAAGGTCGCCGCCGTCCCCTTTCACATGTGGAACCCCGATGTCTACGAAGGGGCTCCGACGCTCGTAACCGCTTTCATGTCTGTCGGGGTAAAGGCCGGGGCGTTTGCAGCCTTCCTGCGCGTCCTGGTCTTTGCCCTGCCTTCCCTGCAGTCCCACTGGAGCGCAATCCTGTGGGCGCTGGCGATCGCCACGATGACCCTGGGCAACCTGGCGGCCCTGCTGCAGGAAAATATCAAGCGGATGCTCGCCTATTCCAGCATCGCCCACGCCGGCTACCTGCTGGTCGGGATGGCGGCGGCCAGGCACGGCGCCGGTGACCTGGGCAGCGCCGGCGTCCTGTATTACCTTCTGGCTTATACCTTCATGAATCTCGGCGCTTTCCTCGTGGTCATTCTCTTCGGGAGGCGGGCGGAAGACAATCTGAACATCAGCGACTACGCGGGGATGGGCTACCGGCACCCCCTGCTCGGCGCGGCGATGGCCCTCTTCATGTTTTCCCTGGCGGGCATCCCGCCGACCGCAGGCTTTGTGGGGAAATTCCACATTTTCGCCGCCGCGGTCAAAGGGGGATTTCTCGATCTGGCCATCATCGGCATGCTCAACAGCGTTCTTTCCGTCTATTACTATCTGCGCGTCACCGTCATGATTTACATGCGGGAGCCGGCCACGGAAGCCCCCCGGATTCGCTTCTCCCGGCCCGCTGCACTGGCGGCCTGCCTCGCGGCCCTGGCAACCCTGATCCTGGGAATCTTTCCCGAAAGCTTCCTCACCCTGGCCCGCCAGTCCATTTCCCTTCTTCCGGGCTGAGGGAGGATCCAACGGGAGACGGCACTCCCTTTCCGGTCCGCTTGCCGGCGCTGTTGTGGATCGGCTCGAACAGCCGTGAGCGGAGGGGCATGAGCGGAACCGGCAAGGACGATGGAGCAGACCCCGCCCCAAGAGTGACACCGCTTTGTGTTTGGCACGGATACCTGCCTAAGTCAATTCCCGCTCCCCAAAACGGGCTCGAAGGCGACGCCGGCTGATCGAGGTCCACTATTTTATTGACATAGGCAACCGTTCTCCCTAAATATGACAAAAACCCCTAAAATACTTTGCGTTTACTATTCCTATACCGGGCAGACCATGAAGTTGATCCGGGCGTTCACGGAGGGTTTTTCCCAGGGAGGCGGCGAGGCGGTGATTGTAAGGCTCCATCCTCTAAAGAACATTACGTTTCCCTTTCCCTCCCTGCTGTCCACCTTCTGGATGATGTTCCGCACGCTCTTCCGGGTCAGGGACAAGGTCTCAGAGCATACCGGCCCGCCGGATGACTTCGACGCCGTGCTGATCGGCGGCCCAACCTGGTCGTACAGTCCCAGCGGACCTGTCCTGGGCTGGCTTGACGAATCAGGGCGGCACGTATTGGCGGGGAAGAAGACCCTTCCGATTATTTCCTGCCGCGGCTATTGGAAATTGCACTTCCGGGCGCTCAGCAGGATGATTGCCGCCATGGGGGGCAAGCCCTTGAATCCCGTTATTTTCACCCACCCGGTCCGAGAGCCGTGGCGTTCCCTGGGGGTCTTCCTGTACCTGATCGGGAAGCATCCGGAGAAGATGCCCGTGATCAGGCGCCACTACCCGGGGTTCGGCCACTCCCCGGATCAGATCCGGGAGGCCAGAGAACGGGGCATCGAGTTCGCCGACAAGCTGCGGGGTTCGGCCGACGGGGACTCGATTCCCGGCTGGCAGGGATGGGTGGACTGATGAAAGATCTGAGGAACGTGGAGCTTTTCCGTGACTTGGATCCCGACTGCCTGGCCGGAATTCTGGCCGGGGCTTCTTACCGCCATTTCTCGGCAAATGAGGTCATTCCCCTCCCCGAGGGCGAAGGACGGGGGATTTACATCCTCCTGGCAGGAAACGTCCGCCTCGTCTCCTACCGGGAAGACGGAACGGAAGTCGAATTTGACTCCTTCCTGCCTGGAGAGCTCTTCGGTGCGAGAATCGCTCTGGGAGAGATGAGCCCCTCTTCCCCCAACGTCTACGTGGCCGACGACGAGGCGCAGGCGGCATTCTTCTCGATGGATTTCCTGGAGAGGATGATGATCCGCGAGCCCCGCCTCGGCCTCAATTTTTCCCGCATTATCGTCAGAGGGATGATCATGGTAGACCGTCGGCATGCCCGCACGGAAGAGAACTACTCTCAACTGCTGGAAGTCGTCAGCAGGGTCTATCGGGAGACCGATCTCCTGCACCCGAAGTTCGAACGGACAAAATTCTACCGCCGCTGCGAAAAAGAGATTAAGGCTTTGGCTCTCTCCGGCGAATCGCTTCTCGTCTGGGGGGAGAGCGGGGTCTTCAAGACGCAGTTCGGCCGCAAGATCTTTCACCTTTCGGAGCATTTCCGCTCCGTTTACCTGATCGTCAACTTCTATCGCGAGGAAAACCTCTACCTGGGAGGGAGAAAAGAACCGCTGACCCCCTCGCAGGTTCTATTCGGCTGGGAAGAGGCGGGAAGGCGCAAAGCCGGCATGATGGAGCTGGGGCGGGGGGGCACGCTCTTTCTGCTCGGGGTGGAGCGTCTCGATCGGGAGGCGCAGGAGAATCTCCGGCGGCACATCCAGCACCAGTCCAGCGGTAACGTCTCCAGTCTCGGCACCTGGGAACTCGGTCCCCGGGTGATCTGCGCTACACGCCACAATCCCGAGGAGCTGGAAAAGCAGGGAAGGCTCCTCCCGGAGCTGGCGGCGTATTTCAAAAGCCGCTCCTTCCACATCCCTCCTCTCCGGGAGCGCAAAAGCGACATTCCGGATCACGCCCTGTTCTACCTGGAGAAGTACTCCCGCAAGCTTGAAAAAGGGGTCACCTCAATCAGCGACCGGACGCTTAAGGTGCTGCTGGACCACAACTGGCCCGGCAACGACGCCGAACTGGCAGAAACGATCAAGCGCGGCCTCGTCCTGGCCCAAGGTCCCAACCTGGAAGCCGAGGATATTTCTCTGGACTTCCGGAAGGGAAAGGCGGGGGGGAAAATGGACATCCTTCGCCTTGACTCCGTTTTCAACCTTTTCCGCTCCTCCTGGTTCCCCACGGTGCTTCAGGCGGCTGCCATTCCCTTTTTCCTGCTGCAGGTCGCCGTTTTGATTTTCGGCCCTTCAAACCCGGATGAAAACCTCTCCTCAATTTTCAGCTGGGCGCTGGGCTGGCCGATGATGGTGGTCGGCTCTTTTTTCTGGGCGCGCTTCTGGTGCGCCATCTGCCCCATGGGCAGCCTCGGCGAGGCCGTCAAGCTGCTGAGAGGAAGAGCGCAGCGGGCTTTTCCCCAGACCCTGCGGCAGTACTCCGGCTGGATCATCATGGGGGTTGCGCTTCTGATCATGTGGGCGGAAATGGCCTTTGAAATGCGCCACCACCCGGCAAGGCTGGGCTGGCTCCTGGCGGGGATCACCTTTTTTTCGGTCTTCTTCGCCACCTTCTACGAGCGGCAGGGATGGTGCGCCTATTTCTGCGGCCTAGGCGGCATCATCGGGCTTTTCTCTCGCCTCTCGCCCGTTGAAATGCGGGCGGACAGGAATGTCTGCTCCGCCCGCTGCACGGGGCACCAGTGCTATACCGGGACGGCGGAATCCAAGGGCTGCCCCCTCTTCCTGCTGGCCCCGGCCGTCGATTCAAACCTTTCCTGCAAGTTGTGCGGAACCTGCGTCAAGAACTGCCCCCATCGCTCCCTGAACATCAATCTCCGGGTTCCCGGCCAGGAAATCTGGGAAACACGGGGCAAGACGGATCTGAGCATCTTTCCCTTCGCCATGATGGGGGCTCTGGCCTGCGAACTGCTGGGCTGGGAGTGGACAAAAACCATGGGCGGGAGCCATGCCTTCGGAATGACGGCGCTCTTTATCCTCTTTGTCTCCCTTTCCATCCTGGCCGTGCTTCTTTTCTCGGCACTTGGAAGGCTGGGAGACGGCGATACCACCGGAGGTCACCTCGCAAGGTACGGCCAGGCGTACCTCCCCATCGTGTTCATGACCTTCCTCTCCTACCACCTGTACTACCTGCTGACCCTCTGGGGACCCGTGATGCGCCTGGCAGAGACACAGCTGGGGGTCAACCTGTCCTCCCCCCTCCACTGGCAGATTCGTCCGGAGACCATCCGCTTTCTGCTCCATGGGATCGAATGGGGCGGCTTTCTCTGGACGCTGTTTGTGCTGCGGAACCTGGCGAAGCAGAGAAAGGGTTTTCTCTGGACCTTTTCGCTCCATTCGCTGGCCGCCCTCCTCATCACCCTCTTTTTTCTCGCCGCCCTCGACGTTCGCTTCTTCAAGCTTTGCCCCCTCTGAGAGCCTGCCTCCCTCTCCGGCGCCATTGCTCCATTTCATGGTTGGAGAGCATTGACACAGGGGATTGCACCCCTTATATTCTTAAGTGTCGGTCTTTTAAACTTATCCCTTCTGATTAAGTTCGACAAATTTACTCTGCTTCAAAGCGCCCCGAAGGGGCTTGAATCGCTATCAAAGCAACACCCCGGCGGTTTGCGTCGCTGAGCAAGGGAAAAAAGACCCGATCCCTGCGAAACTTGGAGTGCCGTCCCAATGGCAATTTTGGATAAAGGGGATGAAGCGCCCGATTTCACCCTCCCCGACCAGTTTGGTAAAACGGTCAGGTTGGCCGATTTCAAGGGCAGAAAGCTCCTGCTGTATTTCTATCCCAGGCAGGATACCTGCACGTGAACAAGGCAGACGGAGGCCATGCAGGAAGCACAGGCCAGGCTGAAGAACAGGGGGGTGGAAGTGTTGGGGATCAGCCCCGATCCCGTAAGTGCGCAGAAAGAGCTCAGCGACAAGCTCAAGGTGAAATTTCCTCTCCTTTCGGATCCCGGTCATTCCGTGGCGGAAACCTACGGGGTCTGGAACAGATACACCCAAATCATCCGCTCCTCCTTCCTGATTGATGAGGACGGCTTCATCCTGTCGGCCCATTACAAGGTGTGCCTGCGGCACTGCCCCCAGTATGGCACCGGCTGTGCCCGTAACTGCACTCGCTGGCTCTCCGGCATTGATCCTCCCGGCAGGAACGTGGGTTGACAACGGGGACACCCATGCCGGACGCGCCATCCGATCCGCAGCCGCGGGGAATATCAGAGAAGGACCTGCAAGACGCCGTTGATCCGGTGGATTGCCCCCAGTATCGCCGCGGCCCCGGCCGGTCGAAGCGATGCGACAGAAACCTCTTCCAGAACGGATGCCACGCCGTCAAAGGCCTTCTTGACGTTGAGATCGTCATCCATCGCCGCTCTGAAAACGGCCTCGACGCGATGGCTTCCCCCTGCCCGGGAACCGGCCTCTCCGCCCGCCTTCGCCTTGATCTGTCCGATGCGTTCCCGGAGGGTTCGCAGCCGTCCGGCGGTCCTGGCCATTCCCTCCTCCCGGTAATTCATCTGTTTCCCATAGTGGCCGTAAATCAGGAAAAACCGGACCTCCTCCGCCGTATAGCCCTGCTGCAGCAGGTGCTCCAGGGTGAGGATGTTGCCGAGGCTTTTGGACATTTTCTTCCCCTTGACGAACAGATGGCGGCAATGGAGCCAGAAGCGCGCCATCGGGTAGGGCCGCACGGATTCCAGGATGGCCAGGGAATAGTCATGGTGGCGGATCAGGTTGTCGATGCCGCCGCAGTAGATGGAGAGGGGCTCGTCGAAATGGCCGCTCACCATGCTCGGGTCCTGGATGTTCCAGGCCGGCCAGCCGGTGCCGATCTCCGTTTTCCAGCAGACCCGATCCTCGGCCCGGCACCCGTGCCAGAGGACAAAATCGCCCCGATTCCAACGCAGCCCGTTGTAGGTGTCGCGATGAAACCGGATCTTCTTCGCCGGCCATTTCGACATGTCCAGGCCGTAGATCTTGCCGAACCCTGGAAATTTCAGGGGATCGAAGTAGATGTTTTTGCCGAACCGGTAAGCCACCCCCTTTTCGATGAGCTGCCCGATGAGTCGGACCGCCTCGTCTACGTGCTCCGACGCCCGGGGCATGTAGTCGGGCCGCTTCATCCTCAGTGCCGCCATCTCCTCCAGGAAGATCCCGATATTCTCCGAGGTCAATTCCCGGAGATTCACATTCCTCCGGTGGGCTTCCAGCAGCGCCTTATCCTCGATGTCCGTGAAGTTCATTCCCCGCTGGACCCTGTATCCTGAATACTCCAGGTATCGGACCAGCACATCCTCGAAGAGAAAGGTCCGGTGATTGCCGATGTGAGATCGCTGATAAACAGAGGGCCCGCAGGTGAAGATATTGACCACTTCCGGGTTGACCGGCTGAAATTCCTCCCTCTTTTTGCCGAGCGAATTATGGAGAGTAAGCATGGGTTCCTCCCTTGATTTTTGAGCAGACGATCCTCTCTTTCCTTCCCCCATCCATCCTTACCGCACTCCTTTGGATGATCGTGCGTCGCTTTTCCGGGAGCTCCGCATTTCCAGTAGAGGACAATCATGGGTAGGACAGCGCAACGAAGGATGGCAACAGGGCTTGCTCCCCAGCGATGACCTATTCCCCCATGTGGTGACGCACTGCGCATCATTCTAACAGACAACCGGTCCTGTGAAAACCGGATTTCTCCCTTCCTCAAAGGCAATGGGGCCGTTGACTGCCGAGGCGGCGCAACCGGGGACTGACGGGATGGCCCATGATCCGTTGGCGCAGGCCGTCGAAGCACGCCTCAACGGGAAGAACCTTCATTTTGTGGGTGATATCCTCTTGACACGCCCAATCGCCCTTCATATACTCCCAACACGAGAAATCTCTCAACAATTCAGACCGATATAGGAACGGGGCGGAGATCGGGATGCGCCCTGTAGGCGGAAAACGGTTTTATTTCAATTCGACGGAGGGAATTGATGGCGCGGGTTAGAATAGAGTTGCCGGATCGATTCGATTTTTCAGCCGACGTGCGCTTGCGTTTCCGCGATATCAACGCCGGGGGGCATATGGCCCATGACGCCGTCCTTTCCCTGGCGGAGGAGGCCCGTTTCCTCTTTATGGAACACCTGGGCTATCCCCATTTGAAAATCGAAGGCTGCGGCTATGTTGCCGCCGATGCCGCCGTTGTCTACCTTTCTCAGGCATTTTTCGGGCAGGTAGTCAGGATCGACGTGGCAGTCCGGGATTTTGCCTCCAAATCCTGCGATTTCATCTATCGGCTCAGCAACAGGGAAACGGGGGAGGAAATTGCGCGCGCCAAGACCGGCGTCGTCTTCTTTGATTACGAAACCCAGAAATCCGTAAAGGTTCCCGAGAGCTTCATAGCGAGGTTCACCGGCGGAGCTTAATACCCTCCCCACGGGGCGGAGATCCGGACGGGAAGACGGCCCGGGAAAGAAAAGAGAAATGACCAACGACGAGTTCCGAAAAGAGCTGCACCGCTTTGCCGATTGGATCGCCGATTACTACGGAAAAGTGGAATCCTTTCCCGTAAAGTCGCGGGTTCGGCCCAAAGAAATCCTTTCACAGTTGAACCGGATGGACTGCTTCGAGGCGACGGACATGGAGACCCTGCTGGCGGACTTCGAACGGATTCTCCTGCCTGGAATCACCCATTGGGAAAGTCCGAACTTCTTCGCCTACTTCCCGTCCAACACAAGCCCCCCGTCGATCCTCGCGGAAATGCTCACCGCCGCCCTCGCTCAGCAGTGCATGATCTGGGAAACTTCCCCCGCCGCGGCAGAGCTTGAAGAGTACGTCATGGCGCAGCTGCGCGACCTGATCGGCCTGCCCGCAACCTTTACCGGCGTGATCCAGGACAGCGCGTCCTCTTCCACCCTGACGGCGCTGCTCATGGCGCGCGAACGGGCAACGGGCTACGCCGTCAACGAGAGGGGCTTCTCCGGTGAACGGTTCCGCCTTTACTGTTCCGAAGAGGCCCATTCATCCGTTGAAAAGGACATAAAAATCATCGGCTTCGGCAGGGAAAACCTGGTAAAAATTCCGGTGGACGAGAATTTTGCCCTCCTTCCCGGTGAACTGGAAGTCCGGATTCAGCGGGACCGGCAGGCCGGCTTCGTTCCCCTCGCCGTCGTGTCGGCCATGGGAACGACCGGCTCGACGGCCTTCGACCCGATCCGGGAAGTCGCCGCCATCGCCTCCCGGCATGGGCTGTTCCATCACGTCGACGGCGCCATGGCGGGCACGGCCCTGATCCTGCCCGAAATGCGCCATCTGGCCGACGGCATCGAACTGGCCGACTCCTTCGTTTTCAATCCCCACAAGTGGCTGTTCACCAATTTCGACTGTTCCGCCTTCTACGTGAAAGAGCCCGACACGCTGATCCGGACCTTTTCGATCACTCCCGAATACCTCAAGACAAAACGGGACGAGGAAGTGAACAACTACCGCGATTGGGGAATTCCCCTGGGCAGGAGATTCCGGGCCTTGAAGCTCTGGTTTGTCCTTCGCCACTACGGCAAAGAAGGATTGCAGGCCAAAATCCGCGAACACCTTCGGCTGGCGCAGCTCTTCGCGTCCAAACTGCGAGGCCGGGACAATTTCAAGCTGCTGGCCCCCGTTGCGCTCAATACGGTCTGCTTCCGCTACGAGCCGCCGGGCTATGAAGGCGACCTCAATGCATTAAATGCCGAACTGCTCGACCGGCTGAACGGCTCGGGAAAGCTCTACCTGACCCACACGAAACTCCAGGACGCCTACACCCTGCGGCTGGTCGCAGGCCAGACCGATACCGAAGAGAGGCATATCCTGCAAACCTTTGATTTCATCGTGAAGACGGCAGAGGAAATCACGACCTAGCAGGCGATCCAGTCCTGCATGCCGCTCGCAGGAAAGGAATCGTATGAGTTTTGGCTTTGCTTTTCCGTCGTCCGGGCGGAACGGGGCAAGTTCCCGGCTCTGAGCGAAGGGGGCCATCTTCTGGTCGCCTGGTGGACATCAACGCCGGTCGGGTGGAAGCCGGAAGCGGGCGCTCCTCCTTCCATGCCCCGCAATCCCGGTGGCAATCTCGTGGGTTGCCGAAGTGAGCCCTTACGATCCGCCACTGAAATTCATGAGGGTTGTAATTTTGGCCGGTAACTTTAAAATGCTTCCCGGGTTGGCAGCTTAGCCGGCCAAGGGAAATTTCCGCTGAGGAGGGAGAGTGTCCATGGAAGTGATCAAAATCATGCCGTGCCTGGATATGAAAGATGGACGCGTGGTGAAGGGCGTTCATTTCGTAGATTTAAAGGAGGCGGGTGATCCCGTCGAGAACGCCGCCTTTTATCAGGCCGAAGGCGCCGACGAACTGGCGATGCTGGACATCGCCGCCACGTTGGAGAACCGCAAAACGCGACTGGAGTGGGTGAAGAAGGTATCCGCCGTTTTGAGCATTCCGCTGACGGTCGGCGGCGGCATTGCCTCGCTTGCGGATATCGAACTGGTGCTGGAAGCGGGAGCCTCCAAGGTATCCATGAACAGCGCAACGGTGAAGAACCCCGAACTGGTGCGCCAGGCGGCCCAAAGATTCGGCGCCGATAAAATAACGGTGGCGATTGACGCCAAACGGAATCAGGCGATGCCTTCGGGCTTTGAACTGGTCGTGTCCGGCGGCACGCTGCCCGTGGCCAGGGACGCGGTGGCATGGGCGAAAACCTGCCGGGAGCTGGGGGCGGGAGTCATTCTCCCCACCAGCATGGACGGCGACGGCACGAAGGCGGGCTATGATATCGAATATACCAAAGCCATTTCTTCAGCGGTGACGCTGCCGGTGGTCGCTTCCGGCGGCGCGGGGACACTGGAGCATTTTTATGACGGGGTTGTGAAGGGCGGGGCGCAGATCCTGCTGGCCGCCTCGGTCTTCCACTTCCGGACGCTGCGCATTCAAGAGGTTAAACAGTACCTCCGCGACAGGGGATTGAATGTCAGCTAGACGTTCCCACACGTTAACGATTCTTAACCGTTGGTATCTTTCGCAGGAAAGGGCGTCCGTTTGCAGAAAAAGCGGTGACGAGCCCTCTCCCGCGAAAGTTGGGATTTTCATGACAGCCTCTAAGAAACAGAGCCTTATCAGGGAGATCATCTTCCTGTCCATCGTCGGCTTTTTCCTGGTCATCATTGCCGGCGCCTTCCATTACAATGACCAGACGTTTTTGCTGCGCTCCCGCACGGTGTGCAAGATCACCGCACCTGCCGGAACAATGGGCAAAAACAAGATCAGCGCCACCGCCGCGGTATTGGCTGTCTCCCTTGACTCGCCGGCCTTTTGTCTTTTATCAGCCGAGATCATCGGTGAAACCACAAGCGTCTTTATCCCTTCTCAAATAGCCCGCATCTACTCCAATAAGGACCCTCCGACCCAGATCCTGATTTAACGATTCGAGAGATTTCAGTCCCGCATCATGGTTGCTGACGGAACCACCCATTTCAGGGTTGTTGGCTTCTATTATGCGCAGCGTATAAGTATTTTGTGATCAAATAAATTCACTTCAGAAAAAGAATCAGGAGAAAAGAATGTCAGCAAACAATTGCATCAAACATGGACTGGTGATTTTTGGCCTGGTCTTGTTGCTTTTTCACGTCATCGAGATGGACGCTTTCGCCAGAGTCGGCGGCGGCAAATCTTTCGGCAGCCGGGGTTCGCGTTCCTACTCACAGCCCGCGTCACCGTCGAAAAATGTCATGACTCCCTCACGGCAGGCGGCACCCGACATGGGTCAGCCTCAGAGAGGCGGCTTCCTGCGGAACATGGCCGGCGGACTGGCCGGAGGGATCCTGGGCGGCCTTCTCGGCGGCATGCTCTTCGGAAGCATGGGCATGGCCGGCGGCGGCGGGATCGGCAACAGCGGGATCGGCCTCTTCGAAATTGTCTTGATCGGCGCGATTCTTTACGGAATCTGGTGGTTTATCAAGAAGAAACGACAGGAAGCGGCTGCAACCGCCGGTCCGGGGTACTACCGGGAAGCGTCGGAGCCCCGTCAACCGTTCTCCTTCGGATCCACGCCCGCTGCACCCGCCTATGGCGACCCGCAACGCCCCGAATACAATGGGAACGCCGGCCTTTCCCAAATCAGACAGATGGACGCCTCCTTTGACGAGCAGCAGTTCAAGGATCAGTGCATGGACACCTTTTTCAAAATCCAGGGCGCCTGGGCAAACCGCGACCTGTCTACGATCCGCCCTTCTCTCACCGACGAAATGTTTGGAATCCTGCAAAGGGACGCCGAAGAGCTGAAAGAGAAAAAACAAATCAACCGCCTTGAAAACATCGCCGTCCGGACGGTGGACATTTCCGAGGCCTGGCAGGAGGCCGGAAAGGATTTTATCACCGTTCGTTTCCTTGCGAATCTGCTGGACTACACGGTGGACGAGGCATCGGGCCAGGTGGTCGCCGGCAGCAGGACGGAGCCGGTTAAATTCGAGGAATTCTGGACCTTCACGCGGCCCGTGGGAAAGGATCCCTGGCAGCTGTCGGCTATCAATCAGGCGTAATCTTCAACCTGAAGCGGGTTCACCTCCCAATCGGGGAGGGAATCCGCTTCGGCGCCGGCTTTGATCTAACAGGCTTTGAAGAGGTCCTGTTTACAGGATCGTTAGTCATTGACTATTCTCTGCTATGGAGCGAAAATGTTTTGCAGCAATTTCGCGCACCTCTTCACCTCCTTCCCAACTCGCACGCCCCGCTGTCGCCAGATGCGACGATCCCGTTTCACTAAGGGAAGACTTTCTGCGGAGGATTCGATCATTCGCGAGCCCATGGAAAAGGTCTTCGAACGAGATTGGCAGTTTAATGAGGCAATGCCTCCCATAGAGCGCTATCCGGATGGCGAATACGGAAAGGTCGTCTATTGGAGCAAATATGAACCTATAAACTTCGTCCGGGAGTATTTTCTTCTAGTCAAGGAAGGGGATCGTTGACCTGTGTTAAGGTACGATTTTATTAAATGAATGCCGAACCTTTGTTTTCAGTGAAAATGAAACTGCATCGCCTTGGGTTAATCTTTCTTCTTTTTTTGGGATTGTCTCTGCTTTTGACCGGCTGCGCCAGGTTCAAAGTTCTGGTTCAGGAAGAGTTCAATAGAATAACCCGGTGGCATGTTACAGAAAATTTAGAAAAAAATAGAAAAGACAGGCTGCAGATCTGTCATCCAACGAAAAAGACAACCACTCAAAGCACCAAAGATCGCAAACGAAAATCAGCCAAAACGAAGCAAAAGCAGAAGTGGAGCAAGACAAAGGACTCGAAAAGCAAAGCCTCGACAGCCGCGACTCAAAACCCGAAAAATCTAAAACCAAGCGGAACAGAACCGGATAAAGAGCTGGGCACTACAAAGGAAAAGCTGTCGCTCTCTCCCATCTGAACCTTTCGCTTTCCGGAATTTATGGGCAAGAAGAGGAACCTGGAAGTCATAAAAAACCTGTCCAGCTATTTTATCTAATATTCCGCCGAAACTGCTGTCTCGGGATGCGGGGACGAGGTATTCCTTCCTTTATCGGTATCGGCTTCTCAAAGGGAATGGGTTTCCTCAAGTCAAAATGATCAGCTCTCCTTTGAATCGGATCGTTTAAGGCAACGATTGATGATCTATAAGTAAGGGCGACGTCGTATTCCACCGATCCTGGGAAATGAACAGTGCTCACTCAAACGGGTCCGGATTGTTCCTCCTGGCCGCCATAGGGTGAACGCCGTGACTTTCGACCTCCTCCCAATCCCTTTTCCCTGCCGGCCGTTTTTTCCCCGCTTGCGGGTTTACGGACTCCTTCGGCAGCGCACTTGGCTTTAATCTTCTGTGCATCTGCGGAGGCATGATGACCGTCCCCCAGCTTTCCCCCAACTCCGGCGAAATCGGCGGCCCTTCAATGCCCTGTGTACTGCACTTCGCCTTTATTTTCCCGTCCAACACATCCTCCTCCGTCTGCTCATTCAAGGGTTTAACTTCCCTTCTGAAATATCCTTCCTTTCCACTTGCAACTTCCATGTCCGATTCGATCGAAACATGATGGAAAAAACCTGTGTTCCCATTCCGTCATTTCCCGGCATCTTCCCTTCGTTACGGAAAGGCGATCCCTGGATCGTACGCCTGGACGCTCAATGGCCGGAACGTTGCAATCAGTTCAATCCGGACGTGCTTTACCGATGGACTCCACATGACAGCCCGACTATTGGCTTTCACTGGAAGATCCGCTGTTGCGGGTGGGGGAAGCTTCCCCGCCGCAACCGTCGCACCCCTGACGTTACCTTTGACTTGAAAATCACGACCTTCTGTGATAGGGCTCACAGGGTCAACGAACAGGAAATGAACTCCATCTCAGCGGAAAGACGGCCGTTTCATTCCTGTTCACCTTGCCGCCCTGAACGGAATCCGTCTCCTTTCCCCTGAGTGCAAATCTCAGACGAAGGAGTTTTTATTTTACCTATCCATTTGATCTGCATTCGAGGAGTCATCCATGGATTACAAAGACAGCCTGAATCTGCCCAAAACCGATTTTCCCATGAAGGCGAATCTGGCGAAGAAAGAGCCGGAACAGCTCACAAAATGGGATGCCATGAACATCTACAACCGGATCCGCGAAGTCGCCAAGGGGCGGGAGCCCTATATCCTGCACGACGGCCCTCCGTATGCGAACGGCAACATCCACCTGGGAACCGCCCTCAATAAGATCATCAAGGATATCGTCATCAAGTCCAAGACCATGGCCGGCTATGACTGCGTTTATGTTCCGGGATGGGACTGTCACGGCCTGCCCATCGAACACCAGGTGGACAAGGAACTGGGGGGGAAGAAGGCCGAGCTGTCCCAGGCGGAGAAAAGGCAGCTCTGTCGGGTCTATGCCGAAAAGTTCGTGGGCATTCAGCGGGAGCAGTTCAAGCGCCTCGGCGTTTTCGGGGAGTGGGAGCATCCCTATTTGACCATGAGCTATGATTACGAGGCGACGACCGTCGAGGAGTTCGGGAAGCTTTATCTGAACGGCTCGGTTTATAAGGGAAAGAAGCCGGTCTACTGGTGCGCGACCTGTAAAACGGCGCTGGCCGAGGCGGAGGTGGAGTACGCCGATCATACCACCCCCTCCATCTACGTCCAATTCCCCGTGGTTTCCGACATTGCGGCGGTCCGGCCCAAGCTGGCCGGGCAGAAGGTCAGCATGGTGATCTGGACGACGACCCCCTGGACGATCCCGGCCAACCTGGCCATCGCTCTCCATGAAGAGTTTATCTACGTGGCGGTCAAGTTCGATGACGACGTGCTGATCCTGGCCAAGGACATGCTGGACTACTGCATCGACGCCTTCGGCTACCGGGGCCGGCCTTACGAGATTCTGGACGAATTCCCCGGAGCGGTCCTGGAGGGGCAGAAGGCCCGCCATCCCCTGATCGACCGGGAAAGCGTCGTCATCCTGGCTCCCTTTGTGACCCTCGATGCCGGAACGGGCGCCGTCCACATCGCGCCCGGCCAC
>CAZKRB010000021.1:37359-42986 GCA_964555065.1 uncultured Syntrophus sp.
GACTATGAAATCGGCATGAAATACGGACTGGACAACTACGCCCCCGTCGATGCCGACGGACGCTTCACCCCCGAGGTGGCCGATTTCGCCGGCGAGTTCGTCTTTGACGCCAACGACCACGTCAATGCCAGGCTCAAGGAGGTCGGCGCCCTGCTGGGGCTGGTGGACATTCAGCATTCCTATCCCCACTGCTGGCGCTGCAAGCAGCCGATCATCTTCCGCTCCACGGAACAGTGGTTTATCTCCATGGAAACCAATGAACTGCGGAAAAAGGCCCTGGCAGCAGTGGACAGCGTACGCTGGATTCCGGCCTGGGGGCGGGACAGGATTTACGGGATGATCGAGAACCGCCCGGACTGGTGCATCTCCCGGCAGCGCCTCTGGGGGGTGCCGATCACGATGTTTTACTGCGAGTCCTGCGGCGCCCTGGTGATGAACGGGGAAATCATGGATCATCTGGTGGGTCTGGTGAAGCAGTCCGGCACCGATGTCTGGTTTGAACGGGAGGCCGCGGAACTGCTGCCGCCGGGGACCGTCTGCCCCGAATGTGCGGGAAAGGAATTCCGTAAGGAGACCAACATCCTGGATGTGTGGTTCGATTCCGGGGTCAGCCACGCTGCCGTTCTTGAGAAATGGCCCACCCTCCATTCTCCGGCGGACCTTTACCTGGAGGGCAACGATCAGCACCGGGGCTGGTTCCACTCCTCCCTGCTGGAATCCGTGGGGACGCGCAACCGCGCCCCGTACCGCAGCGTCCTGACCCACGGCTTCGTCGTGGATGGGGAAGGCAAGAAGATGTCCAAGTCCGTGGGAAACGTCATCGAATCCCCGCAGATCATCGACGCCTACGGCGCGGAGATCCTCCGCCTCTGGGTGGCCTCGGCGGATTATACGGACGATATCCGCGTCTCCGACGAGATCCTGAAGCGGCTGGTGGAAGCTTACCGCCGGATCCGCAATACCGGCCGGTTCATCCTGGGCAACCTCTACGATTTCGATGTCGCCGCCCATTCCGTTCCTTATGCGGAGCTGGAGGCCATGGATCGCTGGATGCTCCATCGCCTCCAGGAACTCATCCAGCGGGTGAGGGCCGCCTATGAAAGCTTCCAGTTCCATGCGGTTTTCTCGGCTCTCTATAATTTCTGCACCGTCGACCTGAGCGCCCAGTACCTGGATGTGCTCAAGGACCGGCTTTACACCTCGAAGACCGATTCCCGTCAGCGAAGGTCGGGGCAGACCGTCATGTTCCAGATCCTCCATGCCATGACCCGCCTCCTTTCCCCCATCCTGACCTTTACCGCGGAGGAGATCTGGGCGGCGCTGCCTACTTACGAAGGCAAAGCCGAGAGCGTTCATCTGACCCAGTTCCCCACTGTGGAGGAGGCCCTCTTCGACAGCGAACTCGGGGAGACCTGGGTGAAGATGATCTCCCTGAAGAGCGAGCTTTCCAAGGTCATCGAGACCGCCCGGAAAAACAAGGTAATCGGTCATTCCCTCGATGCCTGCGTCGAACTGGCGCCTCCGGAAAACCTGCGCGCCTTCCTGGCGGAACACCAGGAGGAACTGCGAAGCCTCCTGATCGTATCTCAGCTTCGCCTCGTGACCGCAGTGGAGCTTGCCGAACCGTCACCCTGCCCGGGGGCCGATTTTGAAGGATTGCTGGTCGGCGTGACGCGCGCCCGGGGAAAGAAATGCAACCGCTGCTGGATGTACAGCGAGCACGTGGGGGTGGATCCCGATCATCCCGAAATCTGTGACCGGTGCCTCCAGAATCTCAAGGCCTGAGCATGACAAAAAAGAGCCTTGTGATTTTTACCGCCACGATTGTCTTGGTGATGCTGGTGGACCAGCTCACCAAGTTTTACGTGGTTTCCCATTTCAGCCTGCACGAAACGGCGGCGGTCATTCCCGGGTTCTTCCATCTGACCTATATCCGGAATCCCGGCGCCGCCTTCGGATTCCTGGCCGGGGCGCCCGCTGCGTTCCGGGGATGCTTTTTCGCTCTGGTGACCCTGGTTGCCGTTGGCCTGATCCTTTACTATCTCATCGCGCATAAGATCAGCGATCTGCTCCTTCTTTTACCCTTCAGCCTGATTCTGGCGGGCGCCCTGGGGAACATGGTGGATCGCTTCCGCTTCGGCGAAGTCATCGACTTTCTCGATTTCTCCCTTGGCGCCTATCACTGGCCGGCCTTTAACGTCGCCGACATGGCCATCTCCATCGGAGCCGCGATCCTGGTCGTGGAGATGTTCAGAAGGAGAAACGAGGAGTTCTGAAGGAATAAAGAAGGGCCGGCCGGATTCGGCTGAGCCCTTCTTTATCTGGAGGATGTGAGCCTGCAAGGAAAAGGCTCACCGATCAACGATCCTAAGGGGTGCGCTGTCCCTTCGCTATTCATCGCCGCGCACGAAGCAGAATCACCTGTTTAGACCGCAGGGTCCATTGCTGCTATTGGAAAATTCCACAGACGACAAAAGCGTCCATGCCTTCCACCCTCTGGACCCACGATTTCTTCGCCTGCACCTGCTTCGTGGCCGGATTCATCCAGTTGTAAACGGACCAGCCGGCTCCTTTCTTTGCCAGTTCGATCTGCTCCTGCACAAACAACTTACCCGTGACGGGATCTTTCGATTCGAGCAGGCTCTTGCCCGTCAACGCCGGTGAACCGCCATGGGCTAGAACAACTCCTTTGAAATCGATGAAAACAATGTACAGATCCCCTTGTTTGAATTGACCGTTAGGGTTGTTAAACTCCGCGGCCGCCTTGTCCTTCCCGCTGGTCTTCGCAAAGGCCGCGGCATTCTGGGCCATTGCCTTGGCCTCATCCAGTGTTGCCGCATTGGCAATGCACGCCGCTGCAAAAACCAAGATTGCCACCATCACCAAACTTCTTCCCAGCTTTCCCATAACAAACCCCCCTTTTTTGATTTTCGCGCAAAAGCGCATGTCATTTTCTATCCGTAAAATCATTAAAGTCAAGACAAAAGGTGATGAGCATTTCAAAAAAGATACCCGTTAATTCCAATGAACATCATCCTTTAGGGTTAAGCCACGTAGATTCTTTTTTCCAATCCAATTTTATTACGGGGAGGGGATCCTGTTTAAAACAACATTGACAGGGTAGCGTGCAAAACAGGTAAGTTGCAGCAGCGCCGCCGTCATCCCCGCTTTTCCCCTTGCGGCCATTTCCTCCGAGGGCCGGCTCCGTCCGGCCAATATTTTCTTGACCGGAAAGTCCCCCGCTGCTTATACTCCCTTCATCAAGCGCAGGACCACGTTTGCAGCTCCGCCCGCTGCGCACCACAACCAACAATGAACGGAACGCTTTCAAGTCAGCAGCCCAAGAAGGAGAATCCCATGGCGGCACAACGCATCCTCAGCCCGGAGTTGAAACAGAAGTATGATTGGCTGAGAAACATTCTCCAGCGCTGCCTGACACTGACGGACAAGTGTTCGGAAAGCGAGGCCTCGGCGATTCTGAGGGATCGTCTGGCCATTCTGCAGGCGACAGCCCTTCTCGTCGTCGTGGGAGAGGTCAAGTCGGGAAAGAGCAGCTTCATCAATGCCCTGCTGGGAGAGGACGTGTGCGAGGTGGCGCCGGACCCCTGTACGGCGGTTATACAGGAACTCGTCTACGGAGAAGAACGGTCGAAAACAATCCTTGGCGATTTCTGGGAGAGAGTGAGTCTGCCCAAGTCGGCTCTGCAGGAGATCACCATTGTCGACACGCCGGGGACGAACTCCATCCTCCGCAACCACCAGACGATCACGGAGAACTACGTTCCCAAGAGCGATCTGGTCATTTTCGTTTTCCCGGCCAAGAACCCCCACACCGCCACTGCCTGGGAACTCCTGTCCCTCGTGCGGCAGGACTGGCGCCGGAAAACCGTTTTTGTGCTGCAGCAGGCCGATCTTGCCAGCCAGCGGGAGATTTCCGTCAATCAGGAACGGGTGAAGCAGTACGCCCATGAACGGAATGTCCAGAATCCGGTCCTGTTCACCGTTTCCGCAAAGCGGGAACAGGAAGGAGTCTCGGACAGCGGTTTTGCGGAATTTCGGGAGTACCTGCGTCGCGCCGTCGAGAGCGGAGAGGTCTGGCGCATGAAACTGGAAGGTTCACGGGATACGGTCAGGAAGCTCACCCATGACCTGCTCGCGAAACTGCTCAAGGAGGAGGCTGGCATCGTGGAGGACAAGGCCTTTTACCAGGAGCTGCTGGCCAGGGTTGAAAGCCGCCGGCAGAAGGCGAATTCCCTCCGGCGCCTGGTCGTGGACAGCCTCGGCCTTTCCTATGACCGGCTGGCTTTCCGGCTGGAGGAGGATTTCAGGGAAGGATTGGAGGTCGGCACGATTCTGCGCCGCTCCCTCCCCTTTCTTCGCGACAAGGACGTGAAGACCTGGATCAGGGAAACCCAGGAAAAGTTCGAGAAAACGGCGAAAGAAGAAATTGAGGCGGAATCCGCCCGGGTCTCGAAAGATCTTTCCGACGAGTTGAAAACCATGCTGGATGACCTGGCGGCGGCGATTGCCCGCCGGCGGGAGCATCAGCAGCAGGGGGAACGCCTCGTCGCCGCCGACCGGATGGACATCCTGCTGAGGCTGCAGAGCCAGCTCAGGGACCTCCGCATTTCAGACATTGTCGGCGAAAAGGGCATTCAAGGCTCGGATCTCGGCGCCCTCACGCTGACGGGCGGCGGCATTGCCGCGCTCGGCGCGGTCATCGCGATGGCGACCCACCTCATCGCCTTTGACATCACCGGCGGCATCCTGGCTGCGGCAGGCGCCGGCCTGGTTGCGGTGACGCTGCTCTGGAAACGTTCCGCTCTGATCAAGGACTTCTCCGAGAAGATGGGGAAATCCCGCGAGGAGTTCCGCAACCGGCTGGATCAGGAAATTTCTCAGCTTTTTGATCGGCTTTTTCTGGAGATTCAGCATGATTTGAAAGAGCCCCTGTCCCGCCTCGACAACGAAAAAGCCAGAATTTTCTCCCTCGTCGAGGAGGCGCAGAGCGTCATTGAAGCAGCCGACTTGCTCTGATTCGGCATCTTTCAGGTCTGATTCCCTGCCTTGAATTCAATTCCCAGGAGGCTTACATCATCCTGAAGCTTTCCTCCCCGAACAAAGCCTTCCATGGCCAGGACAATCTCATCGAGAACCTTGCCGATTGCCAGCCCATGAAGGTTTTTGACCAGGGCATGAAACCGCTCCTCCCCGAATAATTCCCCTTCTTCATTTGAAAATTCAAACACGCCGTCGGTGTAAAGCAGGATCTTGTCCCCTGCCGCAATGTCCTTCTCTTCCTCTTCAAAGGGGAGGATGCCCCCCAGCCCGATGATCGTCCCCCCCTTTTCCAGCAGCTCGAAGGTTCCATCGGCATGGAGCAGAATGGGAGGGGGATGGGCGGCGTTGCTGTAAACCAGGCGTCCCCGGCGGACATCGATGATGAGATAGATCATGGTCAGGAACTTCTCGAAACGCTCCCAGGGATATTCCGCGTCCAGCGCCATAAGGACCTCCCCGGGAGACACGATTTCAAAATCGGGGGTAAGGCCGGGCTTTTTTCGAATGGTACAGCCCATGTGGGGCTGAAGGGTCTGGGAAATGGAGAAGGTCACCAGGGCTGGGGG
>CAZKRB010000022.1:0-42678 GCA_964555065.1 uncultured Syntrophus sp.
GCACTGCCACATCCTCTCCCACGAAGAGATGGACATGATGCACTCCCTGGTGTTCACCGTTCCGCCGATAGCGCCTACGGACCTCGCCTATACGATCAGTGGCAACATCAACAATCCGACAGTCAACTTGAGCTGGACCGACAAATCCTCGAAGGAAACCCAGTTCACCATCCAGAGAGCATCGGATATTGCGTTCAAAAGGGGTCTGAGAACGTTCAACGCAGCACCGAACACGACGAGCTTCCAGGATACAACCGTTTCATCGAATGCCGCCTACTGGTACCGGGTGTTCGCAATCGGTCCCGTTGTCGGCGACACTCAGGTTTATCCCACGTCTCCCCTCGGTTTCCCCACCATGTCCGCCGACTCTGTTTCCGACACGCTTCCGGTTCAGGTCGGGGCTGTGCAGGGAACGCCGACAGCGCCGACCAACCTGACGGCTGCCCTGCAAACGGGGCCGCAGGTGAGCCTGACGTGGCGGGACAATGCGACCAACGAGACCGACTTCTTTATCGAACGGTCTGCAAACAACGGAACATCCTGGCTCCAGATCGGCACGGCGCCGGCTCGCAACAACACCGGCAATGTGACCTACGTGGATGCCACGGTGACATTCGGTAACAGTTACCTTTACCGGGTGGCTGCGGTTAATAGTTCGGGGGAATCGGCCTATGCAACACTTTTAACTCCGGTGGCCGTGCCTGCGATTCCGGCAGCACCTACCCTTTTCAAAGTGACGGCCGTGAAAGCCGGCGGCAACAACTATACGGCCACACTAGAATGGGCGAGTACCAGCGACCCGACCAGCTTCACGGTCCAGCGCGCCACCAACGCCACGTTCACAACGGGTCTGAACACGTCCACCGTGGCGGGCAACCTCCGGACCGCGACGCAGACGATCACGCGCAACACCACCTATTACTACAGGATCCGGGCGAACAATAATGTGGGCGGTTCCTCCGCCTGGACGAACGCCCTGCCGTTACCCATCCGTACGGGTCCCTGAGCAATAGGCCGTCCATCGGGGAGGGAACAATCCCTCCCCGATTTTCTCAAATTTCTGAAGTGGGGGATGTGAAACCCCGAACGAAAGATCGAGGTCAATGCAATCCCGCCATTCCGAGCTTGAAGGCGTCAGCCAGGCGCGGAAGAAAGGGAGCAAGAGAGAACCGGGTGCCGGACTTGATCCGGCACAAGAAAGAATGCCCCGTTGTCCGCGACGGGGCATTCTTTCTGAATCTCATGCAATCCCGCGCTCCGGGGACAGGGGACTCCGTCAGTGTCGGACAATGAATATCTAATATCGGACACTTGCAATGAAGCGGTTTTGCCGCTTTTATGCGGTTCATCTAACGTGTTATGCTGGCAAATAATTTGATCCCGGGATCGGGACGGGGCAGGCGCCGAAAAACGGAGCGGGGTCCTTCTAAGGTAAACAAGTATTTTTGAGGAGGTTGCAACGGTCTTGACTCCGAGAAAACTGATCTATGGAGCGCTACTGGCCGCACTGCTGGCGCTGTCCTTCCTGGCGGGGACCCTGGTCAAACCTGACCCGCCTGCCGGGACTGCGCCCCCTGCACGGCGCATCCTTTATTACGTCGATCCCATGAACCCCTCCCACACCTCCGACAAACCGGGGATTGCCCCCTGCGGCATGAAGATGGAGCCGGTGTATGCCGACGAGGGGTCAACAGGTCAGGAATCAGGCCGTCCCGCCGCTTCGCTGCCGCCGGGCACGGTCCGGATTACGGCGGAAAAGCAGCAGGTGATCGGCGTCCGGACCGAGAGGGTGGAAAAGGCGCCCCTGAATTTCACGATTCGGACCGTGGGCCGGATTGCGGCCGATGAGAAGCGCGTCTACCGCCTCGTCGCGGGAACCGATGGCTGGATCCGGGAAACCTATAACAACGATGTGGGGACGCTCGTGAAAAAGGACCAGAAACTGGCGACTTTTTACAGCCCCCAGTTCCGGGCCGCCCAGATCGCCTACTTGTCCCTTTATGGCTCTCCCGATGACCGCTACAAGGAAAACGTAAGGCAGGCGCCCACGCCGTCGCAGCAGTTGAGCTACAGTCTTCAGACCTATGTCGACGCCCTCGAAGGCCTTGGGATGAGCCAACAGCAGATCAAGGAGCTGAACGCCACCAAAACACTGACCGACCGGGTTTATATCCTCGCCCCGGCGACGGGATTCATCCTCAGCCGGAACGTCTCCCCGGGGCAGCGCTTTGACAAGGGCGCCGAGTGGTACCGCATCGCCGATCTGAGCAAGGTCTGGGTCCTCGCTGATCTCTTCCGGAACGAGGCGGAGTCTGTGAAGGCCGGCACAAAAGTGAAGGTGACCATGCCTCACCAGCAGAAAGCATACGGGGCCACGGTGAGCGGGGTGCTGCCCCAGTTCGACGCCGTCTCCCGGACGCTGAAAGTGCGCCTGGAGCTCGATAATCCCGGGTACGCCCTCAAGCCGGACATGCTCGTGGACGTGGAATTCCCCGTCACCCGGCCGTCAACGCTGACCGTCCCATCGGATGCGGTCCTTGATTCCGGAATTCGAAAAACGGTGTTCGTCGATCGCGGCAACGGATTTTTTGAGCCCCGCCGGGTGGAGACGGGCTGGCGTTTCGGCGACCGGGTGGAAATCACCCGGGGGCTCATGCCCGGCGAACAGATCGTGGTCTCCGGCAACTTCCTCATCGATTCCGAAAGCCGGATGAAGATGGCGGCCGCGGGCATGGTTGCGAAGTCGGACGGGCAGCGGGTCAAGGACCCGGTGTGCGGGATGGAGGTGGATCCCAGGAATTCCAAGGGCGCCGGTCTCTCGGTCGAGCAGGACGGAAGGACCTATTATTTCTGCATGACGGAATGCCGGGATAAGTTTGCCGCGGACCCCGGCCGCTATGCCGAGACGGCAGCGGCGGATCAAGGAGAGAAGGAAAGCGTTCAGCGGCCGAAGGTGGGGCAGCGCGGAACGCCGGCCCCGAAGGGAATGGCTCCCCGGGAATCCTCCAGGGGGGAGGGCTCGATGAAGTCACCGGGAAAGCCGGTGTCCGGGGAACCGATGGAGGGGATGGAGCCGGCCCGCAACGCCCACCAGGGAATGGCCCCCCATGATTAACCGCATCGTCGATTTTTCCGTCAACAACCGATTCATCGTTCTGGCGCTGCTGTTCCTGGCCTGCATCGCCGGCTGGTGGTCCCTGAAGCACACGACCCTCGACGCGATTCCCGACCTGAGCGACACCCAGGTGATCATTTACTCCCGCTGGGACCGCAGCCCCGACGTGATTGAGGACCAGGTCACCTATCCCATTGTGACGGCCATGCTGGGCGCCCCCAAGGTCAAGGCGGTGCGGGGCTTCTCCGACTTCGGCTATTCGTACGTGTATGTCATCTTCGAGGATGGCACGGATCTCTACTGGGCCAGGTCGCGGATCCAGGAATACCTCTCTACCGTGCTGCCCACGCTCCCCCAGGGGGTGCGGACAGAACTCGGGCCGGACGCCACGGCCCTCGGCTGGATTTTCCAGTACGCCCTGGTTGATGAATCGGGGAGGCACAGCCTTGCGGACCTGCGCTCCTACCAGCAATGGACCCTGCGCTACTACCTCAAGGCCGTTCCCGGGGTTGCGGAGGTCGCCACCTTCGGCGGCTTCGGGAAGCAATACCAGGTCAACGTCGATCCGAACCGGCTCCAGGCCTTCGGCCTCCCCCTCGGCAAGGTGGTGGACGCGGTCCGGGGAGGCAATGCCGAGACAGGCGGACGGCTCATCGAGTTCGGCGGGACCGAGTATATGATCCGGGGGCGGGGGTACGCCAAATCCGTCGAGGATTTCGAAAACATTGCGATCACGGCCAGTGAAAGCGGCACTCCGATCCGTATCCGCGATGTGGGAACCGTCGCCGTCGGTCCGGAGCTCAGGCGGGGCGCATCCGACCTCGACGGCACGGGAGAGGTGGTATCCGGCATCGTCATCATGCGCCACGGTCAGAATGCCCTCGACGTCATCGAAGGGGTCAAGAAGAAGATCAAGGAAATATCGCCGGGGCTGCCCTTCGGGGTGGAAATCGTCCCCGTCTATGACCGGTCGGACCTGATCCTGCGCTCCATTGACAACCTCAGGAGCACGCTGATTCAGGAAATCCTGATCGTGGTCCTCGTGATCTTTCTCTTCCTCTGGCATTTTCCCAGCGCCGTCATCCCGGCCATCACCATCCCGGTGGCGCTTCTTCTTTCCTTCATCCCTTTCCGCATGATGGGGCTGACGGCGAACATCATGTCCCTCTGCGGAATCGCCATCGCCATCGGGGCGCTGACCGACGCGGCCATCGTCGTGGTGGAGCAGACCCATAAAGGGCTGGAACAGTGGAACCGTGCCGGCCGCCGCGAGAGCTACCAGTCCGTGGTGGTCCGGGCCATCAAACAGGTCGCCGGGCCGAGCTTTTTCGCCCTGCTGGTGATCGGCGTCTCCTTCCTCCCCATCCTCGCTCTGGAATCGCAGGAGGGCCGCCTCTTCAAGCCTCTCGCCTACACCAAGAACCTGGCCATGATCATCGCCGCCGTCCTGGCCATTACCCTTGACCCGGCCCTCCGGGTTGGGCTGATCCACCTGAAGAATTTCGCGTTCCGGCCCCGCTGGCTGTGCCGGGTGGTGAACGCCGTGGCCGTGGGCCGGATCCGCTCCGAGGAGAAGCATCCGGTCAGCCGCCTTCTGATCCGCCTTTACGAGCCCGTGGTTTCCTGGAGCCTGCGCCGGAAAGGGTGGGTCATCGGCGGCGCCCTTGCCCTGGTGATTGCCACGATTCCCGTGTACTTCCAGCTCGGGAGAGAATTCATGCCTCCTCTCGAGGAGGGGTCCATCCTCTATATGCCGTCGACCATGCCGGGCATCTCCATCCAGGAGGCCCAGAAGACCCTTCAGGTCACGAACCGGATCATCAAGCAGTTTCCCGAGGTGGACCGCGTTCTCGGCAAGGCGGGTAGGGCGGATACCGCCACCGACCCGGCGCCCCTGTCCATGCTCGAAACGGTGATTATCCTGAAGCCCAAGTCCCAGTGGCGCCGTTCGGAGACGTGGTACTCATCCTGGGCGCCGGACTGGCTGGCTTCGATGCTCCGGCATCTGACGCCCGATCACATCTCCCAGGAGGCGCTGATCGACGAGATGAACCGGGCGCTCCAGCTTCCCGGCCTGGCCAATGGATGGACGATGCCCATCAAGGGGCGGATCGAGATGCTAAGCACGGGGATTCGAACCCCGGTGGGCATCAAGATCTCGGGCGGCAACCTGGCCATGATCGAGGAAATCGGGATGGAAATCGAGGCCGTTCTGCCTGCCGTGAAGGGAACCCGCAGCGTTTTTGCCGAACGGACGGGAAGCGGCAGTTTTCTCGATTTTACCTGGAACCGGGATGAACTGGCCCGCAACGGGCTCAGCGTGGAGGAGGCGCAGAATGCCGTTGCCCAGGCCATCGGCGGGGAAAACGTGACCACCACCGTCGAAGGGCGGGAGCGCTACCCGGTGAATGTCCGTTACCTGCGGGACTTCCGGGAGGACATCGGGGCGCTGCGCCGAGTCCTCGTTTCGGCTTCCGACGGCCGGCGCCAGATCCCCCTGTCGGAGCTGGCGGAAATCAGCGCCGCGAGCGGTCCGTCCATGATCCGGAACGAAGATGGATTGCTCACCGGCTATGTCTACGTGGACATTGCCGACCGTGATCTCGGAAGCTACCTTGCCGAGGCGGATCGCGCCCTGCGGGAAAAGATAAGGCTGCCGGCCGGGTATGCGGTCTCCTGGAGCGGCCAGTATGAGGGCATGCAGAGAACGAAGGACCGTCTCAAAATCGTCGTGCCCGTCACTCTGGCGCTCATCTTCCTTCTCCTGTGGATCAACACGCGGTCCGTCACGAAGACCTTCATCGTGCTCCTGGCCGTGCCCTTCTCCGCCGTGGGCGCCTTCTGGCTGCTGTACCTCCTCGATTACAACCTGAGCATCGGCGTCTGGGTCGGACTCATTGCGCTGCTCGGTGTGGATGCGGAAACGGGGGTTTTCATGCTCCTTTACCTCGACCTGGCCTATGAGCAGGCAAAGAAGGAAGGACGGCTCCAGTCCCTGGCGGATCTCCAGGAAGCGATTAAGGACGGCGCCGCCAAACGGCTCCGTCCGAAGTTCATGACCGTGGCCACCACCTTCCTGGCCCTGGTCCCGATCATGTGGTCCGTCGGGGCCGGCGCGGATGTGATGAAGCGGATTGCAGCCCCCCTGGTGGGGGGCGTTTTCAGCTCGTTTCTGCTGGAGCTGATGGTCTATCCGGTGATCTATCAACTGTGGAAACAGCGCGGTCTGACGAAAAAACAGCCGGAAGCGGAGGGCGGACTGTCGGCAACCTAGCAGGCGAATTCGCTGCCGCGTGTGCAGGAACCGCCGGATTCGAGAATGCGGCCCGCACGGCGCCAAGCGGAGACGGTCAGACCGGCGGCGTCGATGGCGGTCGGCAACGCAGTTGCGGCAAGGAGGCGAGGGGCAAAGGAAACCAGGCGTTGGCCGGTGCTGGCTAAGGGGAAAAGGCTACCCAAAAGAGGGCGGTCCTGATAAGATAAAACAAAAAAGAGTGAAAGGAGATTTTTTAATGAAACCTGTTTTTCTGACTCTGCTGGCGATGACGTTGTGCGTTTCTTCTGCCTTCGCCGCTGACAAACCCCAACTCAAGGATCAAACAGACAGGGAAAGCTACAGCCTGGGATATTCCTTCGGCCAGAGCCTGAAATCCCAGGGATTGTCCCTCAATCTCGATGTCTACAAAGCCGGCATCCAGGATGCCCTGGGCGGGGCGACGCCCCTGCTCAAGCAGGAGGAGATGCAGAAAGCCGTTTCGGACATAACGACGAGGGCTATGGCCGCCCGTCAGAAGGCCATGAAGGAGCAGACGGAAAAGAACCTGGCGGCGGGCAAGGCTTTTATGGACTCCAACAAGAAGAAGGAAGGCGTGAAAACCCTGCCCAGCGGCCTCCAGTACAAGGTTATCAAAGAGGGGACCGGGAAAAAACCGACCCTGGACAGTACCGTGGTCGTCAACTATAAAGGGACCCTCGTCGATGGGACGGAGTTCGACAGTTCTCAGCGCCACGGGAAGCCCGCCACCTTTCCGGTGAAAGGCGTCATCGCCGGTTGGACCGAAGGCCTGCAGTTGATGAAACAGGGCGCCAAATGGCAGCTCTTCATTCCCGCCAACCTTGCCTACGGGGAACAGGGACCCCTGGCGGGGCAGACGCTCATCTTCGAGGTGGAACTTCTGGAGGTAAAGTAAGCCTGCAAGCGGACCGGCCGAAACCGGCAGGCCGCCAACGGCAAGCTCTTTCAACCGGGCTGTCCGGGCCCGTCATCAGGACCCGGGCAGTTCCGGTTTCAACCGCGTCGTGACGGCAACAACAAACCAACGATAAAAATTCCGGATGAGGAGGTTTATTATGATGATGGATGACGATTCGACAAAGGCCTGTTGCGGGGCAGTCGGGGCTCTTTTGATCGGCGGCTTGATGGGGGCGGCGGTCGCGCTGCTGCTTGCGCCCCAGTCCGGCCGGGAGACCAGGAAGGATCTTGCCAGGGCGGCGCGTCGCGCAAAAAACTCTACGACGGATCTGATTGAGGACACCATTGACGATGTCAACGACTTTGTCAGCGATTTAAAGAAAAGAGCCATGAATATTGCGGAGGAGGGCGTGGACCTTTCGGAAAAAACCAAGAAAGAGATCATTGCGACCCTCGAACAGGGGCAGAAAGCCATCGAAAAGCAGAAGCAGAAGTTCACCGAAACGCTGGGGCTGTGAAATTTTAAAAACCGGCTTTGTGCCCGCCCTTCCGAAGGTGGCGATCCCCTTGACCGACCCGGGTACGGAAATGCGGAATCCGGCGGCCATGGACCCCTCCTGGGGGGCTTTGGCCGAAGCCGTCCGTGCCATGCTCTGAGCGACTCGTGCGGAGAAGTCCATGAGAAAAGAAAATCCGGATCAGCAGGCGGGACCGTCCGGAATCGCCCATGTGGAAAAGATCGGCGGATTTGAATCCGCTGACTTTAAACAGGTTCAGGAAACCCTGGATGAATCCCGGCAACGGCTTTCAGTCATTTTAGACAGCATTGCCGACGGCTTCTTCGCCATTGACCGGCAATGGCGTTTCACGCATATCAACGATGCGGCCCTTCGTCATTTTCGAAGGACGCGCGAGGAGGTTCAGGGCAAATATATTTTTGATGTTTTTCCTGCCGCCCGCAGGACGATTTTCGAAGACCGGTATCGACAGGCCATGGAAAGTGGCGAGCCGGTTCATTTCGAGAGCGGCTCACTGCTCGGAGACAAGACCATGGAGGTGCATGCCTACCCCGGCAGAGAAAATCTGACCGTCCTGTTCCGCGACATCACGGAACGGCATCAAATGCAGCAGGCCCTCGACAAAGCCCATCGACAGGCGGAATGGCTGGCCCGCTTTCCGGAGGAAAACCCCTCTCCGGTGGTGCGCGTCTCCATGAAGGGGATGGTCCAGTACGCCAACCCCGCCGCCCGGGCGCCGTTTTGGCTGTGTAAGGAAGGTGAGCCGCCGCCCGAACCGCTGCGGTCCCTGGTCACGAAGGCGCTGGCGCTGGGGAAGGAAACTCAGGAAGACGTCCGCCTGGGCGAAAGGTTTTATTCTATTTCCGTCGTTCCCTTCCCGGCGGAGGCCTACGCCCATGTCTACGGGATCGACATCACCAAACGAAAATGCGCGGAAGACGCGCTCCGAAACCTGAATGCCGATCTGGAGGAGCGCGTCTCGGCGCAGGTGGCCGAGATCACAAAGATCCACGAATCGGTGAAGATAGAACGCCAGCGGTTCTATGACGTTCTGGAGCTGTTGCCGGCCTACGTGGTGCTTCTCACCCCCGATTGCCAGGTCCCCTTTGCCAACCGGTTCTTCCGGGAGCGGTTCGGCGAGGCAAAGGGCAGACGCTGTCACGAATACCTCTTCCAGCGGACCACGCCCTGCGACGTCTGCGAAACCTACACGGTCATGAAAACGGGCAAACCCCACCATTGGGAATGGATCGGACCGGACGGACGCAACTACGATGTTTACGACTTTCCCTTTTCGGACAGCAACGGCGCCCCCTTCGTCCTCGAAATGGGCATTGATGTCACGGACATGAAACGGGTGACCGCGGCGCTCGAGGAAGCCAACGAAACGCTGGAACAGCGGGTGGCCGACCGGACGGCGGAGTTGGAGATTGTCAACAGGGAACTGGAGAGCTTCAGCTACAGCGTCTCCCACGATCTGCGGGCGCCGCTGCGGGCCATCGACGGCTTCTCGCGGATGATCCTCCGCAGGCGGGAGAAGGATTTCGATGCGGAGACCGCGCGGCAGTTCAAGGTTATCCAGGACAATGCCCGGGCCATGGGTCAGCTTATCGACGATCTCCTCAGTTTTTCCCGGTTGACCAGAAAAGAAATCATCAACGGCAGTCTGGATATGGAACGCATGATCCGGTCTGCCTGGAGTGAAATGATGTCGGAACACCCGGACCGCAACGCGAGGCTGGTTCTCCATGACCTGCCTCGGAGTTTGGGGGATCAGGCCCTGATCAGGCAGGTCATTCTTAACCTGCTGTCCAACGCCGTCAAATTTTCAAGAAGCCGGGAACAGGCGGTGATTGAGGTCGGCGCCAATCGGGAAGCGAAGAGAAACGTTTATTTCATCCGGGATAATGGCGTGGGCTTCGACATGCGCTACCAAGACAAACTCTTCGGCGTCTTCCAGCGTCTTCATCGTGCGGAAGAGTTCGAGGGGACCGGGGTCGGGCTGGCGATCGTGGAACGGATCATTCATCGTCATGGCGGTACGGTGTGGGCTGAAGGAAAAGTGGATGACGGCGCCACCTTTTATTTTACCCTGGCGGCAGAGGAATAAGTATGGACAGGCAGCCCATTGAAATCATCCTCGTCGAGGATAACCCCGCGGATATCGAGCTGACCCTCGGCGCCTTGAACGAGTACCACCTTGCCAACAAGGTGCAGGTACTGCGGGATGGGGAAGAGGCCATCGACTATCTCATGAACCGTGTGGATTGTTCCTCTTCTGATTGCCAGGATAAGGTCCATCCCAAGGTCATCCTGCTGGATCTGAAGCTTCCCAAGGTCGACGGACTGGAAGTCCTGAAAAGGATACGCGCCGATGAACGGACCCGGTCAATCCCCGTGGTGGTCCTCACCTCCTCGAACGAGGAAAGAGACCGGGTGGCGAGTTACCGGCTCGGAGTGAACAGTTATATCGTCAAGCCGGTGAATTTCGATGACTTTGCCCGATCCGTGGCCGAGATCGGCTATTACTGGACGATCATGAACCAACTGCCCTATGAATGATGAGCTTTGTTTACGATAGGGAAGACAGGAAGGCCATCAGACTGGTTTTTCGGTCCCTGATGCCCAGTTTGGACCGCAGATTCTTCCGGTGAAATTCCACGGCAGAGGCGGATAGGTTCAGAATATTCGTAATGTCCTTGGTTGACTTTCCCTCTTTGATCAGGCCGGCCACCTCGATTTCCCGCGGGGTCAGATCGAGATGGTTCGTCGTCAGGTTCTGCAGAAAGGGAGAGACAATCTCGTTGAGATTGTCCTCGATCACTTTAACCTGAGCCAGCTGATCGTTATTCAATCTCAGGCGTTTGAGGTTTTCCAGGTAGGGAAGAACAAGCCTCCGGACATTGTCCCGGATCTGAACCCCCAGGGTGGCCTTTTCCGCTTCCATATGCTTGATAAGGACCTTCAGCGCCGTGTTGGCCTCTTCAAGACTCCGGGACTTCAGGGCCAGGGCCTGCTCCCTTTTCTTTAACGCTTCCTCGGCCGTTTCCCGCTCCCTGAGGGTCTGCGCCTCCTGCAGGGCCCGCGAAACAGCCGGTCCCAGACGAGCCAACCGGCTCTTCAGGACGTAGTCCGTCGCCCCCTCCTTGAGGAGTTCAATGGCCTTTTCTTCTCCCAGCGCTCCCGAAACGAAGATGAAGGGCACCGCCGCGCATGTCTTCTTCGCCAGTTTCAAGGCGCTGATCCCGTCAAAGGAAGGCAGGGAATAATCGGAAAGAATGAGGTCCGGGAAAAATTCATCAAGGCCTTTGAGATAGGACGGTTTGTCCTGTGCCCACCATGCCGCGAAAGAGATTCCAGCCTCCGTCAATTCGAATTGAATCAGTTCCGCATCCGTTGCAACGTCTTCCAGAATCAAAATGTTCAAGGTTCTGCTCATATTCACCCTGATCAGAATATTTTACAGCGATGGCGATACGTTAAACAATTTGCAAGCCGTAATCCCGAACGTTGAAAAACCTTGTGATGCTGGTGATCCCCTGGCATTAGATGCCGCGAGCCCTGTTGTTTTTGATCACATCCTTATCTAAAGGGAAAGTAAAATTTTTATCAGGTCGGTGTGCCGCTGGGCCCGGGAGACACCATCAAGGTCGGCCTTGTCAAGCCTGGGGTTCCGATCCCACTCCGTACTTTTTGATCCGGTATTGCAGGGTTCTCAGGGAAATTCCCAGAAGATGAGCGGTTTTCCGCCTGTTTCCATCAGTTTCTTTCAGTGTCTTCTCGATCAGTTCCCTCTCCAGGGATTTGAGGAGCCCTTCCGCGGGCTCTCCGGGGCGGGGTTGAACCTCCAGGTTGAGCAACGAGGCATCGATTGGCCCTGAGGACAGGATCACGGCCCGTTCCATGACATTCTGCAACTCCCGGATATTTCCCGGCCAGTCATAGGCCGTCAAAACGCTCCGTGCACCCTCCGTTATTTCCGTTATCCGCTTTCCGAAAGACGCACCGTATTTCGTGGCAAAGTATTCGGCCAGGGGGAGAATGGCTTCGACGCGCTCTTTCAGGTAAGGCAGCGCGATGGGGAAGACATTCAACCGGTAATAGAGGTCTTCCCGGAACCGGCCCTCGGCAACTTCCGCCTTCAAATCCCGGTTGGTCGCCGAAATAATCCGCACATCGACCTGAATGGCCCGGTTGCCGCCGACCCGCTCGAAATTCTTTTCCTGGAGAACCCGAAGCAGCTTGATCTGGATCGCCGGTGAAATATCTCCGATCTCATCGAGGAACAGGGTGCCGCCGTCGGCCAGCTCAAAGCGGCCTTTGTGCATGTCCGTGGCGCCTGTGAACGCGCCTCGCTCGTGTCCGAAAAGTTCGCTTTCCAGAAGGTTCTCGGCCAGGGCGGAGCAGTGAACGCCGACAAAAGGCCCGTCCCGGCGGGGGCTGAAGTGGTGTATCAATCGCGCGATCAGCTCCTTGCCCGTTCCGCTTGGTCCGCTGACCAGGACGGTCGCGGGTGTCGGCGCCACCTCTTCAACGAGCCTCCTCACCGGTTCCATTGCTTTCCCGAGAAAAATCAATTCCGCAGGAGGGTACTGTCTGCCCAATTCTTCCGAGAGAAAGGACAGCTGCTGCTCCTTCGCGGCTTCTCTCAAAATCCGGCGCACCACGTGGCGCAGTTCTTCCGGACTGTCGAAAGGTTTTTTCAGGTAATCGCAGGCTCCGACTTTTATTGCCTCAAGGGCATTGCCGACCGCCCCATTCGGGGTGATGATGATCCACCGCGATGCCGGATGAAGGGTCCGGCCTCTACAGAGCAAGTCCAATACCGGAATGTCGGGCAGTCGCAGATCGATGAAGACCAGATCGAAATCTTCCGCCTGCAATTTTTCCAGGCCTCTCCGGCCGGATTCAGCCTCCTCGACGCAGTGGCCGTCCTCCACCAGGATTGCGGAGAGAAACGAACGAATCAGGTGGTCGTCATCGATCACCAGGATGCATTTTCCCATGGCAGCACCTCACAGAAGGAAGAGCGTATCGACGACGGTCGTCAACGCCTATCTCAGCCGAGAGAACGTCCGCTTTTTACCGTTCAAGCCGGCTGCCGTTGCGGTTCTCCGGATAAAAATGAAATACAAATACTTAATAAATCTCTCATCCTTCAGGAAGAAAAGCAACGCGTTTATCCTCATCTCATCCCCCCTTCCCATAAGGTTCCGGCCCTTCTTTGGAGAATCCCACGCCTGTGAGTCCCTTGCAGGAAGCCGCAGGTTCCAGGAGCCAGGGAAAGCGACATGCAGAAATTTGCGTGAGCCGTGCAGAAGTTGCACCGACGAGGATCGGCCGATAGGTGGATTTTGATTAATCTATAATGATATCATCATCATAGGATGCACATTCGCAATGGCATTTTACTTGCATTTGCGCAATTTCAATACGAAATGTGGGCGTGTCATTTATATGTTTTGCTGGGGAAAAAGATGGACCGGCCGGAACAAGTGTGCCGCTTAAATCGGCGGAACGAATGGCGGGACAATCCAGACAAGCCTTATCACGCGAGGTGAACGCGATGGAAACGAAACTGATTGAACGTTTGGAAAAAAAAGGGGTAACCCGCCGGGATTTCCTCAAGTACTGTACCTTGGTGGCGGGAGCACTGGGGCTCGGTCCCGCTTTTGGTCCGAAGATCAGGGACGCGTTTGCCGCCGAGCCGCGGCCGCCGGTCTTGTGGCTGCATTTCGCCGAGTGCACCGGCTGCACCGAGGCGGTGCTGAGAACCTCCTCCCCCTGGTTTGACGACGTGATCTTCGACACAATCTCTCTCGACTATCACGAGACGCTGATGGCCGCCGCCGGCGCCCGTGTCGAGAGCATGCTCGCCGCGGCGGCCAGTCAATACGCCGGCCAGTTCTTCTGTGTCGTCGAGGGGGCAATCCCGACGGCTAACCGTGGAATCTACGGGATGATCGGCGGCAGGACCATGCTGAGCGTCGCCCGGGAGATCTGCCCCAAAGCGAAGGCCATCATTGCCATCGGGACCTGCGCTTCCTATGGCGGACTCCCCGCGGCGGCCCCCAACCCGACCGGCGCCAAAGGGGTGAAGGCCGCCCTGGGAACCAGCCTCGCCGTCCCCGTGGTGAATATCCCCGGCTGCCCCCCCAACCCGGTTACCTTCGTGGGAACGCTCGCCAACTACCTGCTCTTCGGCAAGCTTCCGGCACTCGATGCCCAGGGAAGGCCGCTGTTTGCCTATGGGAAAAAAATCCATGAGCAATGCCCCTTCCGGAATGGGCCGGATCACGATGAACGGTGTCTCGAAGACCATGGCTGCAAAGGGAAGAGGAGCTACAACAATTGTCCGTCCATTCGGTTCAATGATGCGACCAGTTGGCCGGTGCAGGCAAATCATCCGTGCATCGGCTGCAGTCAACCCAACTTCTGGGATACGATGACCCCCTTCTACAAGGAAAACGATTAGGAAAGAAAGGAATAGCCAATGGCGACGAATCGGATCGTTGTGGATCCCGTGACAAGAATAGAGGGGCATCTGCGCATCGAGGTGGAGGTGACCGACGGCGTGGTGACCAATGCCTGGAGCACGGGCACACTTTTCCGTGGCATTGAGATCATCCTCAAAGGGCGTAACCCCGAGGATGCCTGGGTCTTCACCCAACGGCTCTGCGGCGTGTGCACCTACGTCCACGGCGTGACCTCCGTACGTTCCGTCGAAAATGCACTCAGTCTCACCATACCCGACAACGCACGGATCGTTCGCAACCTGCTCATGGGTACGCAATTTCTGCACGATCATATTGTGCATTTCTATCATCTCCATGCCCTTGACTGGGTGGATATCGAGAAGGCTTTGACTGCGAAACCCGATCTTGTCCAGGAACAGGCATCCCAACTGTTTCCCCAGGCCAGGACTATGAATTATGGGGCGGTCCAGGAACGGCTCAAGACTCTGGCCGGGACCGGTCATCTCGGACCCTTTGCCGGCGGCTACTGGGGCCACCCGGCCTACACCCTGACGCCGGAAGTGAATCTCATCCTCGTAGCCCACTATCTGGAGGCGCTGCGCCAGCAGGCCAGGACGGCACAGATGCACGCAATCTTCGGCGGCAAGAATCCTCACGTTCAGAGTCTCCTGGTGGGGGGAGTGACCTGCAAGTATGATCTCAATGCGGCCCGCATTGACGAGTTCCGGGCGCTCTGGCAGGAGACGAAGGAGTTCATCGACACCATCTATCTCCCGGGTGTTTCCTTCCTTGCCCAGGAGTATGGCAAGAGCGGCTGGGGGACTCTCGGCAGCAGCAGCGGCAGCTTTTTGGCCTTCGGTGAGTTTCCGGAGTCTGCCGCGGAGCCCGAGAGCCTTTTTTTCCCCCAGGGCGTCATCCTCAAGGGGCGGCCGATAGCCCCCGTCGATACTTCCGAAATCCTCGAACACGTTCGACGGAGCTGGTATGCAGGCGGAGCGGCGCTCCATCCCTCCGAGGGAGTGACGGTGCCGAGATACACCAGCCTGAACACCGCTGACCGCTACAGCTGGCTCAAGGCGCCCCGCTACCAGAATGAACCCATGGAAGTCGGCCCGCTGGCGCGGATGCTCGTTGCCTATGAAAGCAGGCAGGACGAGGCCCGAAGTTCCGTGAAAGATTTTCTCTCGACGACCGGGCTGCAGGTGGGCGCCCTTAATTCAACCCTCGGCCGGACGGCGGCCCGGGCCCTGGAAACCCGGATAATCGCCGAAGCCATGGGGCCTTGGATTGATCAGCTCCAGCTGGGGGGGAGTACGGCCCTGGAGGGAAGGCCGGCCATGCCCGCGTCAGCCAGGGGTATGGGACTCAACGAGGCGCCGCGCGGCGCCCTCGGACACTGGATCGAGATCTCGAACCAGAAGATCGCCAACTACCAGATGGTGGTTCCCTCAACCTGGAACTTCGGACCCCGGTGCGCCAACGGCAAGCCGGGGCCGGTGGAGAAGGCCTTGATCGGAACCCCCGTTGCGGATCCCGAACGTCCTGTGGAAATCCTCCGGACGGTACATTCCTTTGACCCCTGTATCGCCTGCGCAGTCCACGTGATCGATACGCGCAAAGACAAAGTGTACAAGGTGAGAGTGGTCTGAGGCAGCCATTCGGTTCCAAGGCGGAGGGAAAGGGATTCATGCCCGGTAAAGAGAAGAAAGGCATCCTGGTTCTGGGAGTGGGAAATATCCTGTTGCGGGATGAAGGGCTTGGCGTGCATGCGGTGAATGCTCTCCTTACCCGCTACCAGTTCTCCCCGAACGTGGAAGTTGTGGATGGCGGCACCCAGGGCTTGAGGCTTCTGGAGTCCATCCTGGAGGCGGACCGCGTGATCGCGGTGGATGCCGTGAAGCAGGGGGGGATGCCCGGCTCTGTGTACCGGCTGGAGTTTGAAGAGGCGAAGAGGACTTCGAATGTGAAGAACTCTCTCCATGAGCTGGATCTCGTCGAGACGCTCGGCTGTGCCGAACTGCTGGGAGGACTGCCGCCGACCGTTATCGTCGGCATCGAACCCGAGGATATCATGTCCTGGGATGACACGCTGAGCGAAACCGTCAGGGAACGATTGGAAGATCTCCTGGCATGCGTTCTCAATGAAATCGAAAAAGCGGGAGGAAGCTTCAAGGAAGTGATCCCTGAGGATCCTGAAAGCGCACGTTGCGATTGAACAGTGTTTCCTGATGGGCAAAGAAATCCCGGCCGAGGGCTGTTTTACCGGCTCTTATCTGAATCGGCCTTCGCTGCAGGTTTATATGAAAATAAATCCAAGTGACTGATTATTTTTATTATCTGTCGTGCCTGTCCCGGGCATGAAGGTTCTTTGGAGCTTTACGCATGTGTATCGCCTTTCCCGGTAAAATCCTGACCCTTGACGAAGACAACCTCGCTGTCATCGATATCAACGGCACGCAGCGCGAGATCTGTCTGGATATCGTGGATGAAAACTGCGCCGTCGGCGACTATGTCATCTGCCACGCCGGATATGCCATCCACCGGATCGATGAACAACAGGCCGGGGAGAGCCTTGCTCTCCTCCAGGAACTCACCTCTCTCGATCTTGATTGACCTTTATCGAGCAAGCCACCTCGCCCCCGGCTGCCTCCTTCCAGATTCCATCTGAAAATATCCTTGCCCGGGACTGAAGTTTTTCCTTGACAGGGAAAAATTTATCCCTATATCCTCTACTAAAATAGTAGAATTCCTTTGTAAGGAAAACAGGGCGAATCATGAAGCTTTCCACGAGGGGGCGTTATGGGTTGCGTTTTATGCTGGATCTGGCGCTCCATTACAACGAAGGCCCCATCTTTCTGAAGGACATCGCCCAGCGGCAGGGGATTTCCGAGAAATATCTCTGGCAACTCATTCACCCCCTGAAGGCCATGGGATTGATCAGTACCACCCGGGGCGCCCACGGAGGCTACCTGCTGGCGAAGGCGCCGGGAGAGATAACGCTCAAGGAGATCATGCAGGTGGTTGAAGGCTCGCTGTCGCTTGTGGACTGCGTGGACAACGCAGCGGTTTGCCGGCGTTCGGAAACCTGCATCACTCGTGATGTATGGCAGGAAGCGACTCAGGGGATGCTGAAAACCCTGGAGTCTCTTACCCTGGAGACCATGGTCAAACGGCAGGCGGAAAAAGAGGAACGGGTAAAATGAACGGCAGAATCCCCACCGGTTTGATGTGTAGCTGTCCATTCATGTGCCGCTCGGCAGGCAGAGGGGATCCGTCCATGTAGCATCCGGAAAGATGACATGACACCGTTAAAATTCACCCGCTGCCCGAAAGAGACCATGAGCAGCGGGTTTTTTATTCCGAATTTTCGTTGGGGAGAGGAAGAAAATGAAGGAAAGTCCTTTGGATTCCGCTGGAATCGCAACGATCAATACGATAAAATTCAATCCGGTGGAACCGGTTGAGACCAAGGTTTTCACCTTTGCCGAACCTCCGGAGACGGGACTGGTTCTGGAAAGCGGCGAAATTCTGGAGCCGGTGACCCTGGCCTACGAAACCTATGGGCGGCTCAACGCATCGAAGTCCAATGCGATTCTGATCTGCCACGCCCTGTCCGGCGACGCCCACGCGGCGGGTTATCATGCCGGCAAAAAGAAGCCTGGCTGGTGGGATAACTCCATCGGCCCCGGCAAGGCCTTTGACACGGACCGTTACTTTGTCATCTGCTCCAACGTGATCGGGGGATGCAAGGGGTCGACCGGTCCGGCTTCCATCAACCCGACAACGGGAAAGCCTTACGGCTTGAGTTTTCCCGTCATTTCGATCCGGGACATGGTGGAAGCCCAGCGCCGCCTGATCGATTCTCTGGGCATCGACCGGCTGCTCTGCGTCGCCGGGGGCTCCATGGGCGGGATGCAGGCCCTGCAGTGGACCGCCTCCTACCCCGAACGCGTGCGATCCGCTATTCCCATCGCCACGACCGCCCGCCATTCGCCGCTGCAGATCGCCTTCAACGAAGTAATCCGGCAGAGCATTATGGCGGATCCGGCGTGGCTTGGCGGAAACTACTATGAATCCGCTGCTCCGGACCGGGGGCTTGCCATTGCCCGGATGATCGGGCACATCACCTTCATGAGTGAAGAGTCCATGGAAGAAAAATTTTCCCGCAACCGGAGCCGGGTTTTGAAAGGCGTCCCCTTTGCCCCGGAGTTCGAGGTGGGCGGATACCTCCATTATCAGGGGAATCAATTTGTGAAGCGCTTCGATGCCAACGCCTATCTCTACATCACCCGGGCGCTGGATTATTTCGATCTTTCGGGGGGCCGTCTCATCGCCTCGGATAAAACGGCGGCGATCCGCTACCTGGTCATTTCCTTTTCGTCGGACTGGCTCTATCCGCCCAGCCAGTCCCAGGACATCGTGCGCCAACTGAAGAAAGGGCAGGCGGAAGTGACTTACTGCGAGCTGAAATCCACTTATGGCCACGATGCCTTCCTGGTAGAGACGGAAGGGCAGACCACGCTGATTCGGAATTTTTTGAGCAGCCATGACGAACGCTAGCGGACAAAAGGCCAACATCCCCCTGGACTACCGGATCATCGGCGAGATGGTCGATCCCGGCGCCCGCATCCTCGATCTGGGCTGCGGCAGCGGCGACCTGATGGCCTTTCTGGTCCGGAGCCTCCATATCCGGGGCCAGGGGATCGAACTGAACGAGAACGCGGTGTACGAGTGCGTGAAGAAAGGGCTGAACGTCTGCCATGGCGACATCGAAAGCGGCCTGCTGGAATATCCCGACCGGTCCTTCGATTACGTGATCCTTAACCAGAGCCTCCAGGAGGTCCGCCAGGCGGACGCGCTGCTGGCCGACGCCCTGCGGGTCGGCCGACGGGTGATCGTCGGCTTCCCCAATTTCGCCTGGATCGGCTCGCGCAGCCGCCTTTTCTTTCAGGGCCGATCGCCGATCACCGCCGCCCTGCCTTACCGGTGGTACGATTCACCCAACGTGCGGTTCCTCAGCATCAGCGACTTCCGGGATTTCTGTGCCCGGAAGGGGATCGGGGTGCTTCAGGCCCGCTATCTCGGCGCCCGGCGTCCCGTATCCTTCTGGCCGAATCTGCTGGCCGAACAGGCTGTTTTCCTTTTGACGGCGGCCAATTCATCTGCAACGGGAGGTTGCAACCATGGAAAACCTTGTTGAAAAAATCAGGGAGCTGAAGCGGGAGCGCCGGGCCGTCATCCTGGCCCAAAATGGCCGGCGCCCGGAAGTGCAGGAGATCGCCCGGCGGATGTATGCCGGCATCAAGCGGATGCTCAATGGCCTCCCACAGCACTTGGGGTGTTCCGCGATCCCATCCGGAAAGGGGAAAGGTTGAAACCATCGTGAAGAAAAAGGTGATGCTCGCCATCAGCGGCGGTGTGGATTCTTCCGCCGCTGCGTGGCTTTTAAAAGAAGAAGGATATGAGGTCGCCGGAGTGACCATGTGCCTCGGCGTGCGGGAGGAGGGCAGCAAGGTCCGCTGCTGCGGGCGGGAGGCCATCGAGGACGCCCGGGAAGTCTGTCAAATGCTGGGGATCCCCCATTATGTCCTGGACTATGCGCCGCTTCTGGAGTCGTGCGTGATCGACAAATTTGTGCGGGAGTATCGACGGGGGAGGACACCCAATCCCTGCATCGACTGCAACCGGTACCTGAAGTTCGGCCACCTGCTGAACCAGGCCCGGGCCATGGGCTTCGATTGCCTGGCCACCGGCCACTACGCGAAGATCGAACGGAAAGAGGGCCGGTGGGTTTTGAAGCGGGGGAAAGATTCGGGGAAAGATCAGACCTATTTTCTCTATCCCATCCCTGCCGCCGCCCTGGAGCACATTCTTTTTCCCCTCGCCGAGCGGACAAAGGACGAGGTCCGGGCAATCGCCCGGCAAGCCCGTCTCCCCATTGCGGAAAAGCCGGAAAGCCAGGATCTGTGCTTCGTCACCCAGGACAGTTATGGGGAGTTTCTCCGGGAGCAGGGATGCCCCGTCCGGCCGGGGCCCATCGTCGACCGCTCCGGCCGCGTCCTGGGCGAGCATGGGGGAACGGTTTTCTATACGATCGGCCAGCGCCACGGGCTGAGGATCAGCTCGCCCCGTCCCCTGTACGTGGTCGCCATCGATGTCGCCGGAAATTCGGTGATCGTGGGTGAAAAGCAGGACGTCTACGCTTCGGGGCTCATCGCCGGCGAGCTGAACTGGCTGACCCCGACAATCCCCAGGGAAGCGGAAGCCAAGATCCGCTACCGGAAGAGAAGCTCCCCCTGCCGGATTGTTCCCGAGGGAGAACGCGTCCGGGTCGTTTTTACGGAAGCTCAGGACGCCATCACCGCCGGTCAGGCCGTTGTCTTTTATTCGGGGGACGAAGTGCTGGGTGGGGGCGTCATCGAGGAAGCGCTGGGTTAGTCATAATTTCAAACACTTACGATGAAACTCGGATAGAATTCCGGGTGCTGGGATATTGAGACAGAGAATGAAAAACGTGAGGGTCATATCCATACGGAATGTGGTGTGTGGAGTCTGCTTTCGGGACCCTGTCAGGAGGAATTTATGGGAGATCCCTGCGAGGGCTCTCCGCTGTTTGATGACTTGACCTCTCAAACGCAGGGCAGGATGCCGGATCGTGACCGAATTTTCATATCAGGTCCGGGGAAAACTAAAATTGAGACAAAAACACATTGCAATTGAGAGGTCATCTATGAGCACGATACAAACATCCTTGAAAAGAGAAACGATACTTCTCCACGGCGGTCAGGAGCCCGACCCCACCACCGGTGCCCGCGCCGTCCCCATCTATCAGACCGCGTCCTATTCGTTTCGGGATTCGGAGCATGCCGCCAACCTCTTTGCCCTGAAAGAATCGGGAAATATCTACACCCGGCTGATGAATCCCACGACGGATGTCCTGGAGAAGCGGATCGCTCTTCTCGACGGCGGGGTGGGGGCGCTGGCCACGGCAAGCGGCCAGGCCGCCATTACCCTGGCCCTGCTCAATATCGCCCAGGCGGGTGATGAAATCGTGTCCGCCGATAATCTCTACGGCGGCACCTACAATCTGTTCCACTATACCTTTCCCCGCCTGGGGATCAAGGTCCGCTTGGTGAAATCCAACGACCTGCAGGCCCTGAAAGAGGCCATCACCCCGAAGACCAAGGCGTTCTACGCCGAGTCCCTGGGAAATCCAAAGCTCGACGTGACCGATCTGGAAGGCGTGGCGGCCATTACCCGGGCCCACGGCATCCCCTTTGTCCTTGACAACACCGTGTCTCCCTACCTGCTGAAGCCTTTCGATTTCGGCGTGGACATTGCCGTCTATTCGGCGACGAAATTCATCGGGGGGCACGGCACGTCCCTGGGTGGCCTCATCGTCGATTCGGGGAGATTCGACTGGACGAACGGCAAGTTTCCCCTCATCGCCGATCCCGATCCCAGTTATCACGGGATCAACTTCGTGGAAGCCCTGAAGCCGGCGGGAAACATCGCCTATATCGTCAAAGCCAGGGTGAGCCTGCTACGGGATCTGGGGCCCGCCCTGTCCCCCTTCAACGCTTTTCTCCTCCTTCAGGGGCTGGAGACGCTCCATCTGCGGATGATCCGCCATGGGGAGAATGCCCTGGCCGTCGCCCGTTATCTGGAGCGGCATCCCAAGGTTGCCTGGGTCAATTACCCCGGATTGCCCGGCAGCCCGGAAAAGGCCAAGGCCGATAAATATCTGCCCTTAGGGGCCGGGGCCATCCTCGGCTTCGGGATCAAGGGAGGACTAGAGGCCGGGAAAACCTTCATCGATTCCCTCTTACTGGTTTCCCATCTGGCCAACATAGGCGACGCCAAGACGCTGGCCATCCATCCCGCGACGACGACCCATCAGCAGCTGTCCCCGGAGGAACAACTGGCCACGGGGGTGACGCCCGATTTCATTCGGCTGTCCATCGGCATCGAACACATCGAAGACATTCTGAACGACCTGGAGCAGGCCTTTGAGAAGATTACGTGATAAACATATGAAATAATATGGATAAGTTCTATATTGAAACCGAGGCCCGGTCGAAATTGAGAGGGTGAAAACAGTTCCAGCCGGGTCGCAAAATCAGAAACAGGAGGAGTGAACGATGAAGCGAATCTATGAAGACAACTCCCGTTCCATCGGCAATACGCCGCTGGTGAAGCTGAATCATCTCACCAGGGGAATGCCGGCGACGGTTCTCGCCAAGATAGAGGGGCGCAATCCCGCCTATTCTGTGAAATGCCGGATCGGGGCGGCCATGATCTGGGATGCGGAAGAGCGCGGCACGCTCAAGCCCGGCATGGAAATCATCGAGCCGACCAGCGGCAACACGGGGATCGCCCTGGCCTACGTGGCGGCTGCCCGGGGATATAAGCTGACCCTGACCATGCCCGAAACGATGAGTATCGAACGCCGCCGAGTCCTGGCCGCCTTCGGCGCGAATCTGGTCCTGACGCCTGGAGCGGAAGGGATGAAAGGGGCCATCAGCCGGGCGGAGGAGACGGCGTCCTCGGCGCCGGAGCGGTATTTCCTTCCCCAGCAGTTCAAGAACCCGGCCAATCCCGCCATCCACGAGAAAACCACCGGTCCGGAGATCTGGAACGATACGGAAGGGGAGGTCGACGTGCTCGTTTCCGGCGTCGGGACGGGAGGAACCATCACGGGCGTTTCCCGCTACTTCAAGAAGGTCCGGAGCCGGCAGATCCTGTCCGTGGCGGTGGAGCCGAAGGAAAGCCCCGTGATCAGTCAGAAGATCGCCGGAGCGGAGCTCAAACCGGGTCCGCACAAGATTCAGGGAATCGGCGCCGGGTTCATCCCCGACATCCTGGATCTTTCCCTGGTGGATCGGGTAGAGCAGGTGGAAAGCGCGGAAGCCGTGGAGATGGCTCGAAGGCTGGCCCGGGAGGAGGGGATCCTTTGCGGGATCTCCTGCGGCGCGGCCACCGCCGCTGCCTTGCGCCTCGCTGTCCAGAAAGAATTTGCCGGCAAGACTTTTGTGGTCATCCTGCCCGATGCAGGGGAGCGGTACCTGTCCACTGTTTTGTTCGAGGGGATCGGGGCTTGATCGTCTTACAGGGTGAATGACCATGTCGTCAATGACGAAGCGTGAGATCATCGAACTGCTCCGGGAAGAGGACCAGGGCATCGTCCTGGAACCTTTCCTCCGGGCATTCTTATGTTAAACGTTGTTATAATTAATGGAACACTGCTGTCCCAATGTTAGTTAAATAAATTCAAATGGTTGCTGATCTGCTCGTCCTGGTTTGTGTAGGTTGCATTTGAAAGTGCCTGTAAAATGGGCTTTTTCTCAAAAAGGGTCACGCTCAAAACCTGTAAAATTGTGTAGGGACTTTGGTCGAGATTCAGGGTTGTCTTGACGATAGCAACAAAGATCTTTTTCCCGGAATTCATGTAGCTTCTCCTCATTCATTGATGCAGGATACTGGCACAGCCGAGAAAAAATTTTCAAATCGATAAATGCCATTTTATGTTTTAACCGATAGTATTTCATGAAGTTGCAACATCTTCAAAAATTAACGTTGGGACACCAGTGGATGAGGCATTAGATTCAAAGAGAGAACAAGACGGCGGTTGGAAGGCGAGGAACAAATTTCGGCCGCCATTTTGGAGAGCAAGAAGCCGGCAGCCGGATTCCACTCCCTGGTCTGGATTCCTGCCTTTTTCTTCCCTGATTTTTTTATCAGGACCAAGCGATGAGTCAACGGCCGGAGGCTCTATAAGAAAGGGCATTTCAATCCACCGCCCTCCAGCTTTCAGAAAGTGAGCAGAGATCATGAACCGTGATGAAACCGGAAGCACGTCCTTCTGGGACCCTATCCGAAGACATATGCATTGGCATGTGGTGCTGACCCATTTCCCCATCTCCTTTTTCACGGTGTCCGCCGGATTCATGGTTCTACACATGCTGACCCTCACCGCGTGCTTTGAACTTGCCGCCTTCCTCAGCCTGCTCGCAGGTGCGGTCATGTTGATTCCCACAACATGGACCGGATGGTCGACCTGGAAGTCGAAGTACAAAGGGGCAGAGACGAAAATATTCCGTTACAAGATCAAGATCTCCTATGCCATGATCGTTCTTTCCCTCGTTCTAACAGGGGGAAGAGGGTATCTGCTGAATGAATCGCACACCATTTGGCATATTGTCTTTACCACAGGGTTCATTCTTTTGTTTGTCGGGGCAATGGCCGAGGGGTTTTATGGAGGGCAACTGAATCACAGAAGATGACCAATCATTTTGGGGATCTATTGAAATGAATCAAGTTATAACGGAACTGACAAAAGCGCGGTACAACCGTATCGCTCCGTATTATGATCTCATCGAGTTCTTCTCCGAATCTGTTTTCAAACGTTGGCGCAAAGAGCTTTTGTCGCATGCAAAAGGAGAGATCCTTGAGGTCGGCGTCGGCACAGGAAAGAATTTTACTTACTATCCAAAGGATTCCGACGTCACGGGCATAGACATCGCGGATAGGATGCTTCCTCTTGCGAAGAGGCGGGCCGACCATCTGAGGCTTGCAATAAGGCTCATGGAAGGCGATGTTCAGGCCCTTTCCTTTCCTGACAGTTGTTTCGATACGGCTGTCGCAACCTTTGTCTTCTGTTCCGTTCCCGATCCTGTTCTTGGCTTGCAGGAATTGAGACGCGTTGTAAAACCTGACGGTCAGATTCTCCTCCTTGAACATGTCCGCATCGATCGGCCCGTCATCGGCTACGTGATGGATGCCCTGAATCCTTTGCTTGTTTCCTTGCTGGGACCGAACATTAATCGACGTACAGTGGAAAACATCGAAAAAGCTGGAATGTCGATTAAAAGTATTGAGCATCTAGGTCCTATGGGGATGGTTAAAATGATTATCGCTGATCCCGGCAAACAAGGGCGTTTATGAGGGGCGGCTGAATTACCTTGGATATACTCCATTATTTTGAAGCGTGAGGTGGAGGAAAGCATGCAAAGCAAAGGCCCTGAATCCCACAACCGTTCCGTGGAAAATCCCCTGTCTACCGATGTAGCGAAAGGTCATATCGGAGACGTTTACACTTGTCCCATGCACCCTGAAGTGCGACAGCCCGGTCCGGGATCTTGTCCAAAGTGCGGCATGGCACTCGAACCTGTGGAACCATTTGTTATGCCGGCAAAAACCGAATGGACCTGCCCGATGCATCCCGAGATTGTACGCAATATCCCCGGAACTTGTCCGATCTGTGGTATGGCGCTCGAACCAAGAGTGGTCTCTGCCGAAGAAGAAGAGAATCCGGAACTCATCACCATGGTCCGCCGTTTCAGGATCAGCGCCGTTTTGTCAATTCCACTGGTCTACATCGCCATGGGTGGTTTAATTCCTGCCATCGCCCCGGAAAAATTCATCTCCATGGAAATACTCCAGTGGTTGGAACTTTTCCTGGCGACGCCGGTCGTTCTCTGGGGGGGCTGGCCCTTCTTCGTGCGCGGGTGGCAGTCAGTCATCACCCGGCAGCCCAACATGTTCACGCTCATCGGTCTCGGCACGGGCGTGGCCTACGGATACAGTATTGTGGCAGTGTTCCTTCCCGATATTTTCCCTGCGTCGTTTCGGGGAATGGGTGGCAAGGTGGGAACCTATTTTGAGGCGGCCGCCGTCATTGTCACATTGGTGCTCCTGGGCCAGGTCCTGGAACTGAAGGCACGATCCAAAACCGGGGCTGCGATCAGAGCACTGCTCGGCCTGGCGCCGAAAACGGCCCGGCGTGTGTTGAATGGAACGGAAGAAGACATCCCGCTGGGACAGGTCAATCCTGGCGATCTTCTGCGCGTGAGACCTGGAGAAAAGATTCCCGTGGACGGAATGGTCATTGAAGGATCGAGCGCGATTGACGAGTCAATGCTTACCGGGGAACCAATCCCTATTGAGAAGAAACCAGGAGACAGGATAATCGGAGCAACCATCAACGGGACCGGATCACTCATCATGAAGGCCGAGAAAGTGGGAGCCGAGACGCTTCTCGCGCAGATTGTCCACATGACGGCTGAAGCGCAACGAAGCCGCGCCCCCATCCAGAAAATGGCGGACATCATCGCCGGTTACTTTGTTCAAATCGTGGTGGCCATTGCCGTTATGACCTTCATTGCCTGGGCCTGGGTCGGTCCGAATCCCCGCTTCGTTTATGCCCTCGTGAATGCCGTCGCCGTGCTCATCATCGCATGTCCCTGCGCCCTTGGACTGGCGACGCCAATGTCCGTCATGGTGGCCATGGGGAAAGGCGCTACCGGTGGAGTATTGTTTAAAAATGCCGAGGCAATCGAATTGATGAGAAAGGTGGACACGCTCGTCGTGGACAAGACTGGCACCCTCACCGTCGGTAAACCAAAACTTGTTCAGGTGGTTGCCGCCGAAGGAATCAACGAAGAGACGCTTTTGTTTTACGCCGCGAGCATAGAACAGGGCAGCGAACATCCCCTTGCAGCGGCTATCGTAGCGGGCACCCGAGAAGGAGGGGTCGGCCCGGCAAGTGTCGAATCTTTTAAGTCCCTGACCGGGAAAGGCGTCACGGGTAAGGTCGATGGTCATATCGTAGTGCTGGGCAACAACGCCCTCCTGGATGAGCTTGGCATCGCCCCGGGCGAGCTCTCCAGTAAGGCTGAAACCATGCGCAGTGACGGCCAGACGGTAATGTTCGTTGCCATTGATGGAAAAACTGCCGGACTTGTAGGCGTGACGGACCCAATAAAAGAGAGTACCCCTGAAGCAATTCAGAGCCTGCAAGAGGATGGGATTCGTATTGTCATGCTGACTGGGGACAATCGAACCACTGCGGCGATTGTAGCAAAAAAACTCAATCTCGATGATGTGATCGCCGAGGTTCTGCCGAATCAGAAGGCCGACGTCGTCAAGCGCCTTCAGGCTGAAGGAAGATTTGTGGCCATGGCAGGAGACGGAATCAACGACGCTCCCGCGCTGGCACAGGCGCAGGTTGGAATTGCCATGGGGACCGGCACGGACATCGCCATGAAAAGCGCCGGGGTAACGCTGGTAAAGGGCGATCTCCGTGGAATTCTCCGCGCACGGCGGTTGAGCCGGGCGACGATGCGCAACATCAAGCAGAATCTTTTTTTTGCCTTCATTTACAACGCACTTGGCATTCCGGTTGCGGCCGGTGTTTTGTATCCATTCTTCGGAATCCTGCTCAGTCCCATCTTTGCCGCAGCCGCCATGAGTTTCAGCTCCGTGTCTGTGATCGGAAACGCCTTGAGGCTAAAGAGCGAAAACATATAACATGAAGACGATGATAACCGGAGCGAATAAAAAGTGATCTGTAAGGAATTAAGCAGGATCTGTCGGGCACTGCAATAGTAGTTGAAAATATTCGGCAGTCACCAGGGCCGCAGGGTAAAGCATTTCTTCTTCCATCTGGGCGTGAAGGATAAAGCGTTCCGCAAATTCAACAAATTCCATCCGGCCCTGATCAAGAGCCGACCGTGAAATTTTTTTTAGCGGCTCCAGAATGGCCTTGTGATCTTCAAGTAGTTCCTCATACAGCCCGGCCTTCATTTCATCGGCGATGCCTTTCAACGACCTCATTGAATCGATGATTTTACTTTCAGCAAGCAAGGGTAGGACTTCCAGCGCAGGAAAGACCCTTTCCTCTTCCTTGAGAGCATGTGCATAGAAAATTTCCATGACGGGGCGCAATGAGACTCCAAGATCATTATTCTCCTTTGAGAGAGCGTAAATCTGCTCGCGCAATTTCAGATGCTCCAATCTGAGAGATTCAGGACTTATCCATTCCATAATTAAACCACCGAGCCTTCAATGAGATAATGCTTCCAATAAACTCGCATCGGTACTTCCAGATAACCCTGGGGGCTTTTCATCACCCCCTGCACATCCGCCTTAGTGATGGGCGTTTGACCTGCTGCGGAAGGACCGGCCATTCCTCAACGCGGCAGCTAATCAACGTGACGGTTTGGCCAGACCCTTGGTGACATACTGGTAGATCAGTGCCATCTCCTCGTCGGAAATTTTTTCTCCGGGATATGCCGGCATGGCACCCTTCGATCCATCGGGCTTCACGGGGTTCCTGTTGAATTTTGTGAAGGTGTTCAAATCTTTAAGTGTGGGTGAGCCGACGACGGGTAAAGCGGGGTTAATGACATTTCCACCACCCGGATGGCAACTTGCACAATTTTCGGCATAGAGTTTTTCTCCTTTCTGGAGTTGGTCCGGCGAGGCAAGACCCGTTTCGGGATAAACCAGGGAAGACCCGAAATATCCAGCCCCGACAACGCAGACAACACAGAGAAAGTAGACGAAAGATTTGCTCATAAGACCTCCTTTTTTCTTTATTTCCATCAGCACCGCCATGGCGAGAAAAATAAAAAGCAACCCGGTCAGGATGATCTTCATCTTGATCGGGAACGACCACACGCCGGCATAGAAGTGCTGCCAATCGGTGAACCCAAGGAAGGTGGTTGGGAACAGAAAGATCAGAGCCAGAATGATGCAGTGATGAGACGTCGTCAGAAGGTTGGCGCGCTTGAAGATCACCCCGACCAGAAGGAAGATGAACGCCCCGATGACCAGCCCTGTCGGCATGTGAGTCATCGGGGCGTGAGGCGGGTGACTGTACCCGTATTGTTGGAGAATCTGGTAGAGGAATTCCATATTGACGAACCTCCGTTACTGGAACCGCTTCTCAGAACCGGTACGATAGAGTCAGAAATCCCGTGTGGGACTTGTAGGAAGTATCCTTGTAAGCCCCCGTCAGGTAAGCCCCGTTGGTCCCGGCGGTCGCCGGCACATACGTATAACCTTTATACTGGTCATCTTCATAGCTGTACTTTTCATAGGCGTAGCCGGCGACGATGGACCATGCCTTCGTGGCATGATAGGTCAGCTTGACGAGGTAGCTGCGGAGCCGGTAGTCGTCCCAGTCGTCAAGGTCGATGTTGTCCTGCGTCCTGCCGGTCGGGAGTGGATTTCCGCCTAAGAGATAAGTGTAGTCGACGGAACCGTTGGACTCCACGTAACTGTGCTGGAGCCGGAGGGTAAGTTTATCCGGGATAAGAAAAATGTCTGCCCCGAGGGAGTAACTGTAGGTCTCGTCCTTCTGGGAGGCCTTCCAGTTGAAGGCCGTCGTTGTCGGGGCAAGATCGGGATCAACCGGCGACGTCGCTTGGGACATCTGCCGCTGGAACTGATTCCGCTTGATCCGCTCATAATCAAAGAAGGCAAAGAGTTTGACCCTCTTCATGATCAGATAATCGGCGTCAATTGTAAATTCATCCCGCCGGTCTCCCGTCAGGCCGAGGGTCGTGTCCGGGTAATCCGTTTCCCTGTGCCGGTAGCCAAGGCTGAAATTGAGATTTTCCGTGGGGAAGAAGTCCAGGCTGGCCTTGTAGCTGTCCCGGTGTTGCTCCGCCGCATCGAAACGGCGGAGGTAGTATTCGATGTCGCTCCTTCCATCCTCGGGCGTATCGAATTCCGCCCTCCGGTTCAATCTTTCATACCCGATCCGGGCGGTCATGAACTCCAGCCCCGTCCACCTGAGTTCGATGCCATACAGGTCATCCCGGTTCTTCGGGATATCATCACGCTTTCGGTCGATCTTTTCATGGCTGTAACTGGTATTGAGGTAGAATTTTGCCGGAAGCCTGAATCCCAGTTCCGTGCCGAATTTTGCGGTCCGGTAATCAAAGAGATCATTGGAGACCGTCGTTGACGTGGGTGTCCCATTTACCGTTTCTGTCGTCGTTACCTGGATCTCTTCTGACTTGTTTTCCCGTTCATAGTACTTGAGGAAAAACCGGGCGTCGAGAAAGGAGACCGGCCTCGAAGTGAGCGAAGCGGCGTAATTTTGTGAATCAATTTTACCCTTAAAGGTCCGATCGCTCAGGGTGACATTTGTCAGCTCTGCCAGAGTCAGCAGGGTGCCGTCCGATTTGGCGCTCGCCGTGGAGAGATTGATGTCCAGTTTGCTGTTCATCGGCAGCCGGATTCCACCGGCCAGGTTGATTTTGTAATAGCGGTTCTCCGGTGGCAGGGTGGTGGCGTCATCGGAGGCCTCCGCAGCGGAATCGGGATTGCGGAAATGAAGGTTCAGGTGATCGTTGTTGAAGTCACTGTAAAAGTAACTGAGGGACAGGAACAGGGGGCTGCGGGAGTAGCCGGCGGCCAGTTTTAAACTGTCGGTCCGGTAGCTGATCGGCGCCGGAAGCTCGATGGCGATTCCTCCCGGAGACGAGCCGGCGGCGCCCAGAGGATAAATTCCTGTCTTTTCTTCCCGTGCGGCGGAGACATCAAAGAAAAAGGGCTTAAGGGCATCGAGCTTGAATCCTGCTCCCGAATTCTTCCGCTTCAGTGAGTAATTGAAGGTATCCCAGGAGGAGGTGTCCCTGTGGGGCTGAGGGGTGGAATAGCGGAGATGGGAACTGCCGCTGCCCGAATAAAAACTCTTTGCGTCCTCGGTAAAACGGTGAGGGATTTCGTCGTAATTGAGGTTGAACTTGACGTCCCCCCATTTCCCGCCTTCAAGGGTGTAGCGCTGCGTATCATAACCCATGTCACGGGCATCGAAATCCGTGTGATATTTTTCCGAATCGTACTTCAGTTTGATGCCGCCGTAGACTCCGTCCTGGAGATCCCGGTATTCATTGAATTTTGCCTCATTGCCGCTGACGCTCGTCAGCCTTCCGGTGGCGGAGATTTCGCCCGATACCTTTCCCTCCTCGGCGTCGGCCAGGGAAAAGGAAGCCAGGAAAAGGAGGAAAATTGATGAAACAATCCATTTTTTCATGGCGGACTCCTTTCGGATCAGCGGACAAAGTTTCCTCCCCGTGATGGTTCCATGCTCCCATGGATGTTTGTGTGGCAATTCAGGCAGGCGCGGGCGAAAAGGCGGTTTTTCCCTGAAGCGGCCCGGCCTTTGAAAGTCTCAAACTTCGTGTAAATCGTACCGGGATGGCGGGTGGCATCGTGACAGCTCTGGCAGAGAAGGGGCGGTTTCGAGGTCAGGAGTTTTCCGCGATTGCTGCCGTGGGGCGTATGGCACGTCAGGCAGTTTTCCTCCACGGGAGGATGCTCCCACAGGAAGGGACCCCGTTTTTCCCCATGGCACTTATAACAGAGTTCATTCACGTTGTCCGCCTTGACCATTTTCGGCCCGAAGCCGCCATGCTGGTCATGACACTGGGTGCATTTCATCAGCCCCTCTTTCAGCGGGTGATGGGATTGTCGGTTCTGCTGCGCCCGGACATCCCTGTGGCAGTTATTGCAGAGCGCAGGTTCCTGTGCCTTCAGGTTCAGCTTCGCTCCCGAATGGGTACTGTGGCAGTTGTCACAGGAAATGCCGTTGACTTTGTGCCGGCTCAGATTCCAGAAGGGCATGGCCCTCGATTCCTGGTGGCAGGCAAGACACTTTGCAGAACGTTGTTCCGGATCGGCGCTTCTGGCGAAGGCAAAGATGCCCGTTCCCTTGCCGCCCCCTTTCTGCACATGGGCAGAGCCGGGGCCGTGGCAGGACTCACAGGCATTCTGATTGGCCGGGCTTCCGGGAATCGATTTTCTGGCATGGCTGGATTTCTGGTAGCTCTCATAAGAGTTGCCATGACAGGCTTTGCAGACTTCAGTCTCTGTGGTTCCGTCATTGCTCCCCGCGCTGCCGAGAAATAGGGCCAAGGCGGGGATCATGAGCAGTCCCACAAGAAAAAAAGCCAGAAGGATTTGTTTTTTCTTCATCTTCGTTAACGTGGAGTTTGAAAAAATGCCTTGAATGAATTGACAGTGTCCAAGTGACTACTTGTGTGATGATCATGCATTAAAATATTCAGCTATATTGTAAAGTTCTGTATAGACAAAAAAAATCCGGGAAAACCCTGAAATCTGATCATCCGATGGATTAGGGAAATGGCTTGCTTGAAGCATTCAGGCGGACTCAGTCCTGGCGCCCCCCGTTCTTCTGTCCGGACAAGTTCCGTCCGCAATGGCGCGCTGAGATCAACAGGGCCGGCGGTTCGGCATCGAAGAATGTGATGGTAATACCGTGGCGCCAAGGTCTTCCGCTCCATTCACAATGTCCACAATTCCCACTGCCACTTCCTTAGTCCCTTTTAAAAACCCGATGACACCGTTTTTAATTGTCTCGCCAATATTCTTCTCCTTAGATGCCACCTCTTGATTTTTGTCTGTCAATGCATTGTTATTATTTTTTACACTTATCAACTAAACTACCGCGCTTGTTCTTCTTTGCTAATCAATAAATTAGCTTGTCACGATTTGTTTTTCAATCAAACCCGATCCTTGGTAGATTCATCGGGTTTACACTCAAGTTCTGCAATAACCTGGGCTCCCAACAGCAGGATTACTGCTACAGCTTCTATGCTGAGAAGGGCCATCACCGTTATGGCGATGGAACCATAAATGACATTTACCATGGAAACGACCGCGTAATACCAGACCAGCATCCGGCGGGTGATCTCCCATAAAACCGCCGCGGTTACCCCGCCGATGAACGCATGGCGAAACACGACCCGCGCCACGGGCATCACCAGATAGAAGGATGTAAGCATCAGCACCTCGCCAACTATCCCCAAGATATACAGTGCCATGCCGGTAGCGCCTCCCAGGTTCAAACCCCAGCCCAGAATTGTCAAATGGCGGTTTTCAAGTGTCTCGATAGCCCCCACAATAAACGACACCAGCACGGTACCGAGGCCCATCACGAAGATATACACATAGGGAATAATTGCGGACAGGAGAAAATTGCGGCGTTGAATTCTGGCCTGTTGGAAAAAGATCACCGACATGGCGTTTTCAAGCATGGAAAAGGCTATGGAGCTGAAAAATAGCATGACGATGAATCCGATGACACCGACCACCTTGCGGTGCTCAAGGAATGCCCCCACCTGTTCGGTCAAAGTCGCTGCATAGCCCGGTATCACCATTCCCAGGTACGTTGATAAGGTGTGAATCAACAGCTGCTCTTCTATGAAATGAGTCAGCACAACGAGGGTGAGGATTGACAGGGGGACAATTGACAGAAGGGTATAGTAGGCAACAGCGCCGGATAGCAGGAGCCCCTGGTTGCGTCTGAACCCCCGCACCACCCGCAGCAGGAAGCTGAAGAAACGACCTATGAGCCAATTTGCATTTTGTAGTCTATTCATCTGTCCTGCCACTCATCGCTGCCACAGGATATGGGCGGCTTCCAGGGGAACCGCAATGCCTTTGTGGTGAGGTATCACACGCACCGTATAGTCCGTGGCGGGTCGTTTTGCCTTTATCTCCACGCCATAGACGTGGCCGTTTTCAGCTCCTATCAGTTTTGAGCCGCGCAGCATCTCCTTGTGCACAGGGTCGCTGCCGTTGGCTCCTTCGGCATATAACTCGACCCGTACCTCATCCGGGTCGAGGCCGCTAAGATAGACCTGAACTTCGACGTGATACTGATCGCCGTTTGTCGTAATCGTCGCTTCGCCGAAACGCAGATTGCCCCATTCCCGTTTCAGGGCGAACTGCCAGTTCGCCATCTGCGCACCCACTTTTCCCTTGTCTGCCGCGCGCTCGCGGTAGGCAGCAGCGGCAGGTATATAGTATTGATCAGTGTACTGGCGCACCGTGCGATTACTGGAAAAGTGAGACGTCAGTCGCGCCATGCTCTCGCGTATGCGTGTCACCCAGGCAACGGGAATGCCGTTCGGGTCGCGGCTGTAAAACTCGGGAATCACCTCACGTTCAAGGAGCGCATAGAGCGTTTCGGCTTCGGCAGCATCCCAGGCCGGATCGCTGTCGTGTTCTTTTCCGTCACCCAGCGCCCATCCCACTTCAGGCGTGTAGGCTTCAGCCCACCATCCATCCAGCTCCGACAGGTTTAGCCCACCATTGACAAGCACCTTCATGCCGCTTGTCCCGCACGCCTCCCAGGGGCGTCGTGGTGTGTTGATCCAGACATCAACCCCTTGTACAAGACGTTCGGTCAACAGCATGTCATAGTCGCTCAGGAAAACAACCTGTTTGCGCGCCTCGGTTCGGCGAATAAAAGATATCCATTCCTGAATCATGGCCTGCCCCGCTTGATCATCCGGATGGGCTTTGCCTGCAATGATGAGCTGAACCGGGTGCTTTGGATTGGTTAGGATGCGCAGGAGCCTCTCTGGGTCGTGCAGCAGCAGGGTCGGTCTTTTGTAAGTTGCAAAGCGGCGCGCGAACCCAAGCGTCAGAGTGTTGGCATCAAAAATGTGCGGTGCTCTCTCGATTTCCTCAGGTGCTGCTCCTGAGGCTGCCAGTTGCCTGGAGAGCCGCTCACGGACATAGCCAACGAGAGATTTGCGGGTGTCAGCACGGAGTTGCCAGAGTTTGTTGTCAGGAACACAGCGGATCTTACCCTCCAGGGCTTCGGTTGTTCCCAGCCAACGTTCCTTGCCACAGGACTCAGTCCAGAGAGTATCGGCCTCCGCCGAATCCCAACTCGGCATATGGACACCGTTGGTTACATGCCCCACCGGCACCTCAATCTCGGGCCAACGTGGGAAAAGAGAATGAAAGATCCCTCGGCTTACCTCCCCGTGCAGGTGGCTCACTCCATTTATTGCGCCGCTCCCACGTACAGCCAGGTATGCCATGTTGAAATCTTCTGTGAGATCATCCTGATTCAGGCGGCCGATGGCCAGCAAATCATGAAGCGGAATTCCAAGATTGTCCCGAGCATAATCACCGAAGTATTGCTCGATGAGGTAAGGGGCAAAGCTGTCGAATCCGGAAGCTACCGGCGTATGAGTGGTGAAGAGATTCCCTGCCCGTGTGACGGACAGCGAGACTTCGAAAGGTTGCCCTGTCTCTTCCATAAAACTACGAGCCCGTTCCAGGACCACAAAGGCCGCATGCCCTTCATTCAGATGACAGACATCCGGCTTGATGCCGAGCGCTTCGAGCAGCCGCCAGCCACCGATTCCCAGCACCATTTCCTGCCTCAGACGCTGCTCCGGCCCGCCACCGTAAAGCTCGCTGGTAACCCCCCGATAGGCGGGGAAATTTGCCGGGTCATTGCTGTCCAGGAGGTACAGCTTCAGCCTCCCCACCTGGACCTGCCAGGCACGCAACCAGAGCGAGTAACCGGGCAACAAGACCTTCAGCCGCAACCACTCCCCGTTCGGTTCGCGCACCGGCATGATCGGCAATTGCCCCGGATCGTTGTACGGGAAGAGGGCCTGCTGCGCGCCAAACCGATCTATCACCTGCCGAAAATAGCCTTGCTGGTAAAGAAGCCCTATGCCAACAACCGGCACACCCAGATCGCTTGCCGCTTTGAGCTGGTCGCCAGCCACATTGCCAAGCCCACCTGAATAAATGGGAAGCGCCTCGCTCAACATGAACTCCATGCTGAAATATGCAACACCGGTCAGAGAATTCAGGGGATGCTTCTGCTGAAACCAGGTGGGCAGCTCTAACTCATGGCGCTTGGTATCCACGAGAGCATCAACCTTACTGCGGAAGGCGGGATCGTCCAAGGATTGCTTGAGTCGGTCACGCGAGACGGTTTGCAGAACAACCCAGGGATTGTGCGTGAGGCCCCAGAGATCTGGATCGAGCTGCGCCCACACTTCGTCGGCCGCATGATTCCAAGACCAGCGCATGTCCAGTGCCAGCTCTCCCAGGGAGTCGAACCAATCGATCTCGGTAGGAAAGAACGTGTATATGGGGCTGAAAACTCTTTTGAGCTTGCTCATCTTTTCACTCCCTCTGGCCGTTTTCCAAAAGCTTGATCCGCACTAGGGGGGAAGGTCACCGTTGATTCACTCAGCGGCAAAGCGGCGGAAAAACCATTGTTTCATCCCTTCCACGGCCAACAGGTAAAAGAACAATATGGCAGCGAGGATGAGGAAGAAGAAAGCCGGCGGCGGCGCAAACCCGAGATATACACCCACAGGGGTGAACGGCAACAGCGCAGCCACCGCCACCACCGTCAGTGAACAGGCGATGAGCCAAGGATTGGGCCGGCTTCTGAACGGATTTCTGCGGGTGCGGATGATGAAGATGACCAGCACCTGAGTGGCCATAGACTCAATGAACCAGCCGGTATGGAAGAGTGTCTCGCCGGCATGGAAGACCGCTAGCATGATGTAGAAGGTGAGAAAGTCGAAGACCGAACTGACCGGGCCGATCGTCAGCATGAAGTTGCGGATGAAGTTCATGTCCCAGTGCCGGGGATGGCTTAAGTCATCATTATCCACCCGGTCCAGTGGGATGGGTAGTTCGGAGACATCGTAGAGGAGGTTGTTGAGCAGGATCTGCACCGGCAGCATGGGAAGGAAGGGAAGAAAGAGCGAGGCCCCGGCCATGCTGAACATGTTGCCGAAATTGGAGCTGGTCCCCATCATGATGTATTTCATGATATTGCCGAAGGTGCGCCGTCCTTCCAGAACACCGGTATGGAGGACTCCCAGGTCGTGCTCCAGGAGGATCATATCCGCTGCCGCTTTTGCCACGTCCACGGCACTGTCCACGGAAATGCTCACATCGGCTGAATGGAGCGAAGGCGCGTCATTGATGCCGTCGCCGAGATACCCTACCACATGACCGCGCCGTTTCAGTGCAAGGATGATCCGGTTTTTCTGGGCAGGCGCCACGCGGCAGAAGAGGTTGACCTGTTCCGCACGTGCCATGAGCGCCTGGTCATCCAGCCGCTGGATCTCCGCACCGGTAAGCACACCCGTTACCGGAAGGCCGAGTTGTGAGCAGATATGCTGGGTGACGAGTTCGTTATCGCCAGTGATGACCTTGACCGCAACCCGATCGGCAGCAAGTCCAGCCAAGGCCGCTTTAGCGCTCTCCTTGGGGGGATCGAGGAAGGCGGTGAAGCCGGCAAAGACCAGCTCCTTTTCATCGCCCACCACGGCATGGGGGTGGTCAGTCCCTACCTGCCGTAAGGCGATTCCCAGTACCCGGAAACCCTCTTTACTGAGACCTTCAAATTGCCCATTGATACTTTGGAGGGCCGCTTCATCCAGGGGACGCAGACCGGTCTCTCCATCCAATCCATAGCTGACCGACAGACGCAGGATGTCTTCGGGAGCCCCCTTGACCACGAGCAGCCTGGTCGTGCCGTTATCGAGGAGCACCGATACCCGGCGGCGCTCGAAGTCGAACGGCACTTCATCGATCTTGCGCCAGCCGCTCACGTCGATTTCCTTGTGCTCCAAGATGGCGTCATCCAGGGGGCTTTTGAGTCCTGTTTCAAAAAAGCTGTTGAAGTATGCCAGTTCCAGGACACGCTGACTTTCCCGGCCCTGGGGGTCCCGGTGGCGTTCCAGGTGGATACGGGCCTCGGTCAGGGTGCCGGTCTTGTCGGTACAGAAGACATCCATACTCCCCAGGTTCTGTATTGAAGCGAGCCGCTTGACGATCACCTTGCTGGCCGCCATGCGTAGCGCGCCCCGCGACAGGGTCACGGAGACCACCATGGGGAGGAGTTCAGGCGTCAGACCGACAGCCAGGGCCACGGCAAACAGAAAAGATTCCAGCCAGGGACGGTGGAAAAAGGCATTGACAAGAAGGACGAACAGGACGAGCAGGACCGTCATTCGCATGATGAGGACCCCGAATTGGTGTGTCCCCTGCTCAAAGGCGGTGGAGGGGGCCTTGGTCAACAGGGTGTCGGAAATCTCCCCAAGCGTAGTGTCCTGACCAGTACGGCACATCAGCACTCTGGCCATGCCGCTGATCACCGATGTCCCCAACAGCACGGTGTTGCCGGCTGATAGACTCTCTGTTTCTTCCGTCAATTCACCGTGGGCCTTTTCGACCGGATAAGGTTCGCCGGTAAGGAGGGCCTGGTTGACGAAGAAGTCTTTTGCCTCCAATACCCTACCGTCGCAGGGTATCAGGTCCCCGGCGGTAAGGAGCGCCACATCGCCAGGGACCATGTCGGCAAGCGGTATCTCAAGGGGTTTGCCATCCCGCAGTACCTGCCCGCGTACTGCCACCGACTGGCGCAGTCGTTCTGCGGCCTGCCCGGCGTGGTATTCCTGGAAAAAATCGAGGGTTACGCTGATGATGACGATGGTACCGATGATGAAGAAGCTGGTCGCATCGCCGGTGAATGCGGAAAAGGCGCTGGCGGTGAGGAGGATAATGACCAGGGGATTTTTGAACTTGACAAGAAATTGAAGGAGCAGCGCCTGTTTTCGCTCCCCATGGATGAGGTTGGGGCCGAACTGTGCCAGGCGGAGAGCCGCCTCAGCACTGCTCAGTCCGTCGCGGCTCGCGGCCATCTGTTCCAAGAGCGTCGCAACCGGGATTTGCCAGAAAGGGGATTCCATTTTTACAGTGGGTGAAGGCATAATGGATTCCTCCCGAGTATGGGGGGGGATTTGTTTGATTTTGATGAAAATTTGTTTTTCGATGGAAAAAGTATAAGTAAACCGATGTCTTATGTCAATGAAAAACCGGTCACAAAATATGGGGGTGGGTGCGGGTGATCTCAAGGGCAATAGGCCGAGACGGTTCTCGATTTGAGTCATTTAAGGAGGGAGCATCAATGCTTCACTGGCTTCTTGATCATCGTCGAAAAAAAATTTCCGAGGCAATGTTTCCCGTATCATGGGAAGAGATATTGCGGCGCAATGTTCCTCCGTATTGTGTTCTTGATCCTGCAGAACAAGCACGTCTTCGTGCGCTGATCCCGGTTTTTATAAAAGAGAAATACTGGGAAGGCTGCGGTGGGCTGGAGCTGACCGATGAAATCCGCGTCACCATATCAGCCCAGGCATGCCTCCTTCTGCTCGGCATCAAACATGATTCCTACCGGAATGTCCTTTCCATCCTTTTGTATCCCTCTACCGTCGTTCCCCCGCAGAGAAAGATCGGCTACTTTGAAACAGTCCATGCTCCGGTCGAAATCACCAGCCCCATCATTGGACAAGCCTTTCAACAAGGTCCGGTGATTCTTGTCTGGGATGCGGTCCTCCGCAGCAGCCGCCATCCGGAACGGGGGCATAATGTCGTTTATCATGAATTTGCCCATAAGCTTGACATGCTTGACGGGGTTGCCGATGGCACTCCGCCCTTGCGGAATCTCGCTGAATATAAAGACTGGGTCACGATCTGTTCCCGTGAGTATCTCCGTCTCAAGCATGATGAGGAAAAAGGTAAAAAGTCATTTCTTGATGCCTATGGAGCGACGACGGAAGCTGAATTTTTTGCTGTTGCCACTGAGGAATTCTTTGACAGGCCCATCAGATTGAAAGAACAAGCCCCCGATCTTTATCGTGTTCTCAGGGAATATTACAATCAGGATCCCGCCGAACGGGTAAATCGAAATACTTGTCAAAAAAGCGCTGCTGACTGAATAAATCAATCCCCGCAAATCGTCTGAGTAATGCCGAAAAAGGAAAACAAATTTTCAAGAAAAGTATGAAAAAGGCAGGGCCATATAGACCCTGCCATCAGCCTGCATACCTAAATAAGATGCTGTCGTCATTCACTAAATCTACAGACTACCGGGAAATCATCACAAAGTTCAACCATCATTCCCGGCCCTAGTCAATACCATCTCATCATTCCACCCCCCCTCATCATTCCTGGCCCCATCCCACCGCCCATTCGGAGGGCGTGTTCGAACATGGTGAGGTGGTAGCGGGTCTGGAGGAGTAGTTCGTTGAGAACTCCCGCTGATGTGCGATCTCCAGCATTCTTCACAAGCCACTCGTAGCGAGGGATCAGGTCCTTCTCCAGTTTTACACACAACTCAAGAGCTTCGGTGATCGTCTTCGTCTCTGCTACTGCAGCCGGCTTGCCATCAGCGTTTAGTCCGTAGGCGTTGAAGAGACGATCAATAGCCCGGACATGATCCTCTTCTTGCGGTATCACCATCATGTAGGGCATGTAGGCATTAAATTTCTCCACGTCTGCCGTGTACTGTGCGTAGGAAAGACGTTCCAGGACCAGTACTTCCCGCAGCTTCTGCGTCCATTCCTGGCTTTTGGGGACAGGGAGCTTATCCGGCACATCCGAGGCTACCCGATCGCCCATCATTCCGCCTCCCCTCATCATTCCCGGCCCCATGCCATGTCCTCGGCCCCATCCGTATTCATCCGACCAGCCCGGGCCACGTTGGGCCATGACAGGCATGGCAACCAGAAGCGATAACAGCACTACAACCGTCAGTAATAGATGCTTTTTCATGGTGACCTCCTTGTTTGTTTTTATGTTCCGGTGATTGAGGTACTGCGAAAGAAGTCACTGGGGCAGATCTCGCTTAATCAGATCGTCTTCCTCTTTCGCAATTTTCCCCTTCGCTTTGGGCTTGCATGACAATATAGAAAGTAATGACAATAACGATCACAAGATTCAGGCACAGTCATCCACTTGGAGGAAACTTGTGGACTGTCTATTTCAAGCGTTTTAAAATTATCACAATTTTTATTCGAACGGTTGTAGTTTCTTGTTGATTCCTTCCGGTTTCCTGATCAACGGCATGATTTATAGGGCTAGCCGGTAAAAAAATAATGAAAATATGCTTGGAATAATTATTCCTTTTAAAGTAGGAATTACTACCTTTATGGTAGAGATTAACATTCGGTGCATTCAGCGTATTCACGCAAAATTCGTCATGAGTCTGGGCTGGAGCCGGTTGCAATTCCGGTTTAAAGGATTATGGCGTTTCTGAGATCACAACGGATGCAAAAAAGAAGGAGGAAGAAAAGTGGGAACAGCAGTGGCAGGAAAAATCTTATCGGTAAATATCGGGAAAAAGGTCGGGGCGAAAAAAGAGCCCGTGGGAGCATGCCGGCTGATTGCAGATTCCGGCATTGAAGGAGATGCCCATGCGGGGATTCTGCCGAACCGCCAGGTCAGCCTGTTGGCTAAGGAAAGTATCGAAAAAATAAAAAATAAGGGATTGGAGATCCATTACGGCGACTTTGCTGAAAATCTCACCACGGAAGGAATTGTGCTGCATCTCCTGCCCCTGGGAACGAAGCTGAAGATCGGGGACGCCCTCCTGGAAGTTTCCCAGATCGGAAAGGTCTGTCATGACCGCTGTGCGATTTTCAACACGATTGGAGATTGTGTCATGCCCCGGGAAGGCATTTTCGTCAGAGTCTTCACGGAAGGGGTCATTCGGGTGGGGGATGAAATTTCCCTGGCTTCTTAAGGGATGGAAAGCGAAAAAGTCGGTTCAATGGGAGATTTTTAAATACGATCCGGCAGGCTGAAACCGCGGGCTACGCGGCGGTTTCAGCCGCTAGGCCTTCAGTTCCTCAGGCAAGACGGCATTCATGCTCCCCGAACGGAACCCGTCCAGATCGATCGCCACGTAGGGAAATCCCAGTTCATGCAGTTTTGAGGCGATTTGCGGCCGGCGCTGCCAGGCCCGTTCCAGGTCGTCTGGGGCGATTTCCAGCCGGGCGACGGGGAAGTGATCCCGGACCCGCATTTCCTCAAACCCCAGGGACCTTAAAAAACGCTCCGCCGCATCGATCCTCGCCAGAGCTTCGACGGTAATCTTCCGGCCGTAGGGGATCCGGGACGCCAAGCAGGCATAGGCCGGTTTCTTCCAGGTAGACAGCCCCATCTCCTTTGACAGCCCGCGGATCTCCTCCTTGGTCAACCCCACTTCCTGCAGGGGCTTACGGACCTTCAGCTCCGAGGCGGCGCGGTGGCCCGGCCGGAAATCCGCCAGGTCATCGAGATTGGCGCCGTCGAGAACAACGGCAAATTCTTTTTCTACCGCGATCCGCTTCAATTTCCTGAATAAAGACCGTTTGCAGAAGTAGCAGCGTTCCGGGGGGTTATTGATGAAGTCCGGATCTTCAAATTCATCGGTCTGGATGACCTGATGGGGAAACCCGAGCCGGGCCGCCAGCTCTCTGGCTTCCGTCAGTTCCGTCTCGGGATAGGTGGGGGAAACGGCGGTTACCGCCAGGCAACGCTCTCCCAGAGCGCGGTGAACCACCACCGCCAGAAAGGTGCTGTCGACCCCTCCCGAGAAGGCCACGATGGCGCTGGGGAAGGTTGAGATCAGTTTTTCGAGGGCAGCCATTTTTTCCGTCATGATCGGCTCCTGTCATCACCGTCCGGCAAAACGATCATTCATCATCAGATTATTGAATAGAAAAACAGCCTGTTACTGTATTCCCGCGGCGATCGTCAAGCAAAATCGTCGGGTTTAGGCGACCTGGAAGATGGCCTTTCCCGGCAAGCCATTCATTTTTCACCGCCGTGACCTTCCAGTAAAGAGTAACAGGGAACTTGCCAGGGGCAGGCCATTTTCAAGCATAACAACTTAAATTAACTACTCAACTTTCGCAGGCGCAAATGACTCGTAACATATTGTAATTATTAATTGTA
>CAZKRB010000023.1:0-31790 GCA_964555065.1 uncultured Syntrophus sp.
CCTGATGCACCTTATATCAACCTGTTTTCTGTCTTGACAATGGGGATAAGTTCAAAGAGCTGATAGGCCGCTTTAAAAACAATGGCCAAACGTGGTGTCCCAAAGGAGAACCTCCTGAAGTAAAGGTTCACGATTTTATTGAAGAAGCTGGCCGTGCTAATCCATACGGAGTTTACGATATCGGAGCCGACGAAGGTTGGGTGAGTGTCGGTACTGATCATGATACCGCGGCATTCGCAGTGCAAACAATTCGACGCTGGTGGCATGTTGTTGGAAGCAAAGCGTACCCCACTGCCAAAGAATTGTTTATTACCGCAGACGGCGGTGGAAGTAATGGTGGCCGTGTAAGGTTGTGGAAGCTGGAGTTGCAGAGCTTGGCTGATGAAATCGGCATTCCGATTCGAGTCTGTCATTATCCTCCAGGAACCAGTAAATGGAACAAGATTGAACATCGCCTGTTTTCCTTTATCACCATGAACTGGCGGGGTGAACCCTTGATTAGCCATGAAGTGATGATCAATCTGATTGCCAGCACAAAAACGAAAACAGGGCTTTCTGTAAAGGCTGAATTGGACAAAAGACAGTACCCTAAGGGAATAAAGGTTCCCGACGAAGAGTTTGAAGCCATAAATATAGTCAGAGATGTTTTTCATGGGGAATGGAACTACTCCATATCTCCTCGAACGTGTTTGTAATAGTTATATTTTTACAATCCCTAAGCCGGTCTCCCGCACAACCCGCTGCGGTCAGTTCTTTATTGACATACAGCCGTCTTTTCCCTATGCTCATTCCCGGAAAGGGAAATTCACAGCCTTTTCAATCTCCATCGGATCATGCATATCATGCCTCCCTTGTCGGAAAATTGAACGGCAATCGACGCTGAAAGTGGATAAACACCTTGAAATGCATGGATTGAATTCTGGATCAGGCAATCCGGTTCAACCGCGGATCGAGGGCTACTCTGACAAACGATCCGGTATGATCGCGGCGGACGCCATCCTGGAGAAAAAATCCTGCCATGTGGTCTCTTCTTTCGTCCATCAACAAGAACCTGGTAATTGCCATCCCGACTCTGATGGCGGCCGGATTTTTTTACGGCCTGGTCACTGATGCCGAATGGGTCAAGTCCCTCATCATCCCCTTCACCTTCCTGATGGTATATCCCATGATGGTGACCCTCCGGATCAAGAAGGTGCTGGAGGGGGGCGACGGCAGGGCTCAACTGCTTACCCAGCTCATCAACTTTGCGGTCATTCCCTTCGCCGCCTTCGGACTGGGAAAAATTTTCTTCCCCGATAACCACTTCCTGGCCCTGGGCCTGCTTCTGGCTTCCCTGGTACCTACAAGCGGCATGACCATTTCCTGGACAGGCTTTGCCAAGGGCAACCTCGAAGCGGCCGTGAAAATGACGGTGATAGGCCTCATCCTCGGCTCGCTGGTTACGCCCTTTTACGTGAAATGGCTTCTGGGAGCCCAGGTCACCGTTGATACGGCGGCCGTCATGAAGCAGATCGTCTTCATTGTCTTTCTGCCCATGGCTGCAGGCTTTGCCACCCAGCAGGCCCTGGTGGCGACGGTGGGGCAGAAGGCCTTCCAGGATGTCTGGGCGCCCCGCTTTCCCGCCCTTTCCACCATCGGCGTTCTGGGAATCGTATTCATCGCCATTGCCGTGAAGGCCCGGGCAGTTGCTGACCAGCCTCAGCAGCTCATCGGCATCGTTGTTCCCCTTTTGCTTCTCTATCTTTTCAATTACAGCCTGAGCACCGCAACGGGGAAAAGCCTGCTCCCCAGGGGTGATGCCATCGCCCTGGTCTACGGCACCGTCATGCGCAACCTTTCCATCGCCCTGGCCATCGCCATGAACGCCTTCGGTCCCCAGGGATCGGAAGCTGCACTGGTCATCGCCCTGGCCTACATCATCCAGGTCCAGTCCGCCGCCTGGTACGTGAAGCTGACAGACCGGATCTTCGGATCCGCGTATCCGGACAAGCCCTGACTCAAAAAATGCGGCAATATCTTAATCAGCAATCTTTTCAGCCTGTTTTCTTGTTAAACCCTGAGCGTCTCCAATGCCCTTCCCCGATCCTCGTTTCTCAAACACGAAATTCTGCTCTGTTTGATGTATAGATGCATATTTGCATCTATTTGTGCGCAATATCGTAGCAGATACGCAACTCAATATTTTCTGCCGCCCCCCCTTAATTACTATCATCTAATATATACCGATAGTTAGACGCCTTCATCTTTTTAAGAAATATTGGCATAGAGAATGCCTTTTAACTTACGGGGGAATGCCGGAATATGAAAGGTCGATTCCCCTTCGGTGAATGACATCGTCTGCAGAAAGATCAAAGCTGCAGGCTTTGATCAAAAAGGATTCTATTCGGAAGGGAGGACGTGATTATGCCGAGAGGAGATGGAACAGGCCCCATGGGAGGGGGCGGAAGACCAGGCCGAGGCCGTGGCGGCCGGGTACCGGGCCGGATGGGAGGGCCCCTTGCGGCGGGACCGGATGGATTCTGTGTGTGTCCGCAATGCGGCCACAGGGAACCTCACAAAATAGGCAGCCCCTGCGCCGAGCAGAAATGCCCGCAATGCGGAAGCGCAATGGCCAGGGAGTAGGATTCTGGGTTAAAAAATGTTTAACGTATTATATTAATAGAATAAAGGAGGTACCATCATGCCGAGAGGAGATGGAACGGGACCCACGGGAACGGGTCCGATGACGGGGCGCGGAGCCGGAGCCTGCTCATGGCCGGGTTCGCCAGGTTACATGGATGCTCCGCCGGCGTCCAGAATGGGTTACGGCCGAGGACGCGGAATCCGGGGCGGAGGTCGCGGCTGGAGAAATCGATTTTTTGCCTCTGATTTTTGGGGATGGACGCGGCCTGCTGGTTATGCCGCTCCCGACCAGGGCCCTGAGCCGGAAATGGAAAAGCAGATGCTTAAAAGTGATGCCGACGCCCTGAAAGCGGAGTTGCGTGCTCTCCAGAAGCGCTTGGACGAGCTGGAATCCGGAAAGGCCGCGGAATAAAACCGCGGCGATTATAACCCCAACGGCCGCCCGCACAGAATTGTCCGTGCGGCCGTTATGCGAGACCTTCTGGCAAAAAAAACTCAAGTGGTTATGGAGACTTCCTGATCAACATGGTAAAGGAGAGCGATCAATATTTTGAAAGGGACCTTCCATAATGACTGAAGAGCAAAAAGCCGATTTGCTGGACAGACAACACCGAAGCATCAACTACCTGCGCCTTTCCGTAACGGATCGCTGCAATCTGCGCTGTGTTTACTGCATGCCTGACGAAGGGATGACCTTTATTCCCCACAGGGAGATCCTGACCTATGAAGAAATGCTGCATCTTGTAAAACTCTGCGTTGCGAATGGCATTCGAAAGATCCGGCTCACCGGCGGCGAGCCCCTGGTGCGGAGGGACATTGTCTCCTTTATAGACAGGCTCAACAGGATAGAAAACCTGAAGGAAATCACCCTGACGACCAACGGCGTCCTCCTGAAAGAGTTCGCCCGTGACCTCCGGAAACAGGGCCTCTGCCGGATCAACGTGAGCATGGACACCCTGAAGCCGGAGAAATTCAACGCCATTACTCGGCGGCCTTTATTCGAGAAGGTCTGGGAGGGGATTGAAGAGGCCGAATCCGTGGGAATGGCGCCCATCAAGCTCAATGTAGTTGCCATGAAAGGCTTCAATGATGATGAAATCCTGGACTTCGCCCGTCTCACCTACCGGAAACCCTATCATGTGCGCTTCATCGAAATGATGCCCATCGGGGCGGCCGACGCCCGGATGAAGGGGTTTATTTCCATAGAAGAAATCCTGGAACGGATTTCAACCCTGGGGCCCGTCCGGCGTGTGGGATCGGAATCCATGGCGGGCCCGGCGGAAATGTACATCCTCGAAGGCGCCAAGGGCAAGATCGGCTTGATCGGAGCATTGAGCCACCATTTCTGCGAGACCTGCAACCGGCTCCGCCTGACGGCGGACGGGCAGCTGCGGGGATGCCTCTTTTCCGACCAGGAGACGGACCTCAAAACCCCCTTGCGGGAAGGTCGGGAGGACAGCTATCTTTCTTCGCTGATCCGGGATACGATTTTAAACAAACCAAAGGGGCACGACCTCGACTTGAACAACCCCCGCAAATGCGTTCGGCCGATGAGCCGTATCGGCGGTTGAAAAATACAGTGAAAATCTGAGGAAAGAAAGGAGCGAATCCGTCGCATGGCGATTTATTCATTCGGTGACCGGATACCCAGAATCGGAAAGGACGCTTACATCAGCGATTCCGCCCGGGTGATCGGAGATGTCGAAATCGGGGATGGGTGCTATATCGGCCACGGGGTCATCTTACGCGGCGACTACGGAAGTATCCGGATCGGGCCGGGAACCGCCATTGAGGAAAATGCCGTGGTTCACATCGAGCCGGACGGGCTGAGCATCTTCGGGGAACGGGTTACGGTGGGCCACGGGGCGATTCTCCATGCCGATCGGATTGATGATTTCGCCGTGATCGGCATGGGTGCGGTGCTCAGCCTGAAGGTGACGGTCGGGAAATGGGCCATCGTCGCGGAAGGTTCGGTTCTTCCCAGCAAGACCCGGATCGACGCGGAGAAATTCGTTGCCGGCGTGCCGGCAAAGGTGGTTGGAGACGTGCAGCCAAGGCACAAGGAATTCTGGACCTGGGGCAAGCAGCTCTATGTGGACCTTGCCCGATCCTATCCGGAAAAGCTCAAACGCCTGGATTAATTTTTCTTTCCGGGAGCAAAAAGAAGAGGGCCTTTAAAAGGAGGTCTTGATGTATCAGCTCAAGTTCGATGAAAAGCGGTGTCTGGCCTGCCCGGACGGTGCCTGTCTGGTTCAGTGCCAGTACCTGAAATTTGAAGCCGATTCGGCCAGGAAAGAGATGGTCAAGATCTTCCGGGGTGAAGATTCTCCGGTGCTGCGGGACTGCGTCACCTGCTATGCCTGCGAGGAGTACTGCAAGCGGGGCAATCATCCCTTTTACCTCATCAACGAAAGGAGAGAGGACAAGAGCATCCTGACGGCCCCTCGCGCCATCACGCGGCAGTGGATCCATATCGGCGAGCCCAAGGGGAAGTATGAACTGGGCAGGATCGGAAAGATCGCCCTTTCCTTCGGATTCATGCCACAGTTGAAGGAGATCACGAAGGGCAGACTCTTCGAGGACGTGATGCCCTCCTACTTCTTCGGGCAGGAGTTTTTCTGCAACGTCGTCTACATCCATTTTGCCAATACGAACGTGTTCAAGGAGCGCCTCCCCCGGGTTATCGAAAACATCCATAAGCTGGGTGTTGAAGAGGTCATCTTTCTCCATGACGAGTGCTATGCCGCCTTTACCTCCCTGGCACCCGCCTACGGCATGGCGGTCCCCTTCAAAGCGGTGCACTATTTCGAATACCTGTACAACCGCTTAACGGCGCTGAAGGATCGAATAAAGCCTCTCAATGTGAAGGTGGTTTACCAGCGCCCCTGCTCCAATCGCCTCTGCGGGGACAGCCATCTTTTTGTGCAGAAGATCATGGATCGGATCGGCGCAACCCTGGTGCAGAGGGCCTACCAGGATGAAACCGCCCTGTGCTGCGGCAGCATCTTCCGGGCGATGTACGGCTATGACCTGATGGCGGATGTCCAGGGCCGGAACCTGGAGGATATGGCGCAAAGCGGCGCCGAGTACTGCATCTTCAACTGCCACGGGTGCATGAATGCCCTCAGCCCCCTGGTGGCCGCGCGGGGAATGCCCCCCCTGCACCTGATCGATCTGTGCCGCATGGCGATCGGTGAAAAACCGGAAGGAGGGCAGTGAGATGGATCGCATGGCCCAGGCCCTTGCCGGGATCGTAGGCAATCCTTACGTTTCCACCTGCGCGGAAGAGCGGTATTTCTATGGAAGAGACCCCGGGCTGATGCCCCCTCATGCGCCCGATTACGTTGTCCTGCCCCGGACCGTCGAGGAAATTCAGGCGATCGTCCGACTGGCGGGGCGGGAGAAAGTGCCCCTGGTTCCCATGGGGGCGGGGATGTCCCTGAGCGGTCTCGTCATTCCCCAGAAGGGGGGAATCGTTCTGGACCTGAAGCGCATGGACGGAATTCTGAAGGTCAACGAGGCCGCCCGGTATGCCGTGGTGGAAGGCGGCACCTCCACGGGGGCGCTGCATGCCCACCTCAACCGGTATTACCCCCGGCTTCGGTTCAGCACCCCCGATTCGCCTGCCGCCGCCACGGTGGCCGCCAATGTGATGATACACGGGCAGGGGCGCCTGACCCAGCAGCAGGGATTCAATTCCGACATGGTTTCCGGCCTCGAGGTTGTCCTCCCATCGGGCGAACTGTGTCGAATCGGTTCCTGCGCCCTGTCCGACGAATGGTTTTCCAAGGGCCCTCCCCTGCCGGATCTCTCCGGTCTTTTCCTCGGCTGGTTCGGGGCGACGGGGATTCTCACCAAGGTGGGGATCAAGCTGTATCCGCGGAAAAAATTGCGGGACGTGGAGATCTTTATCACTGACAGCCCGGACTTTGTTCCCGGGATCATCTACGAACTCACCCACACGGAGATGGCGGAGGACATCAACATTTTCGCCCAGCCCCTGCCGCTGATCTTCAGCGGCAATCACCACGTTGTGATTTATTTCACCGGGGACAGCGCGGAAGAGATGGAGTTCAAGAAGAAGACCCTCTTTCACGCCCTGTACGGGTTTATCCGGAACAAGGACGGCGGATTCATGACCGTCGGCGAGGGGATGAAAAAAACGCTCCTGGACATGCCGCAGCGCAGCGCCACAACCTTTGCCGATGTGACCAAGGGGGGCGGCTTCGAATATTCCGGGCCGATCGTCCCCATCGACCGGTATCCCCAGTGCTCCCGGAAGCTCGATGAGCTGGCGGTAAAATATGACCTCAAGTATCACGCGACGGCCAGGATCATCGACAAGGGGCACGCCATGATGTTTGCCTTTTCCTTTACTTTCAATCGGGCGGATGCGGACATGCTGAACCGGACCCGGATGGCCCTTTCCGAAGCAAGCGCGTACGCCCTGTCCATCGGCGGACTCTTCTGGAAGCCGACGCTGGATGAGCAGCGGATCGCCTTGGAAAAGATGGACCCTCAGACCGCCAGGCTCATGAAGAGAATCAAGGAGGCGCTGGACCCCCAGGGAATCATGAATCCGGGAAACTGGGAGGGCATCTAGATGAAATACGCCGACATTCTCCATCGCTGTTTTCGCTGCGGGTACTGCAAATTTACCCTCGATTACGAGAATTTCAACTGCCCTCCTTACCGAAAATACCGGTTCGACACCTTTGCCCCGGGCGGGCGGATGTGGCTGATCCGCGCCTGGCTCAACGGGGAGATCGAAAACAGTGAACGCTTTCAGGAAATTCTCTATTCCTGCGCCACCTGCGGAAACTGTGTCGAGCATTGCGCCTTTACGTTTCGAGAGAATCTTATCGACATCTTCATCGCCGCCAGGGAAGAACTGGTCAATGGAGGGCGGATTCCCCCCAGCGTAAGGGATTACTTCAAGGCCATTTCGATCCACGGAAACCCCTACAATCTGCCGGCGGCCCAACGGTCCTCCTGGGCCGAGAATCTTCCCGTCCCGCCCTATGACGGCCAGGAGTACCTGTTCTATGTCGGTTGTGTGGGATCCTACGATGAGCGGGGCCGGAAGATCGCGCAGGCGGTGAGCCGGAATCTCATCAGGGCGGGTGTTTCCTTCGGAATCCTTGGAGAGCGGGAACCCTGCGACGGCAATGAAGTTCGCGTCCTGGGGGAGTCGGGGCTTTTTGAGTATCTTGCACAAAACAATATCGCCCTCTTCCGTCAGCTGGGTATCCGGAAGATCATCACCCTCGATCCCCATGCCTTCAACGCCTTTAGAAAAGAATATCCGGCCTATGGGGGAGATTTTGAGGTTCTGCATTATTCCCAGGTGTTCAGTCAGCTGATCGAATCGGGCAAACTGAAGCCGGGGCCCTTTTCTGCCCGCGTAACCTTTCACGACGCCTGTTACCTGGGCAGGCATGGAGGCGAGTACGAAGCCCCCCGCAAGATTCTCCAGGCCATTGCCGGCATCGAGCTGGTGGAAATGCGCCAGAATCGGGCAAACGCCCTCTGCTGCGGCGGTGGGGGAGGCAATTTCTTCACGGATATTATGGGGGGGGGAGGGGACAGCCCCAGCAGAATCCGGGTCAGGCAGGCCGTGGAGACGGGAGCGGAAATCCTGGTCGTCGCCTGCCCTCAGTGCGCCAAGATGCTCGACGACGCGATCAAGGCGGAAGGATTGGACGGCAGGCTGGCGGTCAGAGATGCCGGGGAACTTCTGGATGCCGGTCTCCGCGAGGATTAACAGAGGGAGGTTGTCGGTAAGCTTTCTTCGCCGGCAGGAGTTTTTTCCGGCACAGCATTTTCTGTGTGAGGGGCTATGATGGAAGTAGATGATCGGATGTACCGTTTTTTTGAGGACAAAGCCCGGGACGTTTTCGTTGAACAGGTCTCCCTGGGACTGGGCTATACGGCCGTAACCACCTCCGACGGGGGAATCGGCATCGCCTATACCTACTTCACCAACAAGGGAAGCTGCACCTTCGTCAACAGGTATTACGATTTCGAGGGGAAACCCGCTCTTGAACTTCTGGAGAAAATCAAAAGTCCTCATCCCCTGGAAAAGACCATGGCTCTTGCCTTGGTGAATGCCCTTAACTACCAGCATGCCCTGTCCCTGCCGGAAGATAAGGATAACTCGGTTCTTTTTGAAAGCTTACAGATCGGGGAAAAAACGAGGGTGGCCATGGTCGGCGATTTCGCGCCCGTGGCCAGGATGATGAGAGAAAAAGGCGCTCTCCTGGAGGTCATCGATATCGCCAGAAACATCGGGAACAAGGCGGAATTTTACGACAGGCTGAAAAGTTGGGCTCAGGTGATGATTCTCACCTCGACCTCGATCTTAAACAACACGACGGAAGAAATTTTCCAGCATACCGGCAGTGAGGTGAAAACCGTTCTGCTTGGTCCCAGCACGCCCATGGTTGGGGAAGTCTTTTCGCATCTGCCGGTTCACATGGTGGCCGGTACAGTACCTGTCGACAAGGACAGGGTGCTCAAAGCGGTCCGTCATGGCGTGGGAACGCGGGTGATCCAACGGTTCAGCCGCAAATCCTACCTCGCTTTATTGTAAGCGGCTTCGTGCCGATTTTTCTTGGAGGAGCACTCGATGAACTCCTCCTTCCGAATCATCGCTGGCGGCTTGATGATCTGTTGCATGAGTGAAGATGCCGGATTGAAGGAGCAAGGGATGCACGAAATAAAATCTAGCGATAAGAGTCAAAACACCGGAACGGCAACCCAGTCGAGTATGGAGGAAGCCGTCATCATCTATCGGCCCATCGGCGTCATTCACAGTGAACATACCGTTCCGGAAAAGACGCCCATCCAGCCTGTCTATGCCCGGGGATGCAAGGGAGAAGTGAAAATATACCCGGAATTCGAGAAGGGGTTGAGCGACCTGGACGGGTTTTCCCACCTCTACCTCATCTACCATCTCCATCGGGCAGAGTCGGCTAAGCTGATGGTCAAACCTTTTCTCCAGGATATCATGAGGGGTATTTTTTCAACCCGGGCGCCGCGCCGCCCCAATCCCATCGGGTTGAGCATTGTCGAGCTGATCCGCCGAGAAGGAAATGTCCTTTATCTCGATGGCGTGGACATCCTGGACGGCACGCCGCTCCTGGACATCAAGCCCTATACGGCCAAGTTCGACTTCGTCCAGACCACGCGCAACGGTTGGCAGGACGAGGTAGACGAGGAAACAGCCATACAGCGAGGAAAACGCGACTATGGCAAATGATGGAGGGTTGAAACATCATGTCGACCGATGAATACACGCGTGAAAGAAATTTTAAATATATTTACGGGCCTGTTCCGTCGCGGCGCCTGGGCCGCTCACTGGGGGTGGATCTCGTTCCCTTCAAGGCCTGCACCTTCGACTGTGTATACTGCCAGCTGGGCAGGACCCCCCACAAGACGGTGGAGAGGAGGGAGTATCTTCCCGCCGAAGCCATTCTGGATGAAGTGAAGCGGAAGCTGGCGGAGGGCGACGTACCGGATTACATTACTTTTTCAGGATCAGGAGAGCCGACCCTGAACAGACGGATTGGAGGCTTGATCCGGGAGATCAAGGCTCTGACGAAGATCCCCGTCGCCGTTCTGACCAACGGTTCCCTGCTGTGGATGCAGGAGGTTCAGGAGGACCTCATGGCGGCCGATCTAGTCATCCCCTCTTTGGATGCCGGGGATGAAAAACTGTTCAGTTACGTGAATCGGCCCCACAGAGATCTTGCCTTTGCGCAGGTGGTGAACGGTCTCATCGAGTTTACCCGGCGGTTCCCGGGTCAGGTATGGCTTGAAGTCCTGCTGCTGAAGGGGGTGACCGGCCTGCCCTCCCATGTCGAAAAGATCGCCGCCCTGGTAAAGCGCATCGCGCCGGCACGCGTTCAACTCAATACAGTCTGCCGTCCGCCCGCAGAGGAATTCGCCTATCCCCTTTCTCTGGAAGAGCTGCTGTCCCTGAAAGAGCTTCTTCCCGGAATGGTGGAGATCATCCGTGAGGAGGGTCCCGATCATTTTGAAGTTTCGGCTTTTTCCGAAGGCAGGGAAGAGGACGTCCTGGCCCTGCTGCGCAGGCGTCCCTGCACCTCGGAGGACATCGCAGACGGTCTCGGCATCCATGTCACGGAGGCTCTCAAGCGCCTCAACGTCCTGGTGAAGCTTGGCAAGGTAACCTTCATCATATCGGGTAGACGGAACTTCTACCTTGTAAAGGGCGCACAATCGGCCTTGAAGATGGAAAAAGAAGAAGGAGGTCCATGAAGAAGCCCACGGTCGGCAGTGGGACTCTGCCTCCCCAACGGTCGGATGCCCATGACGATCCAGAGACGGAATTAATCGGCAGGGTCGCCCTGTATGCCTTCCTGTTGAACCTCGGCCTGGCGGTCATGAAAGGCGTGCTTGCGCTTTGTTCTAACAGCCTTGCCGTCACGGCGGGAGCCATCGATTCCGCAACCGATTCTTTTGCTTCCCTCGCCCTTTATGGCGGGCTGAAGCTTTCCACAAGAAAGACCCCTGCCTTTCCGCTGGGGCTTTACAAAATCGAAAACCTCCTTTCCGTCTTTGTTGCGCTCTCCATCTTTTTTGCCGGTTTTGAAATCGCACGGGAACTATTCACCCGAGACGCTCTGCCGCCGCAGATCTCACTGGGAGTCGTCATTCTGCTTGTGGTAGCCGTCGCGGCAACTTTCCTCTTTGGTCATTACGCCATCCGGATCGGCAGGCAGACCGAGTCTCCAACCCTGTTTGCCGAAGGTCGGCATCGCCAGGTGGATGTCCTGTCTTCCCTGGTCGTGCTGGTTTCCGTCCTGCCGGGCTATTTCGGATGGCATTTCTCTCTGTGGGGGCTCTCCATCGACCGGGTCGCCGCCGGAGCCGTCCTGGTCTTCATTGCCCATGCCTGCTGGCACCTCCTTTCCGACGGCATGCGGGTTCTTCTGGACGCTTCCCTTGATTTCGAAACCCTTGATGCGGCCCGAAGCCTCCTGAGGAGCCATCCCATGGTGGTGAGCGTCCAATCGCTCTCAGGGAGAAATGCGGGCCGATTCCGCTTTCTTCAGGCCAATGTGATCCTGAGGACGGGGGATCTTGAAAAGGCCCATCAGATCAGCCTTTTTCTTGAGCGGAGCATCCGGGAGAATATCCCCCATGTGGAGCATGTCACGATTTCTTACGAGCCCCGCCCCCGCTCCCACATCTGCTTTGCCGTTCCCCTGGCGGATGCTTCAGGGACCGTGAGTCATCATTTCGGTGAGTCCCCTTTCTTCGCCATCCTGACGCTTCGCCTCGCCGATCACGCTCTTCAACACGAGGAAATCCTGGAAAATCCCCATAAGGACGTCGAAACGGCCAAAGGCATCCGGGTGGCGGAATGGCTCGTCGACCAGAAAGTGGACAAGGTTTTCATGGCCGAGGATTTTTCCCACAAAGGTCCCAGCTATGTTTTCAGCAACGCCGGAGTTGCCGCGCAGAGGACCGAGGGGGAAACCCTGGAAGAAATTATTGCAGGGATCAAGGAAGAATAAATTCCCAGGTGCAGTGCCGGCTGGCCGACGATGCATTCCGTAACTCCGGCCGGGTCTATGGCCCGAGCAGCGGTTCATCTTGCAAATCAGCGTCCATTCATTCGGCCGTTCACGTCTTCTGATCATGAAGGAAGATCGCCGATAGGCCGTTGACATATAAACATCCACTCTCTATATACAGTCATATGGGCTGCAGCGTCTTGACTGCCCTGCAGGAATAGGATGGATTCCCGATCTTGGGAACCAAGCCCTGTCTAGAAATGGATGCCACAGCAGAAATGAGCGAACAGAGCAAAAAAACCGTTCCCCGGGAAAGGGATATTATTCTCGACTCCATCGCCGATGGCGTTTTTTCCGTCGATGATCAATGGCACATTAGGTCCTTCAACCGCGCGGCGGAAAGGATTACCGGCGTTTCCTACGAGGAGGCCATCGAACAACGGTGCAAGGACGTGTTGAAAGCGGACATCTGCGATCGCGGCTGCCTTCTGGAAAAAACCATGCAGACGGGAAAGCCGGTGATCAACCGCACGGTCTATATCGTCAATGCCGAAGGGCGGCGACTCCCCATCAGCATTTCCACGGCGCTGCTTCGCGATGAAGAGGACCGGATTATCGGAGCGGTGGAAACCTTCCGGGATCTCAGCCTGGAAGAGCAGCTTCGCAAGAAAATTGAGGGGCGCTATTCCTTTGAGGACATCATCTCCCGGAATCATCGGATGCACGAACTGTTCAGCATCCTGCCGGATATGGCGAACAGCTCCAGTACGGTTCTCATCGAAGGGGAGAGCGGAACGGGAAAGGAGCTCATCGCCAAGGCCATTCATAACCTCAGTCCGCGGAAAAGCAGGCCCTTTATTGCGGTCAATTGCGGCGCCTTGCCGGACACGCTTCTGGAATCGGAACTGTTCGGATACAAGGCTGGAGCCTTTACGGATGCCCGGAAGGATAAACCGGGCCGCTTCAAGCTGGCGGACAAAGGGATCCTTTTCCTTGATGAAATCGGGGATATTTCACCGGCCATGCAGGTCCGGCTGCTCCGCGTTCTTCAGGAGAAGACCTATGAGCCTCTGGGTGCGGTGGAAAGCATCCGCCACGATGTGCGGATCATCGCGGCAACCAACAAAAAGCTCTGGGATCTGGTCAAGGAGGGAAAATTCCGGGAGGATCTTTACTACCGGATCAATGTCGTGCGGCTGGAGCTTCCCCCCCTGCGGGAGAGAATGGAGGACGTCCCTCTTCTGGTTGATCACTTCATCGAACATTTCAATGTACTCCAGGGCAAGGAAATTTCCGGCGTAACCGATGAGGCCCTGGCCTGCCTGATGACCTACACCTACCCCGGCAATATCCGGGAGCTCGAGAATATTATTGAGCGGGCCTTCATTCTGTGCAAATCGGGCATGATTGACCGGACGCATCTTCCGGAGCCGATCTGCGGCATCCCCGGCGCTTCGGAAATGCCGGCGTGGGACGCCATGTCCTTTCGGGACCTGGAAGCGATTTTTCTGATCAACGTCCTCCGACGGAACGCATGGAACAAGCACCGCACGGCCCGGGAACTGGGGATACACAAAAGCACGCTTTTCCGGAAACTGAAGGCGCTTGGCATCCGGTCGCCGGACCGGGCGAAGGAAAAGAAGTGATAAGGCGTAAACGGTTTGCTTTGAAAAAAATCTGCAAATTTTTGAAGGAGGGCTTGAAATGAACCAGTTCGTTATTTTTGCTTTTAATGGGAACCCGATGTGCTTTGTTCATGTGCTCTTGAACGCCCTGGATCTGGAAAGCAAGGGGATGGGGGGAAAGATTGTCATCGAGGGCGAAGCCGTCAAGCTGCTGAAGGAAATGGAAACTTCGGAGAATCCTCTCTACAGGAAGGCAAAGGAGAAGGGATTGATTGACTGCATCTGCAAAGCCTGCTCATCGAAAATGGGCGTGCTGGAATATAACGCAACCGTGGGAATCCCGCTGGGAGGCGACATGACGGGCCATCCCTCCTTTTCATCCTATCTCGAAAAAGGTTACCAGATTATTACGCTGTAGGCCGCACCCCCATGAAGAGCAGCCAGGCCGCCTTTCCCGCGGCGATGACGGGGAAAGAACATCGTGGGAATCAAAACCTGGAAGGAGTTGAAGATCAACCCGGAGGCGTGAGAATCGGCCGGCCAAATGAAGCACAAGGGGTCACAACCTCGCCTTCCGTCATTCCTTCTGAACCGCCTTCATCTGCAACAGACGCTCGATCCTTTTCTCGACCGGCGGGTGGGTGCTGAAAAGGCTCATGAAGAAATCACCCGATAAGGGATTCACGATGAACATATGGGCTGTCGAAGGGTTCGCATCCATGGGTTTCACCTTGGATGCCAGCGATAATTTCCGGAGGGAGGAGGCCAGGGCCTCCGGCTTGCCGGTGATTCGGGCGCTTCCCCCATCAGCTTCGTATTCCCTCGATCGGGAAATGGCCATCTGAATCACCGTGGCCGCAATCGGCGCGATAATCGCCGTGGCAATGGCGGGTATCATGCCTCCACCCTCATCATTCCCGAAAAAGACCGCCCAGCGGGACAGGAGAACGACCGCGCTGGCCACCGTCGCCGCCATGGTGCTGATGAGAATATCCCGGTGCTTGATATGGGAAAGCTCATGGGCAAGGACCCCCTCCAGTTCCTCCCTGTTCAGAATCTTCAGAATGCCCGAGGTCACCGCGACGGCGGCATGGTCTTCATTCCGCCCCGTGGCAAAGGCGTTGGGGGTCTCGCTGTCGATCAGGTAGATCCGGGGAACGGGAATCTCTGCTTTCGACGACAGCGATTCCACCGCCTTATGGAGAACGGGCGCCTCCTGCGGAGTTACCTCCCGGGCGGAGTACATGCGCAGGACGATGCTGTCCGAGTACCAGTAGCTCCCGAAGTTCATGATCACCGACAGGATAAGGGCAATGACGACGCCGGCGCCCCGCGCAACCAGGTAGCCGACCAGCATCAGCAGCCCCGACAGGGAAGCCAGGAGGAGAACGACTTTAAGGGTGTTCATAGGATCTTTTCCTCCAGGATTTCAGCCGCACCGGCTTAAGGTCCGGCACAAAGGGATTCTTCGCTCATCGGAGTTCCCCTGTTTTCACGTTTCCGATCCGGGTTGGAGGAGATCGCCTTTCGGAACGAAGATCCACAGGAGAATGTAAATCAGCAGTCCAAATCCGCAGAAGAAGAAAAGGAAAGCAAAGAGCAGCCGCCAGCACCACGACGGGATGGGGGTATGCTCGCCCAGCCCTCCGCAGACCCCGCCGATCCACTTGTCCTTTCGCGATTTTGAAAATCGCTGCAGCCAGTTTTTTTCGTCCATCGCGCCACCTCCCGCCGGATCTCCGGAATTTTTCCTTGATGCATAAGAAATATCAGAACCGGCTGAATTGTAAAGAAGTTTCTGTCAGGGAACGATTTTGGAAAGCGAAAGGAGGACTGTGTATCCCGAGCCATCCCGGAACGTCAGGGTTCACAGGCTCCCTTATCCCTAGGAGTCTGTCGGACTTTCCTCGTAAATACTTGAAATTATGAGGTTGAATATTTTTGGCCCAAAATTAATATTTAATGATTTAAACGAGTTATGCAATGAACACCTTTTAGGTCCGATAAGCTTCTAGAGCAGACGGTTTGCACCTTTCCTGTTACGATTTTGTCTTTCTTTCCTTGCAACTCCTCTCTCAACTCAGGTATGATGCCGTTTCTTTTAAGAAAGACGCAACGTCCATCGGGGGAGAAAACAAACAGAGGAACCTTGCATCCATGGCGGAAACTACCGGCAAGACAAAAACCCGCACTTCCCGGGAGCGCAGCGCCACCGCTCCGCAGAAAACAGTGACCATCTACACCGACGGGGCCTGCCTGGGCAATCCCGGACCGGGGGGGTGGGGGGTCGTGCTTCTCTACGGGGAGCACCGGAGAGAACTCTCCGGCGGCTATCGGCTGACCACGAACAACCGGATGGAGATTCTCGCCGCCATCAAGGGACTCGAGGCCTTAAAGAGCAGGTGCTCGGTCACGCTCTACTCCGACTCGCAATATCTCGTGAATGCCATCAGCAAGAGCTGGGCAAAACGGTGGCAGGCCAACGGCTGGAAGCGGAACGCCCGGGAAAGGGCGCTCAACCCCGATCTCTGGGAGCGGCTGTTGAACCTCTGCTCCCGCCACGAAGTCACCTTCGTCTGGGTGCGGGGCCATGCGAACAACAGGGAAAACGAACGGTGCGATATCCTCTCCAAGGAGGCGGCCGCGCGCCCCGCCCTGGAAGCGGACCCGGGCTACCCTGGAATTTCCCCCGAAGTCTGAATTCCCCCAGCCGACGCCGTTTGCGGGCTGCAAGTCGCAACCCGCCGATGTTTCCCCTGACTTCCCTTGGACGGCCTTTAACTTACAGTCGCCATCCGGGGTTCTCCGTCGCCTGAAATTCCCTTTTTCTCGGAAGCGCCCTCCGCCGGCCACAGGATCAGCGATTTATCATAGAATAGCGTCCGGCTTCCGTGCATCAGGCAGATAGGCTGAAGTTGCTTAAGAGTTACGGCTTTTTTGCCAGTTTCTTCTGCTCTTTCTCCTTTGCCTTGAGGGCTTTCTTCCGGAGCTTGGCCTGGGTTTTATCGTCGTCACCGGCAACAGGGGGCAGGATTTCCCCTTTCGCGCCTTCGATGGAGCCCTGGCAGGGCGCAGCAGGCTCCGGTTTTCCCCCGGCAACGGCTTGTGGGCTTTCCAGAAGGGTCGGCTCCGGCAGCAGCCGCCCTTCGCCGGCTCCCCGTACCGTCTCTTCTCCCGTTCTTCCCGCCCGGATTTTCCTGAGGATAAAGGTGGCAAAGGACTTGCCGAACTGGGCAATAAAACCGGTCACCAGGACAATGAGGATCCATTTCAGGATCCGTTCGATGTCAAGATTGCCAATATCCATGCCACACCGGAAGTTTCATCGGGAAGCAGGCAGGCTCATTTCAGAACCTCCGCTTCGATCAGATCCGCCAGCCCCTCGGCATCATTGATGTCCAGGCAGGGCGCCTGGATGTTCAGCGGGGTGTCACTGGCCACGGCCAGGAGATTATCCTCGGGGCGACAGAGCAGTTCCCGCTTGAGGGCCGCCCGGAAGACCTCAATCTTGGGGTGGGGATTCCCCTTGAAGCCTTCCGTGAGAATCAGATCCGCCTCATGGACATAGCGTTCCCGCAGGGCTTCGATGCTGAAATCCTCCTCCACATCCTCGATCAGGGCCACCTTTCCGGGGGTGGCAACGATCGTCGCCCGGGCCCCTGCCCGCCGGTGCCGCCAACTGTCCTTGCCCTCTTTGTCAATGTCAAAATCATGGAGATGATGCTTGATCGTCGCTACCCGATATCCCCGGCGCGTCAGTTCGGGAATCAGCTTCTCGATGAGGGTCGTTTTCCCCGTATTGGATTTTCCGACAATGGAAACAATCGGGATCAGGGATTTATTTGCCGTCATTTTTGCTTAAGCCGCCTTTCTCCACCCCATCGCGGCGCCCATCCGGACGGGGCAGCTTTCACGGTGCAGGCACAATCCGTTTAACCATAAAAGATTATCACAACTTATAGATGAAGCGCCCCGCCATTTCAAGGAATATATCCGTGGAAAAAACAAGGATTAATTGCTTGCACTTTCCCCATAAAAGATTATATACGTAGCACGCATTTTGAATTCTTTTCAAGATGACAGTCCAATACAGGAGGCTTGAATTGCATGGCAAACATGCTGGGTGCCTTAAAAACCATTGAACAGTACAAATCGGACAGCCCGCACTACGGCGAACTGCTCGATATCCTGGCGGAGCTGCTCATCCTCCGAGAGGAGTATCACAAAACGGCCAAAAGAGCGATTTTCCAGGTGGATGAACACCTGATCCCCCAGAAAGTGGCCGGCGGGCTGCCCCTGATCGATTTTATCTCCGGGAAATTCGATGTTTCCGTACCTCAGAGCTATTTTCTCCGCCTGCTCGACATCGCGGGCAAGCGGTCGCCGGAAAAAACACAGGAAATGATGGCCCAGCTTCATGATGGAGTTCTGGACTTCGAAAAGATGATCCGTCACACCTTCGATCCCCTGGCGGACGAAGAATTCCCGGAAGAGAAGGATGATGACTTTTTTGATCTCGTGGAGCTTTTCCTCGAGGAAAGTTTGAGGCCGGAACTGGAAAAAATCGCCCATCAGTATGGAGAGGAAATTTCCAGGCTCGGATGGTCGGAAGGCTACTGCCCCATCTGCGGCAAGGAGCCGAAAATCGGAGAGATCAAGGCCAGCGACGGACGGCGGTATCTCTTCTGCAACCAGTGCGGCTTCGAATGGCACTACCGCCGGGTGAAGTGCCCCTTCTGCGGCAATGAAGAGCAGCATGCGCTGGCCTATTTTACCATTGAAGGAGACGAACGCTACCGGGTGGATGTGTGCAACGTCTGCAAACGCTATATCAAGATGGTCGATCTGAGAGATTCGGAACAGGAGGCCAATCTCGACGTCGAAGACATCGCCACACTGCACCTCGACATGCTCGCCTACGAGGAAGGATACAGTTAGTTCGGCAACGTCAGCCCCCGGTTTCTGGAGCAGCGAACGAATCGACCTCCTGATCGGAAAGCTCGAAGGCAGTGCGGGAAGCGGTGAAATCCCCATTGTCACCCAGCTTGCGGAAACCCGCCACGATCCCTTTCTGGTCCTGATCTCCACCGTGCTTAGCCTGCGCACCAAGGATGAGGTGACGGCCGCCGCCACGGAGCGGCTGTTCCGCGTGGCCTCCACACCGGAGGCGATGCTGGAGCGGAGTGAAGAGGAGATCAGCCGGACCATCTATCCCGTCGGCTTTTATCGCAACAAGGCTCGGCAGATCCATGAGATCTGCCGAGCTCTTATTGAGCGTTTCTCTTCCCGCGTTCCCCATACCCTGGAAAACCTGCTGTCCCTCAAAGGTGTGGGGCGAAAAACGGCCAATCTCGTTCTTTCCCTGAGCTACGGGCAGGACGCCATCTGTGTGGACACCCACGTCCACCGGATTTCCAACCGCCTCGGCCTGGTGAGGACAAAGACGCCGGAACAGACGGAGCTGGCCCTGCAGACTGTCCTGCCGCGCCGCTACTGGTCCCGGTACAACACCCTGCTGGTCTCCTTCGGCCAGCGAATCTGCCGCCCCCTTTCCCCCCTGTGCAGTTCCTGTCCCCTGTCGGAGCTCTGCCCCCGCATCAACGTCACCCGCCACCGCTGAACTCAGGGGGCCTCGCCCCGCTGCAAATAAGCAAGGACCTCCCCGAGGGGGCGGCTGTTCAGGATGGAGGAAGGCCGGCACCAGCCCCGCCGGGCCATGCCGATCCCGAAGCGCATCAGTTCGAAGTGTCCCGGACGGTGGGCATCCGTGCTGATCGCCAGCAGGACCCCCAGTTCCCCGGCCCGTTGGATGGAAGTGTCCCGAAGATCCAGCCGGTCGGGCATGGAATTGATCTCCAAAACCTTGCGATACTGTGCTGCCGCCTGGAATACCGCCTCCATATTCACGGCGACGGGTTCCCGCTTCCCGATGAGGCGGCCGGTGGGGTGGGCCAGAATATCCACATGAGGATTTTCCAGGGCCTTCAGAATCCGGGAGGTCATCTGTGACTCGCCCTGATTCAGGGAGGAATGGACCGACGCCACGACCACGTCCAGCCGGGCAAGAACCTCGTCGGGAAGATCCAGCCGCCCGTCGGCCTGGATGTTGACCTCGATCCCCGCCAGCAGCCGGAATCCTCCGGACGGTTCATTAAGCCGGTAGATGGCCTCGATCTGCCGCTCCAGCCGCTCCACATTCAATCCTCCGGCAATTCCCAGCCCCCCGGAGTGGTCTGTAACGGCCAGATACTCGTAGCCCAGGGATTTCGCCGCCCGGGCCATGTCCTCCAGCGAAGCCGCGCCGTCGCTCCAGTCCGTATGCACATGGAGATCTCCCCGGATGTCCGAACGCCGGACCAGTTCCGGCAAGGCCTTTTTTTCCGCCAGCTCGATTTCTCCACGATCCTCTCGGATTTCCGGCGGAATGTACTGCATCCCCAGGCGTCCGTAAAAGGCCTCTTCCGTGGGAAACTTTTCCAGCCGGCCGGTAGCGGTATCGGTGATGCCGTATTCACTGAGTTTGAGCCCTCTTTTCTGCATGCGGGTTCTCAGGGCGATATTGTGCTGCCGACTGCCGGTAAAATACTGGAGGAGCGACCCGAAGGCCTCGTGCTCCACCAGCCGCAGGTCGGCCTGAAGCCCGTTGGCGAGAACCACGCTGGCCTTCGTCGGCCCCTGGGCCAACACCTCGCGGACCTGGGGCAGGGTCACAAAGGAGCGGATGACCGTCTCGGGAGCATCGGCTGTCCCCATGAGGTCGATATCGCCGACGGTTTCCCGGAAGCGGCGGAGGCTCCCCGCCGGCATTAGATTCTTTACCCCCGGAAGCAGGCGAAGCGCGGACAAAATCTCTTCGACGACGGGAAGAGCCTGCCCCAGCGGAATGCGTTGATCCTTGCGCCGGAGGGACTGGATTTGGCGGAGCAGGTTCTGCGCCGTCCGGTCTCCCAGCCGGAAGAGGTGGGACACGCGCCCGGCCAGAATCGCCTGCTCCAGCTCATCGACCGAAGAAATCCCCAGTTCCGTCGCCAGGCGGTGGGCGGTTTTTGGACCGATCCCGGGAATCTCCAGCAGGGCGGACAGCCCTCTGGGGAGGGAATTCCGCAGGGTCTCCCACGCAGCGAGGCGGCCGGTCGCAACCAGTTCCACGGTCTTGGCGGCAATCGCCTCCCCGATGCCGGGCAGAGCTTTCAGATCCTCGCCGGCCGCCAGCATCACGGCAACTTCCCGGGGCAGGTGTTCGATCACCTGGGCCGCCCGGCGATAAGCCCGGATCTTGAAGGGATTCTCCCCCTTGATTTCGAGGAGATCCGCCATCTCCTCGAAAACCCTGGCAATGTCGGCATTCTTCATAACCTCTCCTTTGCTCCCGCGTTCCTGGCCGAGCCCGCCCTTCCAGGACCGGCAATGGGGAGAATCGCACGAGCGAATCACCTTATAGCGCAGATTAAGACTCCAGGAACAGGAGAAAATGATTGACCGGCGGGCAATTAACCGCTATTCTTCCAACGCTTTGGAAAGTCTTGAATAACCATCATTTCATCCCCGAGGAGGCAAACATACGATGATTAGACCACTCATTGCCGGAAACTGGAAAATGTACAAAACGGTGCAGGAATCCCTGGATTTTGTGGCGGCGCTGAAAAAAGCGCTGCCCGCGGCTCTGGATCGGGACGTCCTGATCGCTCCCCCTTTCCCCAGCCTTTATCCCGTCTCCGAGCTGCTGAAGGATACACCGATCCAGCTGGCAGCCCAGAACCTCCATGATGCCAGGGAAGGCGCCTACACCGGCGAAGTCTCCGCGGACATGCTCCGGCAGGCGGGCTGCGACAGCGTCATCATCGGGCACTCCGAAAGGCGCACCTTCTTTGGAGACACCAACGCCTTCATCAACAGGAAAATCCGGGCGGCCTGCGAAAATGGATTGAAACCGATCTTCTGCATCGGGGAAACCCTGGCGGAGCGGGAAGCAGGCCGGACTTTTTCCGTCCTGGAGACGCAGATAAAAGAGGGATTGAATTCTTTTGACACCGGTGATATAGCGCACCTCGTCGTTGCCTATGAACCCGTGTGGGCCATCGGCACCGGCAAGACCGCGACGCCGGACCAGGCCCAGGAAGCCCATGCCTTCATCCGCTCGACGCTCGACAGTCTCTTTGGAACGGAATTCGCTTCCTCTCATGCCATTCTATACGGGGGCAGCGTCAATCCCGGCAACATCGCCTCGCTCATGGCCCAGCCCGATATCAACGGGGGTCTGGTTGGCGGAGCAAGCCTGAAGGTGGATTCCTTCCTGGAGATCATTCTTTACCCGTAAGCTGAAAAAAACTTTTAATGAGGCTGAAATTGTGCAGATTTTGATCACTATTTTACACATCCTTTCCTGTTTTGTCCTCGTGGTGGTCGTCCTGCTCCAGGCGGGCAAGGGCGCCAACATGGGAGCTGCCTTCGGCGGTTCCAGCCAGACCGTCTTCGGCAGCAGCGGAGCGGGAACTTTTCTCGGAAAAATGACCACGGCGGTCGCCATCGTCTTCATGTTGACTTCTCTCACCCTCTCTTATACGGCGATCCGCAAAGGCCCCTCCCTCATGGAGGGGGCCGCCCGGCCCGTTGCCGAGAAACCGGCAGCCGCGCCTCTGCCGGCCAAAAGTGCGCTGCCGTCGGTTCCGGGCTCCTCGGCCCAACCGGCACCCGGCTCTTCGGCTCAGCCCGCGAAATAAGGCAAAGGGGAGCGCGAAAAACGGGCTAGGTCATCTTTTCATATTGACAAGGTCAGCGGAGATAGGGTACGTTACGCTTCGCCCGCGGGGTTGAAACAGGAAAACACGGGGGCATTGGAAGGAAATTCCGATATCGTGCCGAAGTGGTGGAATCTGGTAGACACGCTATCTTGAGGGGGTAGTGGTTCATGACCGTGCCGGTTCAAGTCCGGCCTTCGGCACCATTTATTAAAATTTTTATCTCAGGGGTCTGGAAGTCGTTTCCAGGCCCCTGTTTTTTTGTCCCACCCTCCCTTTGGCGGCGGCAGTCAACCGGAGCGCGACAAGAAAGGGAACGGGGCATTGGCATGGGCATCCGGAAGACACATCAAGGAGGGAGGATTCCTCCGCTCCTGACTTCCGGCAGGGAGATGAGCAGGCGGAATCTCCTCATTGACGAAGGGGATAACATCCGGTAAAATTTTGCCTAAATTTCGTTCCAGAAAGGAGAACCCATGGCAAAACGCATTATCCTCGGCATACTGGTGACCAACAGAGTGGAAAAGACGCTGGATGTGCAGAAGATCCTGACGGAATACGGATGCAATATCAAAACCCGCCTGGGGATGCACGACGTGGATGCCACTTCCTGCTCGCCCTCCGGTCTTTTGATCCTGGAAACTTACGGCGAGGAGGCCACGATCCTGGCAATGGAAGAAAAGCTGCGGGCGATAGGCGGCCTCGAGGTGCAGAAGATGGAGTTCACCCGGTAGCTTCTCTCCCTCGCCAACCAGAGGGAAAAGGGCTCGCTGAATCCCCGTTTCCAGCGCCGGATGCCCTCGGCTTCCGAAAAATTCAGGTATGATGCCGGTTCAGGGGGGAGGAACGGGAAACGTCCATTCCGGCCTTCCCCTGAAAGGCGTTCCTGCCGGCCAGGCTGTTTCCCGCACAAGAGTGAACCGGGAGGTCTCAGTCCCTCAGTTTGATTCTTTTCATCAGGAAATAGAGGCGCGGCTCGATGACCCCCATCTCGTAAAGGTCATCCCACAGCCGCTCCATCAGGAATGGATCCACTCCCTGGAAGATGTTCCCCGGAACGGCCATATTGGAAGCCAGAATGTTCAGCCCTTTGGGGGTGATGAAATAGTTCTCCCCGATCCGGAGAAACTCCCCCGTAGACTCTTCATCCACTCTCAGCAATTTTTCGATGATGGCGTCAACCACACCGGCATCCACTTTCAGATATTCAGCGGCCAGATGCCGGCTGGTGCTCAAGAATCCTTCGCGTTTCATTTGTTGTTCCTCTATGATGGCCAGAGGCGGGATGACCGCACGATCATCACGAGGCCTGATGGCCGGCTATTCCCGGCACTCGCGGGTCACGGTTCTCCTAACCCTCCATGCCTTCCCTTGTGCGGCGATACATCAGCACGACGGCGCAACCGATGAGCAATTCCCCGAGCAGGAACAGCTCCCAATGGTAGGATGTGGGCCTATAGGCGGCAATCCCTTCGAGGATCTGCCCGGCGACTCCGGGCGCTTTCGCCTTCATGAGACTCCATTCACGGATCAGGATCTTCGAATAATCCCCGACAAAAGAACCTAGAATCAGCAGAACACCCGAAAAAATCAGGCTCCATTCCCGCGCTTTCAGCTTTACCGCATAACCTTTTCCCTGCAGATAAAGAATCGTTGCGCCGAGGAGGATCATGGTGCAGGAGGCGATGACCGGGGCGAGGACCGGTCCGATCCACGGAACGGGAATCAGGAACAGCACATCCCAGGTTAGCAGGGAAGGGGGCCAGTCCAATAGGATTTTCAGCCAGACATAATAAAAAATGTCCCAGACTGCAAATGTATAGAGAAAGTAGGCAAACCTCTGGAGATGATTTCTGCCGGCCAGAATCCCGACGGCGGCGAGCATGACGAGGGTGGATGCTTCCCTCAGCCATTCCAGGGTCAGCATCTGGGGCGGAAGCAGGTTTAAAGGAAACTCAAACAATCTGGGGTAATAGATCTGCCGGAGGTAAACAACGACGATGGCTTCCAGCGCCCCCATGGCGATCCCGAAGAGGCCGAGGACGAGAGAATGCCCGGTGAGCGATGCCGATGCTCCGTTCGTGTTCATCTGTTCACCTCGGTCCTTTTCCCCACACGGGATTTCATGGCCCGGCAGGGATGCCGGCAAACTCCGGGCGGGTTCCCCAATCCCCCCGCAGGGTACGCCTGAAAAGCGCTTTTCGAACCAGGTCCGTAAAGGCTTCCCGGGCGACGAAGCGGGCTCCCATAAGGGCAAGATGGGGAGTATAAACCTGGCAGTCAATGAGGGTAAACCGAAGCGCCCGGAGGAGATAAGCCAGCCGGATCAGGGCGGCCTTGGACGCGTTGCTTTCGTAGGAAAACATGGACTCGCCGAAAAAGCAGCCGCCCAGGGAGACTCCGTAGAGTCCGCCAATCAGCGCTGAATTCCGCCATACCTCGACGGAATGGGCATACCCCAGTTCATGGAGGATGATATACGCTTCCTGCATTTCTTCCGTAATCCAGGTCCCGTCTTGATCCGGCCGGCCGACCCGCCGGCAGGCCGAAATTACGGCCTCAAAATCCCGGTCCAGGGAAATTCGGAACCGGTTCTGCTTAAGAAGCTGCCTCATGCTGCGTGAAACCAGAATATCCCTGGGAAAGAGGATGAAGCGAGGCTGGGGAGCCCACCAGAGGATGGGCTCCCCAGGGGAATACCAGGGGAAAATTCCCTGCCGATACGCCTCCAGCAGCCGATAGGGCGACAAATCGCCGCCCAACGCCAGCAGGCCGTTTTCCATCGCCAGAGAAACGGGAGGAAAAAGGATCGGTTTACCGAGCCGGAAGATCGGCATGCCCCTTCTGTTCGAGCTGCTCCTCCAGCACCTTGATGACGACCTCCTCGCCGTCCAGGTCCGCATAGGCCTTGCCGCCGTGCTGCAAACCGCCGAAGAGGACTTCATCCACAAAGAAGCGCTTGATCTTGTCCTGAACCAGTCGGGCGATTTCCCGGGCTCCGTATTCCGGCGAATAACCCGTCCGGGCAAGCCATTCGAGACAGGCCTCCGAAACCTCCAGTTCCACGCCTTTTTCCTCGAGCTGCCGGTTGAAATCGCGGATCGCCTTTTTCACGATCATCAGCACCACGTCATGGGTCAGCGCATTGAAATTGACCACCGCATCCAGGCGATTCCGGAACTCCGGCGAGAAGATGCGCTCCACAGCCACAAAGACCGCATCCCCGTTGATCTCCTGTCCTCCGAAGCCGATGGACTTCCTTCCGATTTCCCGCGCCCCGGCGTTGGAGGTCATCAGGATGATCACGTTGCGGAAATCGGCCTTCTTCCCCGCATTGTCCGTCAGCGTCGCATAATCCATGATCTGGAGCAAGGTGCTGAAAATGTCGCCATGGGCTTTTTCAATCTCATCGAAGAGCAGCACGGCATGAGGTGATTTCCGGATGTCCTCGGTGAGCAGCCCCCCTTCCTCGTAGCCCACGTAGCCCGGAGGGGCGCCGATCAGCTTGGCCACGGTATGCTTCTCCTGATATTCGCTCATATCGTAACGATGGAGCGGGATGCCCAGTGCAGCCGCGAGCTGGCGCGCCAGTTCCGTCTTTCCCACCCCCGTGGGACCCACGAGCAGGAAGGAGCCGACGGGTTTGTCCGGTTCGCGGAAGCCGGCCCGGGACCGCTTGATCGCTTCCACCAACTGTTCGATGGCCGCCTCCTGACCGAAGATCGTGCTTTTGAGCTCCGCTTCCAGATCCCTCAATTTCTCGATCTCCGAGGAGGATACATTCTTTTCCGGAATCCGGGCGATCCTGGCAACGATCCGCTCCACATCGTGCTGATCCACCACGTGGCGGATGTAGTCGGTGGTATTCCGCATATTGGCCATGGCCCCCGCTTCGTCAATGACATCGATGGCCTTGTCCGGCAGCTTCCGGTCGTTGATGAACTTCCCGGACAACTCGGCCGCCGCTCTCAGGGCCGCTTCGGTATAATAGACGTGATGATAGTCTTCATATTTATCCTTCAGCCCTTTGAGGATCTGGAACGTCTGCTCCACCGTCGGCTCGGGAACTTCGATCTTCTGGAACCTTCGGGACAGGGCGCCGTCCTTTTCGAAATACTTCCGGTACTCGTCATAAGTCGTACATCCGATGCAGCGGAGCTTGCCGGTCACCAGCGCCGGCTTGAGGATGTTGGAAGCATCCATGGAACCGCCGGACACCGCCCCCGCACCCACGATGTTGTGAATCTCATCGATGAAGAGGATGACGTTGTCCTGCTTGTTCAGTTCGGCCAGCACCCGCTTCATGCGCTCTTCAAAGTCGCCGCGAAACCGCGTCCCTGCCAGCAGCGCCCCCATATCCAGGGAGTAGATCCGGCAGTTTTTCAATCTTCTCGGAACCTTGCCGCTCACGACCAGCTGGGCGAGCCCCTCGGTGAGGGCCGTTTTCCCGACGCCGGGTTCCCCCACATGAACGGGATTATTTTTCAATCGGCGACAGAGGACCTGGATGGTCCGCTCCAGGATATCCTCCCGGCCGATCAGGGGATCCAGTTCACCCGCCATGGCCTTGGCCGTCAGATCCAGGGTGAAGGCCTTGAGAACCTCGCTTTTTGCATTCTCCTGGTCCGGCTGGGGCCGCTCGGAATCCATCTTCGGCTCCTCCCGCTCCGGTTTCTCTCCGATGCCCTTTCCCGGCATGGCCGGAATGCCATGGGAGATGTAGTTCAAAAGGACGATCCGGGTAATCCCTTCCTGCGTCATGAAGTAGGCGGCAAAGGACTCTTTTTCCTCCAGGATGGAAACCAGAACATCTCCCAGATCCAGCACCTCTTTCTGCGACGACGAGTTGTGCCAGACGGCCCGCTCCAGGACGCTCTGAAACCCCAGAGACTGCATCGCATCCGAATCATTCAATCGGGCGTGAGAATCATGGAGATGGTGCTCCAGGGTTTTCCTTAAACGCTCCAGGTTTCCCCCGCACCGGTCGATAATCTGCCGCCCCTCCTCAAAGAATAGAGCGGCATAAAGCAGATGCTCCGGCGTGATGAATTCATGGCGCCTCGATTTTGCCTCGGCATAGGCCGCCATGATGATTTGATTTAAATTTTCGCTGATCCTCATAATTTTTCCCTCTTGGTTCTATAGACTTCTTGATGGCCGGGTCAACTGTTCTCCGCCGCAACGGAAGACAGGAATCTTCCCGGCTCTTCTCCTGGTTCAGACCTCTTCCATGCTGCACCGCAAAGGATATTCCCGCTGTCTGGCCATAAAATGAACCCGGGCAATTTTCGTCGACGCAACGTCATAGGTGTAGACTCCGCAAACACCGTGCCCCTTCGTGTGTACATTCAGCATGATCCTGGTTGCCTCGGGCGCGGGTTTGTGAAACACGGCCATCAGAACCAGCACGACAAAATCCATGGTCGTATAGTGATCATTGTGCAGAATCACCCGATACATCCTGGGTTCCAGGACGCTGCTTTCCTCCTCGACGTTCAGCTCTTGATCATAGCTTCCTGTAAAATCCGGCCCTTCGTGCATTTTCTCCCCGGCTCTTGATGAAACGGCTTTCTGACAATGGAATCGTTTGCCTTCCAGTTCCCCGAAGTTGCCGCCGCACCTCCCGCTTTCCGCAGGCCGTGCGGCAGGTTCAATTGCTTCCCTTTTCCGCCCCGCCCTGCCGCCATCCCCCTCGGACTTCCCTGAGCAGCGACAGAGGCCGTCTCTCAGCCTGCCGCTGAAGGAGCCAACCTTCAACGCTGCCTGAATGTTCAAAATCGTCAGTGCAGGGGAGGAAGAGGAGTTAGTCGACGCGAGGCAAAGGGCAGCATGCTTGGATGATGGCTGGCTTATTCATTCATCGGGCAATGAATCCCTGGATCATGACGACCTCCAGGTCCGGAATCCTTTCCGACCTGCCGAGAACGGCGATCAAGCATGCCCTTTCTTCCCGGTGCCGACTGCCCTTTCCTGAGCAATTCCATACTTTGTGAACATCATAATCCAAAGTTGACGAAATCTCAAATCCTTTCCAAGGCCGCGGAAGTTCTCGTTCGCAGATGTAATCTAATCATGCCTGATCTGCCTGGCAATCCCTTCCCGAGATAAATTTAGCGCGATCCCACCGCCTCTTTCACCTTGACATCGGACACGGTTTCCTATAGAAGGCTAAATTTACTGATTTCACCCTTCAGAAGGAGGAATATTCTTGGCATCGCATAAATCCGCGGAAAAGAGAAGCAGGCAGAACGAACAACGCCATCAGAGAAATGTCTCCACCAGATCGAAAGTCAAAACGTACATCAAATCGGTGGTTGCGGCTGTTGAGGCAAAGGACAAGGAGGGAGCGCTAAACGCTTTGAAGCTGGCAATCCCCGTCATCGCCAAGGCCGGCGCCAAGGGCGTCTATCATCAGAAGACCGCTTCCCGGCAGATCTCGAGGCTGACCCGCAGGGTCAATGCCCAGGCCGGGGAGTAAGTTCAGAGCCGGCTTCGGAAGGTTAACCTTCCGTCAAAGAAAGAAGTGGAAGCCTCCGGATTCGGCAGCGGCGGACGTTGCCGAGCCTCATCAGAATCCGGAACGGATGAGGCTGTACACCCTTTCCGCGACATCGCCGGCCATTTTCGTGAGGGCGCTTTGCCGCAGAACTTCCGTTGCAGTGAACTGCTGCCTGCTTACGATCTGATAATCATCGCTGTAGCTGAAGTTCCGGTTCTGCCAGATAATCTTTTTCGATCCCTGCTCCTCAAAGGTGATATCGAGCACAACGGTGATCGTCTCTTCCGCGGCAAAATCCGCCTGACGATAGGATACCGGTGAGGTGGTCAGGCGTTGAATGCTGCCCCGGAGGATGGCATCCGCTTCGTCGCGGCTGCCGGCAAGGCGGAAACGACCTCCCCGGAGGATCTGATCGCCGAAAGCATTGCGGAAAAGGCTTTCGAGCCCGGCCTGGCTGGTCCTGTTGACAAAGGAATCGACAAAGACGCTTTGGATTCGGGGGTCGATGTTGTCTTCCCCGCTCACAAAACGATAGCCGCAACCGAAGCTCATCCCGATGAGGATCAGCCCGAACAGGAGCCGGCCCAGCAGCCGGCCCAGCCGGCAACGCTTGAAATCGCCCGCCTCTTTCATCATGATTCTCTTTCCCCCCTCAGCCGGCCCAGCCCCCGAACCCCGCCCCCGCTTCATCTTCCTCATCCCTTCACCACGATATTGACCAGTTTTTTCGGCACGTAGACCTCTTTGACCAGAGTTTTTCCCTCGATGAACCGGGACACCTTCTCATCCTTCATCGCCAGGGCCTTGATGTTGGCCTCCTCCTCATCGGGCGACACGGAAATCCGGCTCCGCACTTTCCCGTTTACCTGGATGACGATGGTCATTTCATCTTCCGCGGCGACGGCGGGATCGTACACCGGCAGGGGCGTATCCGCCAGGCAGGCGCCTTCGTGCCCCAGCAGCTGCCAGAGCTCCTCGGTAAGATGGGGAACAATCGGCGCCAGGAGCAGAAGGATCGCTTCGATGGTTTCCCGGATCACGGCCAGGGCTTTCCGGTCCGCCGCCAATGGCCGGGGCAGGGCATAGAGGGCGTTGACCAGCTCCATGACGGCGCTGATGGCCGTATTGAAATGGAAACGTTCGCCCAGATCTTCCCGCACTTTTTTGATCGTCTGATGCGTTTTGCGCCGGAGCGTCTTCAGCTCCCCTTCCAGCTCCTCACCGCCGGCAAAGGGGCCAATTCCCTGGAGGTCATCCAGGTAGTCCACAACGATGCGCCAGGTCCGGCCGATAAAGCGGAAAGAGCCCTCCACGCCCTGGTCGCTCCACTCCAGGTCCTTCTCCGGCGGCGCGGCAAACAGGCAGAACATCCGGGCCGTATCCGCTCCGTACTGCCGGACCAGATAATCGGGATCAACCACATTCTTCAGGGATTTCGACATCTTCTCCGTTTTTCCGACCGCGACTGGAGCCTCGCAATGGACGCACCGCCCCTCACGGACTTCTTCCGGAAACAGGTAGCCGTGTTCCGGGCAGCGGGTCGTTTCCTTGCAGACCATCCCCTGCGTCAACAGGTTGGTGAAGGGTTCATCCACCCCAACCAGGCCGAAATCCCGGAGCATCTTGGTGTAAAAGCGGGCATAGAGGAGATGGAGGATGGCATGCTCGATCCCGCCGATGTATTGATCCACGGGCATCCAGTAATCCACCTGCTGCCGGTTGAGGCCGGGTTTTTCCCCGCAATGGGGGCTGCAGTACCGTTCAAAATACCAGGAGGATTCCACGAAGGTGTCCATCGTATCGCTCTCGCGGGTCGCCGGACCGCCGCAGTCGGGGCAGGTTGTGTTCAGAAAGGCGGCATGCCGCGCCAGGGGCGATCCCCCTTCGCCGGTTAATTCGACCTCCCGGGGGAGCACCACGGGAAGATCGGCTTCCGGAACCGGCACCGTGCCGCATTTCGGGCAGTTGATCATGGGAATCGGCGCTCCCCAGTAACGCTGGCGGGAGATGCCCCAGTCCCGCAGCCGGTACTGGACGGTCCTCTTCCCCTTCCCCCGGGAAATCAGGTAGTCGGCAATGGCATCCAGGGCTTTGAGATTCTCCATTCCGTCAAAGGGGCCGGAATTGACCAGGATGCCTTCATCCACATACGCTTCCGTCATCGTCTCCGGATCCAGGGTCCGCCCCGGCGGCGAAATGACCACCACCTTGCGGAGATTGAACTTTTCGGCAAACTCGAAGTCCCGCTGATCGTGCGTCGGCACCGCCATGACGCACCCCGTGCCGTAATCGGCCAGGACAAAATTGGTGGCGAAAATCGGCATCTCCCAGCCGGTCAGCGGATTGAGGCAGTAGCAGTCGAGGAAGAGCCCCTGCTTTTCATAGTATTCCGAGGTCCGCATGAGCTTGTCCTGCTTTTTGACTTCTTCCGCAAAGGCCAGCGCATCCTTTTCCACCGGCTTCCCCTTGACCAGCTCCATGACGAGGGGATGTTCGGCGGCAATGAGCATGAAGGTGGCGCCGAAGAGGGTATCCTGGCGGGTGGTAAACACCTTGATGTCGCCCCGGCCATCGGCCATGGGGAAGGAGACCTCGCAGCCGTAGCTCTTGCCGATCCAGTTCCGCTGCATGGTCAACACCCGCTCCGGCCAGCCCGTCAGCCGGTCGCACCCTTCCAGGAGTTCGTCGATGTAGGCGGTAATGCGGAAGAACCACTGATCCAGGATTTTTTCCTTCACCTCGGAGCCGCAGCGCCAGCAGA
>CAZKRB010000023.1:31800-41822 GCA_964555065.1 uncultured Syntrophus sp.
CCGGCTTCCACCTGCTCGTTGGCCAGGACGGTTTCACATTGGGGACACCAGTTCACACTGGAGGTCTTCTTGTAAGCGAGGCCCTTCTCGTACATCCACAGGAAGAAAAGCTGCTCCCAGCGGTAATACTCCGGATCGCAGGTCGAGACCTCGCGATCCCAGTCATAGCTGAACCCCATCCGCTTGAGCTGCTGCCTCATGTGGGCAATATTGTCATTGGTCCAGAGGGAGGGATGGATGCCCCGTTCAATGGCGGCGTTTTCCGCCGGCATGCCGAAGGAATCCCAGCCCATGGGGTGCAGGACGTTATACCCTTCCATCCGCTTGTACCGGGCCACCACATCGCCGATCGTGTAGTTCCTCACATGGCCGATATGGATCTTTCCGGAGGGATAGGGAAACATCTCCAGCAGGTAGTATTTTTTCCGTGCAGGATCTTCCCTGACCTTGAAGGTCCCCTGTTCTTCCCACGTTCGCTGCCACTTCTCTTCAATTTCCTGAGGCATGTATTTTCTGTTCATAGGGCGCTCCCTTATTGAAATCGGTAAGTTCTTTAACACACTACGATAAGGCATTCAACACGGAAACCGCGGCGGCGCGGTCTTTTCTGAAAATCGGCAGGGGTCGATGGGCAGGTCGATACCGGCGGGAAATCTTTTCCGGGAAAGGGCTGCGTTCCCGATCACGGATTCATTTTATGGATTGGGGCGGTCGGATTGTCTTTTCCCGGGGGAAAAGCTGGAGAGGCTTTTCAAAAAAGCCGCCCGGGGACGGAAGGGAACGGCCCGGCCTCCTCCTTCGGGGGCCTGGCTATTCAGATCCTTCAGAGGCGGGGAGGATCTCCGGAGCGACATCCTTCCTGTTGAGTTTTGCATACAGCGCATCGAGGATGCCGTTGATGAAGGAGCCGGAATTTTCCGATCCGTAAACCTTTCCCAGGTCGATGGCCTCATTCATGGTCACCTTGGGGGGAATATCCTCGCAGAAACAGAGTTCAAAAACCGCCATGCGCAGGATGCTCTTGTCGACTTTGGACATCCTGGACATGGACCAGTTTTCGGAACAACTGCCGATCAGAGAGTCGATCTGTTCCAGGTTTTTCCAGGTTCCTTCCACCAGGAGGGAGGAAAAAGGCTTCGCATCCAGCGGGGCGTCATAAGAATCCCAGTACAGCTCAATGGCCTCCCCGGCCTCCATTTCCACCACTTCCAGACTGTAAAGAACCTGCAGCGCAATCTCTCTTGCAATTCTTCTTTGACGCATGAAATCCTCTAAAACTGATGACAGAAGCGGAATCCCGGGATTCCGCATGCATCCCGAGGGCGAAGCCACGGCCGGCGAATCCCCGGGATGGCCTCTCCATCATATCTGCCGCAGCAGATCCACCATCTCGATGGCGGTCATGGCAGCGTCCCATCCCTTGTTGCCCGCTTTGGTGCCCGCCCGCTCAATGGCCTGCTCGATGGTGTCCGTCGTCAGGACGCCGAAGGCGATGGGAACCCCCAGCTCCAGACTGGCATTGGCGATGCCCTTGGACACCTCCGCGCTGACATATTCAAAATGGGGGGTTGCACCCCGGATGACCGCCCCGAGGCAGATGATGGCTTCAAAACGCTTGCTCCCGGCCAGTTTTTTCGCCACCAGCGGCAGCTCGAAGGCCCCGGGGACCCGGTAGACCTGGATGTCCTTTTCTTCCGCGCCGGAGCGGATCAGGGCGTCCAGAGCGCCATCCAGAAGCCGGCTGCTGATGAAATCGTTGAAACGGCTGACGGCAATGCCAAATTTCATCCCTTTTGCACTGAGTCGTCCTTCGGTAACGGTCGGCATGTCATCCTCCTTGTATCTTTCGATTTTTCAAGCCCCCCAGGGGGCCTGTCCGCAATGCCGCGGCCAGGCGCCGGCGATCTCCGATCCATTCCTCTACTCGGTCGCTGCGCCTCTTCTTTACCGCACCGCGGCCGCCTTGGCCCCGGTTGGAAACGCTTCCTCAAGGGAACACTTTTCCCCATGCTAGATTTCCAGCATGTGCCCCATTTTTTTCTTTTTCGTGGTCAGATAACGGATGTTTTTCTCCGTGGGGGCGATTTCAATGGGCACCCGCGCCGTCACCTTGATCCCGTACCCTTCCAGGCCGACGATTTTTTTCGGGTTGTTGGTGAGCAGGCGCATCTTCTTCACCCCGAGATTCACGAGAATCTGCGCCCCGATCCCGTAATCTCTCAAGTCCGGCTTGAAGCCCAGGGCGATATTCGCCTCCACGGTGTCCTTGCCGCGCTCCTGCAGCTCATAGGCCTTGATCTTGTTGATCAGCCCGATTCCCCGGCCTTCCTGGTGCATGTAGACGATGACGCCCTTCCCTTCCTTCTCGATCATGGCCATGGCGGTATGGAGCTGATCCCCGCAGTCGCAGCGCATGGAGCCGAAGACGTCTCCCGTCATGCATTCGGAATGGACCCGCACCAGGACCTCGTCGTCCGGCTGAATGTCCCCTTTGATCAGCGCCAGGTGCTGCAGCTGATCCACATCGTTTTCGTACACGATCAGCTTGAAATCTCCGCCGTAGCTGGTGGGGATGGTTGCCGTCGCCGCCCGGCGGATCAGGGATTCGTGTTTCATCCGGAATTCGATGAGATCGGCGATAGTGGCAATCTTCAGGCCGTGCTCCTCGGCGAAGCTCTCCAGGTCGGGCATGCGCGCCATGGTCCCGTCGTCTTTCATGATCTCGCAGATCACCCCGGCCTGCTTCAAGCCCGCCAGCCGCGCCAGATCAACCGACCCCTCGGTCTGCCCCGTCCGCACCAGGACGCCGCCCTCTTTGGCCACAATGGGAAAAACATGGCCGGGGCTGACCAGATCGCTGGGCTGGACATCGTCCGCCACTGCAGCCTGGATGGTCGTCGCCCGGTCCGCCGCGGAAATGCCCGTCGTGACGCCGCAGCGCGCCTCAATGGAAATCGTGAAGGCCGTCCCGAAACGGGACTGATTGTCCCGGACCATCATCGGCAGGTTCAACTTTGCAGCCTGCTCGTCGTTCAGGGTGAGGCAGATCAGGCCTCTTCCGTATTTTGCCATAAAATTAATGGCTTCCGGCGTAATAAACTGCGCCGCCATGCAGAGGTCCCCTTCATTCTCACGGTCCTCGTCGTCCACCAGGATGATCATCTTGCCGTTCCGGATGTCCTCGATGGCCTCTTCAATCGTACACAGACTCATTCCTTTTCTCCTCTACAGGGGAAGCGCCGCTTCTTCCGTTCCATCCAGGACGGACCGCTTTGGCGCGGCTCCCCGAGCTTACTTGAAAAATCCCTGCTTCATTAACAATTCCCGGGTGATGCCGCCTTCTTTTCCCGGAGCGAAATTCAACAGGCGCTCCACATATTTGCCCAGGATATCGGTTTCGATATTGACCCGGTCGCCCTTCCGTTTAAACCCCAGGGTCGTCATCCCGGCGGTGTGGGGAATCATATTAACATAAAAGTCATTCCCTTCACAGCGATTCACCGTCAGGCTGACGCCGTCCACCGCCACCGACCCCTTGGGGACCAGGTAGCGGGTCAGTCCCGATTCCACCTCGATGGCGAAAAGGATGGAACCGGATTTGACGGTTCGTTCCTGGATCCTCCCCAGACCGTCGACATGGCCGAGGACGATGTGTCCGCCCAGAAAATCCGTCACGCGCAGGGCCTTTTCCAGGTTGACCCGCTGCCCCGGCTGGAGCAAGGCAAGATCCGTTCTGCCGAGGGTCTCTGCGGAGACATCGGCGGTAAAGCTCCGGCGGGTCGTCGTCGTGGCGGTCAGGCAGGCCCCGTTCACGGCAATACTGTCCCCGATGCGGACATCGTCCAGATTCAGGTCCGTCTCCACTTCGATCAGGGCGTCGTCTCCCCTCCGGGCAAGCCGGAGAATCGTACCCATCCCCTGAATAATGCCGGTGAACATGTTCCGGACTCCTATGACTCTTTTTCCTTTTTCAGGTCCTGCAGCTCCTTGAGCTCTTCCAGAAAATCATTCACGTCGCGGAACTGCCGATAGACGGAGGCAAACCGGACATAGGCCACACCGTCCAGTTCCTTGAGAACCTGCATGATTTTTTCCCCGATCATGGACGAACGGATCTCCTCCCCGGCATAATCCTGGCAGAAGCGCTCCACTTCCATCACCAGGGACTCGATCGTTTCCATGCTGATCGGCCGCTTCTCACAGGCTTTCCGGATTCCCACGCGGATCTTGTTGCGGTCGAAAGGCTCCCGCCGGCCGTCCTTTTTCACCACCGTGGGCAGAATTTCTTCGATGTATTCGTAGGTCGTAAAGCGCCGGCCACAGGACAGACACTCGCGCCTTCTCCGAATCGCGTTGCCTTCCCGGCTGACCCGGGAGTCCATGACTTTACTCTCCGCCCAACCACAGAAGGGGCACTTCATAGGGTTCTCACCTGGATTCCGGCTTCGCCGAGAATTTCGGCGGCCATTTCGTCGCTGTAGCCGTCCCGGATCACCACGGAAACGATGCCGGCGTTGATGATCATCTTGGCGCAGATTCCGCAGGGATGATTGGTGCAGTAGAGGGTCGCGCCGGCAATGCCTACGCCGTGCAGGGCGGCCTGGATAATTGCATTCTGCTCGGCATGAAGCCCCCGGCAGAGCTCATGGCGCTCCCCCGAGGGGATCTGAAGCTGGACCCGGAGGCAGCCGATATCCAGGCAATGGCGCAGCCCCGTCGGGGCGCCGTTATAGCCGGTGGACAGGATCCGCCGCTCCCTCACGAGCACCGCGCCGACCCGCCGCCTCCGGCAGGTGGAGCGCCTGGAAACGAGAGCGGCGATATCCGAAAAATACGCGTCCCAATCGGGCCGATCAATCCCTTCCGTCATTCGCCCCCGATCCGATTCGCGTAGAGGGGGAATCTCCCGCAGAGACGGCCGACCTCCTCCCGCACCTCCTGAAGCTGCTTTTCGCGTTCCCGATGCTCCAGGACATGGGCAATGAGGCCGGCGATCGCCCGCATTTCCTCTTCCTTCATGCCCCGGCTGGTCAGTGCGGGCGTGCCGATCCGGACCCCGCTGGTCACCATGGGGCCTCGGGTGTCGAAGGGAATGCCGTTCTTGTTGACGGTGATCCCTGCGGCATCGAGAGATTCCTGCGCTTCCTTGCCCGTCAGTCCCTTATCGGTTAAATCCACCAGCATCAGGTGGTTGTCCGTCCCCCCGGAAACGAGGCGGTACCCCAGCCGGATCAACTCCGCGGCCATTGCCTGGGCGTTCTTCACGATCTGCCGTTGGTAGACCTTGAAGTCTTCCGTCAGGGCCTCCTTGAAGGCCACCGCCTTCGCGGCAATGGTATGCATCAGCGGGCCGCCCTGGATGCCGGGAAACACGCGGCTGCTGAGCGTTTTTTCATAGGGCGCCCGGCACATGACCAGGCCTCCCCGGGGGCCGCGGAGGGTTTTATGGGTGGTCGAGGTGACATACTCGCAGCAGGGGACCGGGGATGGATGCAGACCGGCCGCCACCAGACCGGCGATGTGGGCGATATCGGCCACCACGAGCGCTCCCGCCTTATCCGCAACGGCCCGGAATTTCTCGAAATCAATGATCCGGGAATAGGCGCTGGCGCCGACGACGATCAGCCGCGGCTTGTGCCGGAGGGCAAGGTCCTCCACCTCATTGTAATCGATGGTTTCCGTCTGCCGGTCTACGCCGTAGGGGATGACCTGATAGAGCTTGCCCGAAAAGTTGGCCGGACTGCCGTGGGACAGGTGCCCGCCGTGAGCGAGATTCATCCCCAGGATGGTATCCCCCACCGAAAGGGCGGCAAAATAAACCGCCATGTTGGCCTGCGTGCCGGAATGGGGCTGGACATTGACGTAGTCCGCGCCGAAGAGGGCCTTGCAGCGTTCGATGGCCAGATTTTCCGCCACGTCGACATACTCGCAGCCGCCATAGTACCGCTTCCCGGGATACCCTTCGGCGTATTTGTTGGTCATGATGCAGCCCTGGGCCTCCAGGACGGCCTCGCTGACGAAGTTCTCCGAAGCGATGAGCTCCAGCTTCCCGGCCTGTCTCCGGGTTTCAAGGCGGATGGCTTCCGCGATTTCAGGATCGGTTTGACTTAGCGCTGACATGGATGGCTTATCCTCGTTTTCAATAATTTAAACTTCTTATCGAGAGGGTCAAGCATTTCCCTGATCCGGCCCGCAAAAAATAGACCGGCTGCCGGACCTCTGTTTTCTATTCCCCGGCGCCGCCCCGCCCCTCTTCCAGAGCCCGGATCTTATCCAGGCGCCCCTGGTGGCGTCCCCCTTCAAAGGGCGTTTCCAGCCAGACCTTCGCAATCTGCCGGGCCATATCGGGATCGGTCTTTCTGCCGGCGAGGATCAGGATATTCGTATCGTTGTGCAGGCGGCTCAGCCGCGCCGTCTCGGCATCCAGACAGACCGCCGCCCGGATTCCGCGGAACTTGTTGGCGACGATGGCCATGCCGACGCCGGAACCGCAGACCAGGATTCCCCGGGAGAAGAGGCCCGTCGAAACGGACTGTGCCACCTGCATCCCGAAATCGGGATAATCGACGGCCTGTTCGCTGTCCGTACCCACATCCTTGACCGTCCAGCCCTGCGCTTCCAGGTAGGCTTTAACGGCTTCCTTGATCTGGAACCCGGCATGGTCGGCGCCGGTGATGATGGACTTTTTCATGAAAGGCTTACTCGCGGTGCTTCTTTAGAATGATGACGGCGTTCACCCCCCCGAAACCGAAGGTGTTGGACATGGCGACCCGGATGTCGCTCTGCCGCGCCGAATGGGGAACAAAATCAAGATCGCAGGCGGGATCGGGATCATCAAGATTCGTCGTGGGGGGGATGATCCCCGTTTCCAGCGCCTTGGCGGCAATGATCGCTTCGACGCCCCCCGTGGCGCCGAGGAGATGGCCCGTCATGGATTTCGTTGAACTGACGGCCAGGCGACGGCAATGCGCTCCGAAAACGGCCTGGATGGCCTCCGCTTCATACCGATCATTCAGGGGGGTGGAGGTGCCATGGGCATTGATATAGTCAACGTCGGACGGGCCGATTCCGGCACCCTGGAGGGCGGCCTGCATGCACCGGGCGGCTCCTTCGTGACCGGGAGGCGGAATGGCCAGGTGAAAGGCGTCGCTGGTCGCCCCATATCCGACGACTTCCGCGTAGATTCGGGCCCCTCTTTTCCGGGCGGCTTCCAGCTCTTCCAGGATGAGGATCCCGCACCCCTCGCTGACCACGAAACCGTCGCGGGAAAGGGCGAAAGGGCGACTGGCCTTCTGAGGTTCGTCGTTCCGCTGGGAGAGCGCGCGCATGGCACTGAAACCGGCTACCGACAGGGGGGTGATCGCCGCCTCGGCCCCGCCGGCAAAAATTCTCTCGGCGTCACCGGAGGCGACCAGCCGAAAGGCCTCGCCGACAGCGGTCGTCCCGGAAGCGCAGGCCGTGACGGGGCAGCCGATGGGCCCCTTGGCTCCGAAGCGGATGGACACTTGACCCGCCGCCAGGTTGGCAAGCACCGAGGGGATGGTAAAGGGGGAAACCTTGCGGGCGCCCCCGCGCAGAAGGATTTCTTTTTCTTTTTCCAGCGTTGCCAGACCGCCGATGGCCGAGCCGATCACCACGCCCGTCCGCGCCGCCTGAAAATCGTCGAGAACCAGGCCGGAATCGGCCAGGGCCATTTCCGCCGACGCCAGGCTGTAGACAATAAACGGGTCCAGCCGGCGCAGCTCTTTTTTGCTCACATAGGCCAGGGGATCGAAGTCTTTCAGCTCCCCGGCAATGCGCGTTTCAAAATCCGAGGCATCAAATTTCGTGATGGGCCCGATACCGGAACGGCCGGCGCAGAGTCCGGACCATAGATCCGGGACGCTGTTCCCCAGGGGCGTCACAGCCCCCATCCCGGTTATCGCCACTCTCCTTCTCAAAGAGTCCCTCACGCTTAAGATCTCTTCTTCCGCCTCGGCCTCGGCCTTAATCCCAGGTTACATTCCTGGCTTTCAGATACTCAATGACATCCTGAATCTTGCGGATTTTCTTGATATCTTCGGTGGAAATCTCCACATCGAAGGTATCCTCCATCTCCAGCAGCAGTTCCGCCAGATCCAGAGAATCCGCGCCGAGATCATCGATGAACAATGCCTCCGGGACACATTCCTCGGGTGTGATTTCCAGCTGCTCGACAATGATTTCAATGATTTTTTCTTCCAGCGTCACCTGTGTGTCCTCCCCGCTGTGATTCCCTTTCCTTCCAGCTCCGCGCCGGCATTCAGGGGGCTTTTTCCTTCAGGCAAAAACCGCTCAGGCAAGCTCTTCCACTTTGATCACAGCCCGGCCTTTATAGGTGCCGCAGTACGGGCAGACCCGGTGGGGCAGCTTGGCTTTGCCGCACTGGGGGCAGGCCGACGACTGGACAGGATCCAGAAAATCATGGGCCCTTCTCATATTTCTTCTCGTTCTTGAATGTCTTTTTACTGGATTTGGCATGGCGATTCCTCTTTCTTTTTATTGTTCATGAACACGAATTTTTATTTTATGGATCGGTTGATCCGTGCTTCCTCTTGCTGCGAAAGGCGTCCTGCCGAGCCGCTGCCCTTCACCCGCCCGGCTCTGCCCTCGATTCTTATTCTTCCTCAGGCGGGGACGGCTTGCCGCTGATCTTAAGGTTTTTCAGGACGGCGAATCGTTCATCCCCCGGCTCCCGCGGGCAGGCGCAGTCCCCGGCATTCCAGTTGGCGCCGCATTGGGGACACAGGCCCTTGCAGGCTTCACGACACAGCACCTTGATGGGGATCTGCAGCATGATCTGTTCATAGATCAGGGGGGACAGATCCACCACCTCCCCTTCGTAGAAGCCGAAATCCAGGTCTTCCGTGCGCAGCTCCACATTCTCCCTGATGTTCTCCTTGACCGGAACCAGCGTATAGCGGAAAGCGACGCTCACCGGCAGGCGGACGGCCTCCAGGCAGCGGCAGCAGGCGGTCTCCACCACGGATTCGATCTTCCCGTCAAGAAAAACCGTTTCCCCCATCCGGGAAACACGGCAGGAGACAACCGTCTGCCGAAGCGTCAGGCTCTCGTCTTCTTCAGCGGCCAGGAAACGGCGGTACCAGCCTCCCTCCAACTCGAAGCGGAAGTCTTGACCGGTCTCCGGCACCATCAGGACATTAATTTTCAAAATACACCATAACTCATTAAATCGTAAGGCTTTTGCTCGGAGCCCTTACCTGTAGCCCCCCTGTAACCCAATGAATCTCTTATATAAAGGCGTGGATTAGATTATAAATAACCGCCCTTGTCAAGCACAATTTGCTTGATTTCCGCCTTGACAAAGGGGAAACGCCGACCCTATAAAGGGTCACCATCATGTTGTTCAGGAAAGGCCATCATGCAGAAATTTAAAGAGGTTCGAACGCGTTTTGCCCCGTCGCCGACGGGCTATCTTCACATCGGCGGCGCCCGCACGGCACTGTTCAGCTGGCTTTACGCCCGGCATCACCAGGGGAAGTTTGTGTTAAGGATCGAAGACACGGATCAGCTCCGCTCCACCGAGGAATCCACACAGGCGATCCTGGATGCCATGGCCTGGCTCGGGTTGAACTGGGATGAGGGGCCCTTTTTCCAGGCCGAACGGGTCGATATTCACCGCGAACAGATCCGGAAGCTGATTGACGAGGATAAGGCCTACTACTGCGTCTGCACCCCGGAAGAGCTGGAGGAAAAGCGGAAGCGGGCCCTGGCGGAAGGCCGCAAGCCGAAGTATGACGGCACCTGCCGCGAGAAGAAGCTCGGCCCCTCCCCCGGCGCCGTGGTGCGGTTCCGCTGCCCCGAGACGGGGACCACGGTCGTCGACGACCTGATCAAGGGGAAAATCTCCTTCAACAATGAGGAGCTGGACGATCTGATCATCCAGCGCGGCGACGGCTACCCGACCTACAACTTCGCCGTCGTGGTCGATGACGCCCAGATGGGGATCACCCATGTCATCCGGGGGGACGATCATGTCAACA
>CAZKRB010000024.1:0-41122 GCA_964555065.1 uncultured Syntrophus sp.
CGCCGGACTCCAAATCCGGATGCTGGGGGTTCGAGTCCCTCCTGGCCTGCCATTTTTTTTAGGCAATCAAGGGTCTCTTGTATGCAAGAGCTGACAATCAGGTTCAAGGGCTATACGGAACAGGTAAGCCGGTTTCTGAAAGGCGCAAAGTCCGAACTGAAAAAAGTGACCTGGCCGACGCCGAAGCAGACTTTGGCTTCTACCTCCGTAGTCGTTGTCGTGGTCATCATCGTCTCCGTCTTCCTGGGTATCGTCGATTTCGGTCTTGCCAAGACAATCAAACTGATTTTGGGTTAAAAACTATGGCTTTCAAGTGGTATGTGGTCCATACGTATTCCGGGTTCGAGAGCAAGGTCAAGCAGTCTCTCCAGGAACGGATCGAGGCTGCGGGAATGCAGGACCATTTTTCCGATATCTTGATTCCAGAAGAAGATGTCGTCGAGCTTGTGTCCGGAGAGAAAAAAACCTCGAAGCGCAAGTTCTTTCCCGGATACATCCTGGTAAAAATGGAATTGGACGACGATACGTGGCACCTGGTGAAGGATACACCGAAGGTGACCGGATTTATCGGAAGCCGGGAAAAGCCGTCGCCCATTCCGGACCGGGACGTAGAGCTTCTTAAAAGCCGTATTGATGAAGGGACCTTGAAACCAAAACCGAAATTCAAATTTGAGGTAGGGGATCATGTGACCATTATCGACGGCCCGTTTACGAATTTTGACGGGGTCATTGATGAGGTGAAAGCCGAGAAGGGAAAGTTAAGGGTGATCGTCAGCATCTTCGGTCGACCGACTCCGGTGGAGTTGGATTTCATTCAGGTTGTTCAGAGCTGATCAGGAAGTTTTTTCTGCGGGCTCACGATAATAAAGTAGTGTAGGGTGGTAATTATGGCCAAGAAAGTCATCGCAAATATCAAGCTTCAACTTAAAGCAGGAAAAGCGACACCATCGCCGCCCGTCGGTCCGGCCCTGGGCCAGCATGGCGTCAATATCATGGAATTCTGCAAGGCATACAATGCCCTGACGCAAAGCCAGGAAGGAACGGTTATTCCTGTGCTGATCACCGTCTATGCGGATCGATCCTTCACCTTCGTCACAAAAACACCGCCCGCATCGGTCTTGCTCAAACAGGCGGCGAAAATTGCCAAGGGCGCGGGAGACCCGAAACGGGATAAGGTGGGAACGGTATCGGCAGCGCAGGTGAGGGAAATAGCCGATTTGAAGTATAAGGACTTGAATGCCGTAAACATGGAAGGGGCGATCAGTATCATTGAGGGAACGGCAAGATCGATGGGGATTGAGATCTCCGGTTAAGTCTTGATTCTCTCATGTTTTTTGGTCCCGCTTTCAGCGGTGATCCGGCATCCTAAAAAAAGCGGCAGCCTGAAACGGCCCTGAATCATCAGGGGTTGATTAAGGGGCGGTGCCGCATGTCGAGGTTGAACATGTCAAGAAAGGGCAAAACGTATTTAGGTGCGAAGGAAAAAGTGGAGGCAGGACGACGCTATACCCTGGCCGATGCCTTGGAGCTTGTAACGAGCACCGCAAGGGCGAAGTTCGATGAAACGGTTGAGACGGCGGTGCGGCTGGGAGTGAATCCGGCCCATGCGGATCAGATGGTCCGTGGGAGCGTCGTGCTGCCGAATGGTCTGGGCAAGGCGGTGCGGGTCCTGGTCTTTGCCAAGGGCGACAAGGAAAAAGAGGCGCTCGATGCCGGGGCCGATTACGCCGGGTCCGATGAGTATATTGAAAAGATCAAGGCAGGCTGGCTGGAATTCGACCGGGTGATCGCCACGCCGGACATGATGGGAAATGTCGGCAAACTGGGGAAGATTCTTGGTCCGCGGGGATTGATGCCCAACCCGAAGGTGGGCACGGTGACCTTTGAGGTCGCACAAGCCGTTAAGGAAGTGAAGGCCGGAAAAGTGGAATTCCGGGTGGAAAAAGCCGGCATTGTCCACACACCCGTCGGAAAAGTATCTTTTGGACCTGAGAAACTGATGGAGAATATTCAGGCCTTCGTCGAAACCATCATCAAGTTGAAACCTGCCACCAGCAAGGGGACCTATATTAAAGGAATCGCGATTTCCTCTACCATGGGACCCGGAGTAAGGGTAGATCCGCTGGATTTACGAAATCTCTAATATCCATTTCGTTCTGTTTTAGTCAGTCAAGGCAGATGTGAAATCATACCACTAAAGAGAAGTCTGAGACAGCAGGTACAGGGTTTAAACGGTGCGCGCACCGGCCTGCCGAGACGCCGAGATATGAAGCGCTGTCTGCTTCAGTGCCAGAAATCCGTGTGTATGTTCCTGTGTGCTGCTCAGTTCTCCTATTTTTCAATTCAATGTAACAGGTTGTGATTTTCGGGAAAGAAAATTTATTCTGCCGCGTACATCGTATGGTGGGCAAGAAAGGAGGTTAAAGTTGGATCGGAGAACGAAAGAGCAGGTTGCCGGTGAGCTCCATGAAAAGGTAAAGTCTTTCAAACTGGCCGTCCTCGCAAACTTCAGCGGGATGGATGTGGCCAAGATGACGGCGTTGCGAAACGATCTGCGGAAGTCTAACGCGGAGTTCAAGGTCGTAAAAAATACCCTTTTAAGCATTGCCTCGCGGGATACCGCCCTGGAGACGTTGAAGGACGAGTTCAAAGGGCCGATGGCGTTGATTCTCAGTTACGGCGATCCCGTTGAACCGAGCAAGATTCTTTCGGATTTCGCAAAAAAGAATGCGGAATTGGAAATCAAGGTCGGCATGCTGAACGAGAAAGTCATTACCGCTGAGCAACTGAGCGCGTTGGCGGAGCTTCCCAGCCGGGAAATTCTACTCTCGAAGCTGCTATCCGTCATGGTCGGCGTTCAGACCCAGTTGGTCAATGTGCTCAGTGCCGTGCCGCGGGGTCTCGTGCAAGTACTGGATGGATATCGAGCCAAGAAAGAAGAGAACGGTTAAAGAGAACCATACAATTTTTCTCAACAAATACTACACACAGGAAGGTACGGAAAAATGGCAGATCAGATTACAAAAGAGGATGTCGTAAAATTCATCGAAGGAATGACCGTTCTGGAACTGTCCGAGCTGGTCAAGGAACTGGAAGAAAGATTCGGCGTGTCGGCTGCGGCGCCGGTGGCGGTTGCCGCCGTAGCGGGTCCGGCTGGGGAAGGGGCTGCTCCTGCGGAGGAAAAGACGGAATTTGACGCGATCCTGACTGGATTCGGCGATCAGAAAATCCAGGTCATCAAGGTCGTTCGCGCCATCACCGGTCTGGGGCTCAAGGAAGCGAAGGATCTGGTAGAGGGTGCGCCAAAACCCATCAAGGAAGCGGTCTCCAAGGATGAAGCCGCTGATATCAAGAAGAAGATTGAAGAAGTCGGTGGGACCGTAGAAGTAAAATAATTCAATTCAATGGGCATGTTTCGCATGCCCGGGACACAGTTAGGAATGCCATGGGCGAATTTAGAAAGAACTTCGGCCGGATTGAAGAGATTCTGGAAGTTCCGAATCTGATTGATATTCAAGTTCGATCATACGAAACGTTTCTCCAGGAGGAGGTCTCTCCGGAAAATCGGAAGAATTACGGCTTGCAGGGTGCGTTTAAAAGCGTATTCCCAATTTCGGATTTCAGCGGAAAATGTTCGCTTGAATTCGTCAGTTATAAAATTGGGGATGTTCGTTATGACGTCAACGAGTGCATTCAGAAAGGGATGACCTATGCGGCACCCTTGAAGATTGTCGTTCGACTCGTTGTTTTTGATACGGACCGCATGTCCGAGCAAAAAAACATCCGGGACATCAAGGAGCAGGAGATTTATTTCGGTGAAATTCCTCTCATGACGGAAAAGGGGACTTTTATCGTCAATGGAACGGAACGGGTTATTGTCAGCCAACTGCACCGCTCGCCAGGCATATTTTTCGATCACGATAAAGGAAAAACACTGACCAGTGGAAAACTGATTTATTCAGCCAGGATCATCCCGATCCGGGGATCCTGGCTGGATCTTGAATTTGATTCCAAAGACCTCCTCTATGTGCGCATTGACCGCCGCCGGAAGATGCCCGTGACCATTCTCCTCAAGGCCATGGGGTTCTCCACGGAGGATCTGCTGAACTACTTCTACGACGTGGAACGTGTCTTCTGCGAGGGAGAGGCTTTTTACGCGGCGGTGGATGAGTCGCTGGTCGGCCATAAACTTTACAGCGACATTCGAGACCTCAACACCGGCGAGATTCTTTTCAAGAAAGGGCGACGAATCAACAAGCAGATCCTGAAACGGATCAGGGAGCAGCGGGTCGAGCGGATTCCGATGGATGTTGAGGAGCTTCCCGGAAGAATCCTGGCCGCCGATGTTCTGGATCCGGAAACGGGAGAGGTGATCCTGCGATGCAATGAGGCGTTGAGCGCCGCCGGCATCGATGGAATCCGGGAAAAGGGAATCCGTGAATTGAGCGTCATTCATCTCGGTGAGGACTTGGCCAATGCCTCGATTCGAGACACTTTGCTGATTGACCGGATTGAAACTCCTGGAGATGCAATCATTGAGATTTACCGCCGTTTGAGACCGAGCAATCCGCCGACTCCCGACACAGCCCAGAAGTTTTTCAACAGCCTCTTTTTCGAGAGTGACAGCTACGATCTTTCCACCGTCGGCCGGGCAAAGATGAATTATAAGCTCCGTCTTGATGTGTCCACCGAGGTGACCGTTTTGAGAAAAGAAGATATCATGGCCGCGGTCAAATATCTCCTGGATCTTAAAAACGGCGTGCCGGAATGCAGCGTCGATGATATCGATCACCTGGGCAATCGGAGGGTGCGTTCCGTCGGGGAATTGATCGAGAATCAGTATCGAATCGGATTGGTTCGTATGGAGCGGGCGATCAAGGAAAAGATGAGCCTGCAGGATATCGAAACCATGATGCCCCACGATCTGGTGAATGTAAAACCCGTCTCCGCCGTCGTGAGCGAGTTTTTCGGCAGCAGTCAGCTTTCGCAGTTCATGGACCAGACGAACCCCTTGTCCGAGATCACCCATAAGCGGAGACTGTCCGCCCTGGGGCCCGGGGGGTTGACCAGGGAAAGGGCCGGCTTCGAGGTGCGCGATGTTCATCCCACCCACTACGGCCGAATCTGCCCGGTGGAAACGCCGGAAGGTCCGAACATCGGGTTGATCGTTTCCCTCAGCACCTATGCCCGAGTCAATGAGTTCGGGTTCATCGAGACGCCTTACCGGATCGTGGATGAGGGGCGGGTCCAGCCGGGAGTCAAGTATCTGACCGCCATCGAAGAGGAAAATCAGGTGATCGCTCCCGCCGATCAACCGGTCGATCCCGATGGGAGCTTCAAGGGCAACCTGATCTCTGCCCGCAAGGGCGGCGATTTCGTCACGGTGATTCCTTCGGACGTCAATATGGTCGACGTCTCACCGAACCAGCTGGTCAGCGTGGCCGCGACGCTGATCCCCTTTCTTGAGCACGATGATGCGAACCGCGCCTTGATGGGGTCGAATATGCAGCGCCAGGCCGTGCCGCTGATGAGGCCGGAAATTCCCCTGGTGGGGACGGGCATGGAGCACGTTGTCGCTCGGGACTCCGGCGCCGTCGTGGTTGCGAAGAGAGCGGGCGTTGTGGAGAGCGTGGATGCTGCGAGAATCGTCATCAAGGGCGAACGCTCCGAAAAGAAAGAAAACGATACCGGTGTCGATATCTACACCCTGATCAAGTACCAGCGGTCCAATCAGGATACGTGCTTTAACCAGAAGGCCATCGTCAACAAGGGGCAGCGGGTCAAGAAGGGAGATATCATCGCCGACGGCCCGGCCACGGACAACGGTGAACTGGCCCTCGGACACAACGTCATGGTGGCCTTCATGTCCTGGGGCGGATACAATTACGAAGACTCCATCCTCGTCAGCGAGCGGATCGTCAAGGAGGATATCTATACCTCCATCCACATCGAAGAATTTGAGACCATGGCCCGGGATACCAAACTGGGCAAGGAGGATATCACCCGCGATATTCCAAACGTCGGAGAAGAGGCGCTGCGCAATCTCGATGACAGCGGGATCGTCCGCATGGGCGTCTCTGTGAAATCGGGAGATATTCTGGTGGGCAAAATAACGCCCAAGGGGGAAACGCAGCTGTCTTCCGAGGAAAAGCTGCTCCGGGCTATTTTTGGCGAAAAAGCCAGTGATGTGAGAGATACGTCCCTGCGTGTGCCGCCGGGGGTCGAAGGGACCGTCATCGATGCCAAGATTTTTACCCGCAAGGGTGCGGAGAAGGATCATCGCTCCCAGGATATCGAAGATGAAGCCATGGCGCTGCTGCAGAAAGACAAAGACGACGAGATCCGGATCGTAACGGAAGCGGTAAAAAGAGAAGTCAGCTCCATGCTGCAGGGGAAGCAGGCCGGCGGGAAGATTGTTGATCAGAAGAGAAAGAAAATTTTCCTCAAGAAAGGGGACACGATCACCCCGGAAATCTTGAAGGAAATGCCCCTGAACTTATGGCGGGAGATGACTCTGGCGGATGATGAAGAGACCGAACAGGCGGTTGGCCGGATGTTGACGAATCTTTACGAGAAGATCGCTCTGGTCGAAGCCTATTTCAATGAGAAAATGGAAAAACGGAAGGCCAGTGATGAGCTGCCGCCGGGGGTCATCAAGATGGTCAAAGTCTACATTGCCGTCAAACGGAAACTGCAGGCGGGAGATAAGATGGCGGGGAGACACGGGAATAAGGGGGTGCTTTCCCGAATACTCCCGGAGGAAGATATGCCTTATTTCAAGGATGGCCGACCGGTGGACATTGTGCTGAATCCCCTCGGCGTTCCCTCACGCATGAATGTGGGGCAGATCCTTGAAACCCACCTGGGCTGGGCGGCAAAAGGACTGGGCGAGAAGCTTAATGATCTGCTTGATCGCTATGCCGATGAACATCAGCTGAGAGCCGAGCTGAAGGGCCTCTATGCCTCAAAGGAATTCGAGAAATTTGTAGACGGGGCGACGGAAGATGAGATCCGTCGCTTCGTGAAGAAAATCAGGAGGGGCATCGCCGTAGCCTCGCCGGTTTTCGACGGCGCCAGTGAACAGGATATCCGGGGTATGCTGGAGAGGGCGGACCTGCCCTCAACGGGGCAGGCGACACTCTATGACGGGCGGACGGGCGAGCCCTTCGATCAGGAAATAACCGTGGGCATGATCTATATGCTCAAACTTCATCATCTCGTGGATAACAAGATTCACGCGAGATCCATCGGGCCCTATTCCCTGGTAACACAGCAGCCGCTCGGCGGGAAAGCCCAGTTCGGCGGACAGCGGCTGGGGGAAATGGAAGTCTGGGCGATGGAGGCATACGGCGCCGCGTATTCACTGCAGGAATTCTTGACCGTCAAGTCGGATGACGTGGCCGGCCGGACGAGGATTTATGAAGCCATCGTCAAAGGGGAAAACACTTCGGAGCCGGGCCTGCCCGAATCGTTTAACGTGCTGGTCAAGGAACTGCAGAGCCTCTGCCTTGATGTTGAGCTGGTTGAAGAAGAATAGCAAAAGCGCCTTCAATCCGTAACATTCAAGTTCTATATAACCGGGAGTAAAAAACGTGGAAGATGTTTTCAGTTATTTTGAAAAGCCAAAAGATCCGATTCGCTTCAATGCGATAAAAATTTCCATTTCCTCGCCGGAAAGGATTCTTTCCTGGTCCTACGGAGAAGTCAAGAAGCCGGAAACCATTAATTATCGAACGTTCAAGCCTGAACGGGACGGGCTTTTCTGCGCAAAGATATTCGGTCCGGTGAAGGATTATGAATGTCTCTGTGGACGGTACAAGCGGATGAAACACCGCGGGGTGGTCTGCGAGAAATGCGGCGTTGAAGTCATCAAATCAAAGGTGCGGCGTGAGCGGATGGGACACATTACCCTGGCCACGCCGGTCGCCCATATCTGGTTTCTCAAGAGTCTTCCCAGCAGAATCGGGAATGTTCTGGATCTGACCTTGAAGGAACTGGAGAGAATTCTCTATTTCGAATCCTGGATTGTCCTGGATCCCAAAAACACGCCGTTGCGGAAAAAAGAACTGCTCTCCGATGAGGAATATAACGAATATCGCGACCAGTACGGTGAGGACGCCTTTCAGGCAGGCATCGGCGCGGAGGCCGTCCGGAAGCTTCTCGAAGAAGTCGACCTGGATGCGATGGATATGGAGTTGCGGGAGGAACTGAAAACCGCAACTTCGGATACGAAGCGAAAGAAAGTCATCAAGCGCTTGAAGGTCTTCGAGGCCCTGCGGAAGTCCGGCAATCGTCCCGAGTGGATGATCCTGACCGTTCTTCCTGTGATCCCCCCGGACCTCCGCCCCTTGGTTCCGCTGGATGGCGGACGGTTTGCCACCTCGGATTTGAATGATCTCTATCGGCGTGTGATCAACCGGAACAATAGGTTGAAGCGGCTCCAGGAGCTGAATGCCCCGGAAATCATCATTCGCAATGAAAAACGGATGCTCCAGGAAGCCGTGGATGTCCTTTTTGACAACGGCCGACGGGGACGGGCGATCACAGGGACGAACAAGAGGCCGTTGAAGTCGCTGTCCGATATGCTGAAGGGGAAGCAGGGGCGCTTTCGCCAGAATCTCCTGGGGAAGCGTGTAGATTATTCGGGCCGTTCCGTCATCACGGTAGGGCCCGATCTCCGGCTCCATCAGTGCGGCCTTCCCAAGAAAATGGCCCTCGAACTCTTCAAGCCCTTTGTCTACAATCGACTCCAGGAAAAAGGGTATGTAACAACGGTGAAAAGCGCCAAGAAAATGGTCGAGCGGGAGACGGCCGAGGTCTGGGATGCGCTCGATGAAGTGGTCCGGGAATACCCGGTGATGCTCAACCGTGCGCCTACCCTCCATCGATTGGGGCTTCAGGCTTTTGAGCCGATTTTGATCGAAGGCAAGGCTATTCAGCTCCATCCGCTCGTGTGTACGGCTTTTAACGCGGATTTCGACGGCGACCAGATGGCTGTTCATGTTCCCCTCTCCATCGAGGCTCAGACGGAAGCCCGGGTCCTCATGATGTCCACGAACAATGTTCTCTCTCCGGCCAACGGCAAACCCATCATCATTCCCAGCCAGGACATCGTTCTGGGGATCTACTATCTGACGCGATCCAAAGAAAATGCTCTGGGACACGGGATGACCTTCTCCGCTCCGGAGGAGGTCCGCTCCGCTTTCGATGCCGGGGCGGTGGAGCTGCATGCGCAAATCAAGGCGCGGATCGACGGGGAGTTGAAATCCACCACCGTGGGGCGTGTTCTGCTGTACGACATTATTCCGGAAGCCATTTCTTTTGAGGTGATCAACAAAGTCATGAACAAGAAGGAACTGGCCAACCTGATCGACTACTGCTACCGGTGCTGCGGGGAAAAGACGACGGTGATCCTTGCCGATCGCCTGAAAGATCTGGGCTTTAAATATGCGACGCATTCCGGGATGTCTTTCGCGGTCAGGAACCTGAATATCCCGGAAAACAAGAAAGCGATTGTGGCTAGGGCGGATCATGACGTTCTGGAAATTCAGAAGCAATACATGGACGGCCTGATTACCGACGGGGAGCGCTACAACAAAGTCATTGATATCTGGGCTCAGGCGTCGGAAAAAATCGCCTCGGAAATGATGGGAGGCATCGAAACGGAAGAAGAGATCACCACGGCGGGAAAGGCGGTCGTGGAGAGCTTTAACCCGATCTACATGATGGCGGATTCCGGCGCGAGAGGAAGCAATGCCCAGATCCGGCAATTGGCCGGGATGCGGGGACTGATGGCGAAGCCTTCCGGGGAAATCATTGAAACGCCGATTACGGCAAACTTCCGGGAAGGATTGACCGTCCTGCAGTATTTTATTTCCACTCATGGGGCCCGGAAAGGGCTCGCCGATACGGCATTGAAAACGGCAAACTCCGGTTACCTGACCCGGCGGCTGGTGGATGTCGCCCAGGATTGCATCATCACCCAGGAGGATTGCGGCACAATCGACGGCATCCATGTCTCCGCCCTGATGGAAGGGGGCGAAATTATCGAAACGGCCGGGGAGCGTGTTCTTGGACGGGTGGCCCTCGAAGAAATCCTGGATCCCTTCACCGGTGAAGTCCTCGTCGGCGCAAATCAGGATATTGATGAAGCGCTATCGGAAAAAATCGATCGGGCGGGTATCGAAACGGTGAGCATTCGTTCCGTTTTGACCTGCAAGGCCAAGTACGGCGTCTGCGCCAAGTGCTACGGCCGAGACCTGGGGCATGGGCACCTGGTGAACATTGGAGAAGCCGTGGGGATTATCGCCGCGCAGTCCATTGGGGAACCGGGTACACAGTTGACCATGAGAACCTTCCATATCGGTGGGACGGCGAAGTATGAAGAACATTCAACCCTCGATTCCCGGCATGATGGAAGCGTGAAATATGTGGATCTCAATTACGTGGTGAGTAAGACGGGCGATACGGTGGTCATGAGCCGTCACGGTGAAATTCACGTTCTCGATGAACAGGCGCGAAGCCGCGGCAAATACACCGTTCCCTATGGAGCTCACCTGAAAGTCCCGGATGGGGTGTCCGTCAGAAAGGGAGAACGGCTTGCCGAATGGGATCCCTTCTCGATTCCCATTCTTGCCGAGGTGGATGGAATCGTAAAATTCGGCGATATCATTGAAGGAAAGACAATGCAGGAGCAGGTTGATGAGGTCACGGGCCTTTCGCGTAAAGTGATTGTTGAATTCAGGGGGGCAGACCTCAGGCCCCGCGTATCGCTGAAGGATATGAAAGGCAAAACGGCAAAGGTCCCGGGTACAAATGCTGCCGCAAGGCACCTTCTTTCCGTAGGTGTGAATATCGTCGTCTCTGAAGGGGATCTGGTGAATGCGGGAGAAATTCTAGCCAAAATCCCCCGCGAAACGACCAAGACCAAAGATATCACCGGTGGTTTACCACGGGTCGCCGAGCTGTTTGAAGCGCGGAAGCCCAAAGATTTTGCCGTCATTACGGAAATTGACGGGACCGTGTCCTACGGCAAGGATGCCAAAGGGAAGAGAAAAGTGATTGTGACGCCGGAAATCGGCGAGGAAAAGGAATATCTTATCCCCAAGGGGAAGCACGTCAGTGTTCAGGAAGGAGACCGGGTCATTGCCGGTGAGCCCCTCATGAGTGGTGTCAATAATCCCCATGATCTGCTTATGATCAAAGGCGAGAAGGCGCTGGCGCGCTATCTCGTTGATGAAGTTCAGGAAGTGTACCGACTGCAGGGGGTGAAAATCAATGACAAGCACATGGAAGTGATTGTGCGCCAGATGATGCGCCGCGTGAAAGTGATGGACCCCGGTGACACACCCTTCATGGCGGATGAGCAGGTTGAAAAATTCAGATTTCAGGAAGAAAACGGAAAGGCCATTGCTCGAGGAGAGAGGCCGGCCATCGGAGAGCCGGTTCTTCTCGGCATCACCAAAGCCTCCTTGAGTACACAGAGCTTTATCTCGGCGGCCTCATTCCAGGAAACAACGCGCGTTCTTACGGAAGCGAGTCTGGCTGGCAAGGTGGATTACCTCCGTGGTTTGAAGGAAAATGTCATTATGGGAAGACTCATCCCTGCCGGGACCGGACTGGTAATGTATCGAAAACTCGGCATTAAAACGGTCGCCGATGACGCTGTGGAATCGCCCGAAATCGAGGGGGACGAAACATTGGATGAGAAAACTCTTGACATGGGCGCGGTGAATTGATAGTTAACCAATCTTTTCGAGGTCATGAGAGACCCGCAGAAAGTATTGCATACGACGGGAGGAGTAATGCCTACAATAAATCAATTAGTTCGAAACGGAAGGCTCCGGGCGGCGAAAAAAGCAGCAACGCCGGCGCTGTCGGGATCACCGCAAAGACGGGGAGTCTGCGTCAGAGTCTACACCTCAACGCCTAAGAAGCCGAACTCGGCATTGCGGAAGGTGGCCAGGGTTCGGCTGACCAGCGGCTATGAAGTGTCATCCTATATCCCCGGGATCGGGCATAACCTGCAGGAGCATTCCGTCGTCCTGGTTCGTGGCGGCCGTGTCAAGGATCTTCCCGGCGTGAGGTATCATATTGTTCGTGGAACACTGGATGCCGTGGGAGTCCAGGACAGAAAGCAGGGAAGGTCAAAATACGGAGCCAAGAAGCCGAGTTAATGCGAGGGTTTGATTATGCCAAGAAGAAGGGAAATTGCGAAACGGGTGATCTTGCCGGATCCGAAATACAAGAACACTCTGGTTGCAAAATTTGTGAACAATCTCCTCAAGGAGGGGAAAAAGAGTACCGCCGAATCCATTCTTTATGGTGCTTTCGATATCATAGAGAGGAAGGCCAAGGAATCTCCCGTCGAGTTGTTTGAGCGGGCCGTCAGCAATGTGAAGCCGGTTATTGAAGTGAAATCGAGACGCGTGGGTGGTTCGACTTATCAGGTGCCCACGGAAGTCGCCACTTCGAGAAGGGTCGCACTGGCCATCCGCTGGATCATCTCCAACGCCAAAGATAGAGCGGAAAAAACCATGAGGGAAAAGCTGGCGGGAGAATTCATGGACGCCGCGAATAACCGGGGCGGATCCATCAAAAAGCGGGAAAGCGTGCACAAAATGGCCGAAGCGAATAAAGCTTTTGCGCACTATCGCTTCTAGCTTGTACGGAAAAACGAGGCTGGGATCGCAAGGGCACGGCCGCGAAAGGATCGGACGTTCATTGATACTGCGTTCGCTGCCCCTGCCGGGGAAACTGGAGCGCCGATCTGAGGCTGACCTCCGGATAGCTTGAAGCCGATAAAGGCTCGAATAATATTTCCTCAAGAGGCTACTAATTAACTTTTCAAAAGAATCATAAAGATTAAGGAGGTCGGAGGATGGCTAAGAAGAAATTTGAAAGGACGAAGCCGCATTTAAATATTGGCACCATTGGACATGTCGATCATGGCAAGACCACGCTGACAGCTGCGATCACAAAGTGGCTTGCGAAGAAAGGCTTAGCCGAATTTCGGGCCTTTGATTCGATAGACAATGCTCCGGAAGAAAAAGAGAGAGGCGTGACCATCAACATCTCTCACGTTGAATATGAAACGGATAAGCGTCACTATGCCCACGTCGACTGCCCGGGCCATGCCGACTACATTAAAAACATGATCTCCGGCGCCGCGCACATGGACGGGACGATTCTTGTGGTGGCCGCTTCCGACGGTCCGATGCCCCAGACGAGAGAGCATATCCTTCTGGCGAGGCAGGTGCAGGTACCCTCTATCGTGGTATTTCTGAATAAAGTAGACTTGGTCGATGATCCGGAACTGCTGGACCTCGTCGAACTCGAACTCAGGGAGCTTCTGACTGAATACGAGTTTCCCGGAGATGACATCCCCATTATCAGGGGGTCGGCCTTGAAGGCTCTGGAAAGTGAAAACCCCGATGATCCCGACGTTAAAAACATCTACGCCCTGATGGATGCGGTTGACTCCTATATCCCGGAGCCGGAACGGGCTCTGGACCGGCCCTTCCTGATGCCTGTCGGCGATGTTTTCACGATTTCCGGCCGTGGCACCGTTGTGACGGGACGAATTGACCGGGGCATCGTTAAGACTGGAGAAGAAGTTGAAATCGTAGGGGTTCGCGCGACGCAGAAGACCGTGTGCACCGGTGTTGAGATGTTTCGCAAGACCTTGGACGAGGGGCGCGCAGGTGATGACGTCGGTTTGCTGCTCCGCGGCATTAAGCGGGAAGATGTGGAAAGAGGCCAGGTCGTCGCGAAGCCGGGTTCGATCACCCCGCATACAAAATTCATGGCGCAGGTCTACGTGTTGACGAAGGAAGAAGGTGGAAGGCACACCCCGTTCTTTACCGGTTACCGTCCGCAGTTCTATTTCAGGACGACGGATGTGACGGGCGTTGCCAAGCTGCCGGAAGGCGTGGAAATGGTCATGCCGGGTGACAACGTCGAAATGGAAGTGACCTTGATTACGCCCATCGCCATGGAAGAGCAGTTGCGGTTCGCCATCCGCGAAGGCGGAAGAACCGTAGGCGCCGGTGTGGTCAGTAAGGTTATTGAATAAACAGCGGACAAATGATTGGGTCGGATGAGGACATGAAAGATCAGAAAATAAGAATCCGTCTTAAGGCGTACGATTACAAGTTGCTCGATCGTTCGGTGGAAGAGATCGTTGAAACGGCGAGGAGAACAGGTGCCAGAGTGGCAGGCCCTGTTCCCCTGCCCACTGAAATCAACAAGTATTGCGTAAACCGGTCGCCGCACGTCGACAAGAAGTCCAGAGAGCAGTTCGAAATCAGAACGCACAAGCGGTTGATTGATATCATAGAGCCGACACAATCCACGGTAGATGCGCTGATGAAGCTGGACCTGTCTGCGGGCGTGGATGTCGAAATCAAGGCATAGTCTCAAAAACGTGCGCCGCTTCTTGCACAGCGCACGCCGGGTCTAGGTCTTCGGGACAATAACGCTCCAACAATAAAATGCAATAGATGAAGTGGATCTGATGAAAAAGATGATCATTGGCAGAAAAATCGGAATGACGCAGATCTTTGCTGAAGACGGGGCAGCGGTGCCCGTTACGGCAATTGAAGTGGAACCGGCGGTAATCATACAGAAGAAGACTGTTGAAAAAGATGGATATGACGCCGTTCAACTCGGTTACGGCAGAATAAAGCAGAGCAAAGTGACCAAGCCTCTGCAGGGACATTTTGCCAAAGCGGACAAGGGATGCTTCCGCATTCTGAAGGAGATGCATACCGACGCGATCGATGACTACGAGTTGGGGCAAGAGATCTCGGTGGATAGTTTTGAGATCGGCGAACTGGTAGACATCACGGGGACGACCAAGGGAAAGGGATTCGCCGGGGTCATCAAAAGGCACGGTTTTCGGGGGGGAAGATCCAGTCATGGATCGATGTTCCACCGGGCTCCCGGTTCGATCGGCGCAAGCGCTTACCCGTCGAGGGTCTTCAAGGGGAAGAAACTGCCCGGGCAGATGGGTGACCAGAAGAAAACCGTTAAGAACCTTCTGATCTGGGAAATTCGTCCCGGGAGGAACCTTATGCTGATTAAGGGGGCGGTCCCTGGCGCCCGTAACGGCTATTTATTTATCAAACAGTCTGCTAAGGCTTGAAGGCAAGCGATTCGAGGGTGAAAGAGATGTTGGTTGCTGAAGTATTCGATATTAACAAAAATAAAGTATCCGAGATCGAGCTTGATGATGCTGTGTTTGGCGCAGAAGTTAATGATGCGGTAATTTATGATGTGGTCAGGATGCAGATGGCTTCACGGCGCTTGGGTACGGCAGCGACCAAAGGTCGGAGTGAAGTAAGGGGAGGCGGGAAAAAACCGTGGCGCCAGAAAGGCACAGGCAGAGCTCGCTCCGGAGCGAGCAGATCTCCCGTATGGCGGGGCGGTGGGGTCGTCTTCGGGCCGGTTCCCCGGGATTTTAAATACAGCGTTCCCAAAAAGGTGAGGAAAAATGCTTTGCGCTCCGTGCTTAGTATGAAGTATCAGGGGCAGAAGCTGGTTGTGTTGAAGGAATTTCCCTTAACAGAGATCAAGACGAAAAAGTTCGTGGAAGTGGTTGAAAGGTTCGGCCTGAAAAAGGCCTTGTTTGTAACGGACGAACGCAACGAAACTTTGGAGAAATCTTCAAGAAATATCGCGGGCATAAAGATGGTCCGGTCCGAGGGGTTGAATGTTTATGACGTGCTGAATCATGAACATCTTGTCATCCTGGAGCCGGCTGTTAAGAAACTGGAAGGGGCGCTGATATCATGACGGAACTGCATCAGGTCATCAAAAGGTTGCTGGTGACAGAAAAGTCAACCTTGGAAAAGGATGAGAAGAACAAGTACTACTTCGAAGTTGATCGCAGGGCGAACAAGATCGAGATTCACCAGGCTGTGGAAAAACTTTTAAAAGTATCCGTGGACAGTGTTCACGTAATCAATATCAAGGGAAAGAAAAAAAGGGTAGGACGGATTATCGGAAAGAGAAGGGATTGGAAAAAAGCCGTCGTAACGCTGGCTCAGGGAAATACGATTGATCTATACCAAGGTGTATAAAGAAGGGATAAAAAAGGATGGCGATCAGAAAATACAAACCAACCTCACCGGGAAGAAGAAATCAGACTTGCTCGACCTTTGAAGAAATTACGGCGGATCAGCCACAGAAGAGTCTTCTGAAGAACTTGAAGAAAACCGGTGGTCGAAATAACCTCGGAAGAGTAACGAGTAGACATATTGGCGGCAGGCACAAAAGGCGTTACCGGTTTATCGATTTCAGAAGGGAGAAGCTGGACGTTCCGGGGAGAATCGCTTCTATCGAGTACGATCCGAACAGGTCGGCGAGAATCGCTCTGGTCAGCTATGCGGATGGTGAAAAGAGGTACATCCTGGCTCCTGCAAAGGTTGAAGTGGGAGAGAGAATCGTCAGTGGCGAGAAGGCGGATATCAAGGCCGGCAACGCGATTCCGCTGAGAAACATACCGGTAGGATCGCTGATCCATAATGTTGAACTGAAGGTCGGGAAGGGTGGACAGTTGATCCGAAGCGCTGGGACCTATGGCCAATTAATGGCGAAAGAGGGAAGTTACGCACAAGTGAGACTGCCGTCCGGCGAAGTGAGAAAAATATTCATCGATTGTCGGGCGACCATCGGTCAGGTCGGCAATAATGAACATGAAAATATCAGTGTTGGAAAAGCAGGGCGGACAAGATGGATCGGCAAGAGGCCCAAGGTAAGAGGCGTTGTCATGAATCCGGTCGACCATCCCATGGGTGGCGGTGAAGGCCGGTCCTCCGGGGGAAGGCATCCATGTACGCCCTGGGGTGTGCCAACAAAGGGACATAAGACGCGGTCGAACAAAAGTACAGATAAAGGTCCGTTTGTTGATGAGAAGCTTCTTGATAAGGTCAGAAAGGCTGTTGCGTCCGGGAATAAAAGCGTCATAAAAACCTGGTCCCGCCGATCAACAATCACCCCTGATTTGATCGGACATACCTTTGCCGTGCATAATGGAAAGAAGTTTATCCCTGTATTCGTAACCGAGAATATGGTTGGACATAAAATGGGTGAATTTGCACCGACGAGGATCTTCTTCAGTCACGCAGGGGACAGAAAATCGAAAGTGCGTAAATAGGTAATCAGCGACCGAACCGTAGGGAATGAGAAAAGATCGTAGAGACGGGAACTATGGAAGCGAAAGCGATAGCAAAATATATTAGGATGTCACCTCAAAAGGCCAGACTGGTTGTGGATCTGGTGAGGGGAAAAAACGTGGAAGAGGCGAGAGAAATCCTGAATTATACTCGGAAGCGCTCGGGAGAAATTGTAGGGAAAGTTCTTAAGTCGGCAGTTGCAAATGCCGTACAGAATCCGAACATCGATGAAAAAATTCTCTATGTAAAAGAGATTTTAGTCGATCAGGGCCCTTCGATAAAAAGATGGCGGGCACGAGCTCAGGGCCGCGCTGCATCAATAAAAAAGAGAATGAGTCATATTACTGTTATTTTAGACGAAAAGTAATAAGTGGGAGGTGCAGGTTTGGGGCAGAAGGTTAATCCCATCGGTCTGAGACTGGGAATCAATAAGAATTGGAGTTCCCGCTGGTACGCTGACAAGAATTACCGGACGATGCTCTTTGAAGATCTGGAAATCCGGCGATACCTTAAGAAAAAGCTTTATCACGCGGGAATATCGCATATAGATATCGAAAGAGCCGTCAACAAGGCTAAAGTCAATATTTACGCTGCGCGACCAGGAATCATCATCGGCAAGAAGGGCGCCGAGATCGAAAAACTCAAGAAGGAACTGGAGAACGTTTCGGGCAGCGAAATCATCATCAATATTCTGGAAGTCAGGAAACCGGAAATTGATGCGCAGCTTGTTGCTGAGAACGTCGCCATGCAGCTGGAGCGAAGAGTCGCTTTTCGGCGGGCGATGAAGAAATGCGTTCAGACGGCACTGAAATTCGGGGCCAAGGGAATTCGGGTGACCTGTTCCGGACGGTTGGGGGGCGCAGAGATGTCACGCACGGAATGGTATCGTGAAGGAAGAGTTCCCCTGCATACCCTGCGAGCAGACATCGACAGCGGCTTTACCGAGGCCAAGACCGCTTATGGACAAATCGGGATCAAGGTTCTGATATTCCACGGTGAAGTTCTGCCGGGAAAAAGGGAAATTGAAAAACCTTAGAGATACGGTTGATCTTTAAAGGGCTAAATTGACCAAAGCCATAACATAGAGGGTTACGTTCCATGCTGATGCCAAAAAGAGTAAAATACAGGAAACTTCACAGGGGCCGGAGAACGGGAACTGCTACAAGAGGCAGTCGGATCTCGTTCGGAGATTACGGTCTGCAGGCCGAGGAATGCGGTTGGATAACGGCCAGGCAGATTGAAGCGGCCAGAATTGCCATAACACGACACGTCCGCAGAGGCGGGAAAATATGGATCAGAATATTTCCCCATAAATCCATCACCAAAAAGCCCGCAGAGACGCGGATGGGGAAAGGCAAAGGGGCTCCGGAAGAATGGGTCGCGGTAGTCAAACCGGGCACGGTCCTCTACGAGATGGAGGGAGTATCGAAGGACGTGGCGCGGGAAGCTTTCAGACTGGCGTCGCACAAACTTCCGATAGGAACAAGGTTTCTTGCTAGGGAGCTGACAGATGAAGGCTAAAGAGTGGAGAGAAAAAAGCCTGGACGAGATAAGGCAGAAAGAGAAAGAGTTGGTAGAGGAGCTGTTTAACCTCAGGATGCGCAGCGCTTCGGGGCAGTTGGAGTCGACGGCCGCTCTGGGAAAAATAAAAAGAGATATTGCGCGGGCCAAAACAGTGATGAAGGAAAAGGGGGTTAAAGAGCATTGAGCGAAAGAGGACAGCAGAGAAACATCAAAGGTGTTGTGGTCAGCAACAGGATGGATAAAACGATCGTCATCCGCGCCGAGCGCTTGGTCAAGCACCCGGTCTTCCATAAATATACGAGAAAAAATGTGAAATACATGGTTCATGACGAGAAAAATGAATGCCAGGTCGGGGACACAGTCATCATCATGGAGTCTCGGCCACTGAGCCGCTTGAAACGATGGCGTATGCTGGAAATCATTGAAAAGGCAAAATAGGCAGAAAATACCGGGAAGAGTTGATGGAGTCTCATTATGATTCAGATGCAAACCGTACTTAATGTGGCGGATAATTCAGGCGCAAAGAAAGTTGCCTGCATTAAGGTTCTGGGTGGTTCAAAAAGAAGATACGCCGGAGTGGGCGACGTGATTGTTGTCGCGGTAAAGGAAGCGATGCCGAACTCAAAGGTCAAGAAGGGCGATGTCATGAAGGCTGTGATTGTCAGGACGGCGAAGGAAGTCAGGCGTCCAGACGGGTCCTACTTGAAATTCGACGATAATTCCGCGGTATTGATCAGCAATCAGATGGAGCCCATCGGAACCCGTATATTCGGGCCCGTTGGCAGGGAATTGAGAGCAAAACAATTCATGAAAATCATCTCGCTGGCGCCGGAAGTGCTCTGAAAAATCCTCGTGAAGATTGTACGTTAAGACAGGTATTCGAAGCAAATTGGATATGGAGAACTGGCAATGCAATTGAAGCATCTGAAAAAAGGCGACTTCGTCAAGGTTTTATCCGGAAAGGAAAAGGGAAAAACCGGGAAAATCTTGATGGTAATGAAGGACAAAAACAGGGTTGTTGTAGAAAAATTAAACATGGTCAAGCGGCACCAGAAAGCCACTGCGATGGGAAAGGGCGGGATTGTAGAAAAAGAAGGGGCGATCCATGCTTCCAATGTCGTTCTCATGTGTGGAAAATGCAAGAAAGAGACAAGAATCGGCATCAAGATCCTCGAAGACGGAAAGAAAACCAGAATTTGCAAAAAATGCAATGACATATTGGATATATAGGTAAACTGACATGGCGAGATTAAAGGACTATTATAAAAAAGAAGTGATCCCGGCGCTGGTAGCCGAATTCGGCTACAAAAACCCCATGCAGGTTCCCGTAATAAAAAAGATTGTCATCAACATGGGATTGGGGGAAGCCATTCAGAATGCAAAAGTTCTAGATCATGCATCGAGTGAACTGGAACTGATCACGGGGCAGAAGGCCGTCATTTCAAAGGCAAAGAGGTCGATTGCAACGTTCAAGTTAAGAAAGGGAATGTCGATCGGTTGCAGGGTGACCTTGAGGCGGGAAAGGATGTACGAATTCTTTGATCGGTTCATTAATGTCGCTATCCCGAGAATCCGTGACTTCAGAGGCGTCTCTCCGAATACCTTTGATGGGCGCGGAAATTTTTCAATCGGCGTCAAGGAGCAGATCATCTTCCCTGAAATTGAATATGACAAAATCGAAAAAGTGCGCGGAATGAATATCGCGATTGTCACGAGCGCGGCTACTGATGAGGAAGCAAAGGCACTTTTGAAGTATATGGGCGTTCCATTCAGAAAATAAAGTCGAGGTAGAGAAAGAACCGGAGGAGTTGGAGTGGCAAAAAAATCCTTGATCGCTAAATCAAAAAGGGAACAGAAATATTCTGTAAGGACGTATAACCGGTGCTCCATTTGCGGCAGACCGCGGGCGTATTATAGAAAGTTTGGAATGTGCAGAATATGCCTTAGGAAATTATCGTCAAAAGGCGAAATTCCAGGGGTAATTAAATCCAGTTGGTAGGGATCATTTTTAAGGAGCAGGGAGATGGGGATGACCGATCCGATAGCGGATATGCTGACCAGAATCAGGAACGCAAATCGAGTGCATTTCAAGAGTGTAGATGTCGCGCATTCTGGAGTGAATATTAATATCGCCAAGGTGTTAAAGAAGGCCGGCTATATTGGCGGCTATGACATAAAGAAAAATGAAAAAGGTCAGGATTATCTCAAAATATACTTGAAATATCCCGATGCCAGAAAAACCATTATTAACGATCTCCAGAGGGTAAGCAAACCGGGCAGAAGAGTTTACGTTAAATGTGACAAAATACCCAAGGTACTAAACGGTTATGGCGTTGCGGTCATATCGACATCAAAAGGCGTGATCACCGATAAAGAAGCCAGAGAAAAGAATGTCGGCGGCGAAGTGCTTTGCAAGGTATGGTAACAGAGATTGGGGTAAGGTAGAAATAAGGATAACGACGGGAGAGAGTTATCATGTCAAGAATTGGTAAGAAGCCGATTGAGTTGCCGGCAAAGGTCCAGTGCGAACGAAATGGAAATGTGGTGAGAGTCACAGGTCCGCGGGGAGAGTTGCACGCGGTGATTCCTGAAAGAATAGAGGTTGTTACAGGGGAAGGGCATGTGACGGTTAAAAGGCAGTCGGATAACCGACTGGATCGATCCTATCATGGCCTGGTAAGAACCCTGATCTATAATATGATCACCGGTGTGAGCACCGGTTATGAAAAAAATCTTGAGATTGTCGGGGTCGGATACAAGGCGGAAGCGGAAGGTAAAAATCTGAAATTGACGATTGGTTATTCAAGTCCTATCATTTATGAAGTTCCCGAGGGAATTGATGTCCGTATCGAAAAGCAGACGGGGATTGTTTTATCGGGAATCGATAAAGAAAAAGTGGGCAAAGTTGCCGCCGATATCCGGAGACTGAAGACGCCTGAACCCTATAAGGGCAAGGGGATTAAATATGCCAATGAGCAAGTTAGAAGAAAAGTTGGAAAATCTGTAGGGGCATAACATCTGAAATCAAGATAAACCCATCAATACAGGGAATGGCGAGGTAGAAAATTGGCGTCTAAAAGAGTGCAAAAAATTCGCGAAAAAAGAAAGACTCGAGTGCGTGCGAGAATCCACGGTACGGCTGACAGGCCGAGACTTTCTGTTTTTAGAAGCTCCAAGCATATCTATGTTCAGGCTATCGCGGATGATTCAGGCAAAACCATTGCGCAGGCCTCCACCATGAGTGAAGATATCAAGATAAATTTGGGGGAAGTCAAAAAGGTAGAGGCCGCAAAAGAGGTGGGAAAGTCCATTTCCAGGAAGCTTAAGAATATGGGCGTCGAAGAGGCGATCTTTGACCGGGGATCTTACCTGTACCACGGTAGAGTGAAAGCTTTAGCGGATGGAGCAAGGGAAGAAGGGCTGAAGTTTTAAGAGGGGTATTACATTTATTCATCTTGAAGGGACTTGAACATTGGATAAGAGAGAAATGAACGAAGTTGAATACTTGGACCGAGTCATTGCCATTAATAGAACGGCCAAAGTCGTGAAGGGTGGAAGGCGATTCAGATTCAGCGCCATTGTCGTGGTCGGTGACGGCCAGGGCTCTGTGGGGGCAGGTCTGGGGAAGGCCCATGAAGTCCCAGAAGCCATCAGAAAGGGCATGGAGCAGGCCAAGAAGAGCATGTTGAAGATAGAAATTGAAAAAGGAACGATTCCCTACGAGGTCATCGGCAAGTTCGGTGCGGGCAAAGTCTTGTTGAAACCCGCATCCGAAGGTACAGGCGTCATTGCCGGCGGCGCCGTGAGGGCCGTTTTGGAAGTGGCCGGAATTCACAACATCCTGACAAAATGTCTGGGATCTCATAACCCACATAACCTGGTAAAAGCCACCATGGAGGGTTTGGGACGGTTGGAGAGCCCCGCCCGGATCGCTGCAACCAGAGGAAAGAGTCTATCGGAAATATAGAATCAAGAGGGCCGTAACGTGAGCAAAGAGCTGAGAGTAACGTTAAAGAGAAGCGCCATTGGCAGACCTTCAAACCAGAGAGAAATACTCAAGGGCATGGGCTTGTTAAAAATCAATAAGATGGTGATCCTGAAAGACTGTCCTGAAATAAGGGGAATGGTGAACAAGGTCAGCCATCTTGTAAGCTGCGAGGAAGTCGAGGGACAGGAGTGATGGATTTAAGTCAGTTAAAGCCACCTGAAGGATCAAGGAAAAAGAAAAAAAGGATCGGACGAGGAAATGGCTCGGGTCATGGCGGAACGGCATGCAAAGGGCACAAAGGACAGAATGCGAGATCAGGCGGCGGTGTCCGGGATGGCTTTGAGGGAGGTCAGATGCCCTTATCACGGCGTTTGCCCAAGAGAGGCTTCCGGAGCAGGCTCTGCAAAGAAATCGTCACCTTGAATGTTGAAAAGCTTAATCAATTTCAAGCCGGCATAGTGATTGACGAAAATCAGCTGAAGGAGACGGGGCTGGTAAAAAGTTCGGCCGAAGTCATTAAGATCCTTGGGAAAGGGGAGATCGATCATCCCTTAACGGTAAAGGTGAAGCTGATCAGCCAGGGGGCGAAAGCTAAGATTGAAGCTGCGGGCGGATCTGTCATCGAGGTGATCTGATTTTGATTGAAGGCCTGAAGAATATTAACAAAATACCGGAATTACAAAAGAGGATACTGTTTTCCCTCCTAATGCTGGGTGTGTATCGCATCGGAGCCCATATTCCGACCCCGGGCATCGATACCACCGCATTGATGGCGTATTTCGAACAGGCCAAGGGATCCCTGCTGGGGCTCTTTGATATGTTTGCCGGTGGTGCGCTGAGTAATTTGTCTGTATTCGCACTGGGGATCATGCCCTACATCAGTGCTTCGATTATTATTCAGCTTCTTACCGTAGCCATTCCCCATCTTGAGCGGCTTTCAAAAGAAGGGGAAGCCGGGCGTCGCAAAATTACCCAGTACACCCGTTATGGAACCGTGGTGCTTAGCATCATCCAGGGATTTGGCATTTCCGTCGGGCTGGAAAACATGGCAGGGCCGACAGGCGTTTCCGTCGTTCTGCAGCCAGGCTGGGGATTCAGAATGATGACCGTGCTGACCTTGACTGCCGGCACGGCTTTTCTGATGTGGCTTGGGGAACAGATTACTGAAAGGGGGATCGGCAACGGCATCTCCCTGATCATTTTCGCCGGCATTGTCTGTCGTGGGCCGGAGGCGATCATTAATACCTTCCGCCTCTTGTCAACAGGTGAAATGGGCATTTTCCTCATCATTATTCTTATTGTGATGATGCTGACGGTGGTTGGAGTAATCGTCTTTGTGGAAAGCGGACAGCGGAGAATTCCGGTTCAATACGCAAAAAGAATTGTCGGAAGGAAAGTCTACGGAGGCCAGGCAACACACCTTCCCCTGAAGGTGAATACGGCCGGTGTGATTCCACCTATCTTTGCCTCGTCCATCATCATGTTTCCAGCAACGATTGCAAATTTTGTCCCGCACCCCTGGATGAAAGCCGTTGCCGATGCGCTGATCCCGGGAAGAATAGGCTATGAACTCTTGTATATAGCCTTTATCGTATTTTTCTGTTATTTTTATACGGCCGTAACGTTCAACCCGAACGACGTGGCGGACAACATGAGAAAGTATGGCGGGTACGTTCCGGGGATCAGGCCGGGGAAGAAAACCGCAGAATATATCGACGATGTGTTAACGCGGCTGACCTTCAGTGGAGCCGTCTATGTGTCTGCCGTCTGTGTACTGCCGAGCATTCTCATCGCTTACTTCAATGTTCCTTTCTACTTTGGCGGCACGGCCTTGCTCATCGTCGTGGGCGTTGCGCTGGATACGGCCGGGCAACTGGAAACCCACCTTCTCACAAGGCAGTATGAAGGTTTTTTAAAAAAAGGTAAAATCGCAAGAAGAAGATAAAGTGAGAAGCTTTTGTATCACTGCTTCGAAATATGGTTATCATAAAGGGTCCCGAAGAAATAGAAAAAATCAGGAAGTGTAGCAGGATTGTAGCCGAGATATTACTTGAGCTGGAAGGCAGGATCAAGCCGGGGACCAGGACGATGGAGCTGGAACAGCTCTCGGAAGAGCTGGCAGCCCAGAGGAAGGTGCGCCCGGCTTTTAAAGGATATAACGGCTTTCCCTACGGGCTCTGTATCTCAGTGAATGAAGAGGTTGTTCATGGGAGGCCTTCGAAGCGGATACTCAAAGAGGGAGACATTGTCAGCCTCGATTATGGCGTTTATAGCGACGGCTACTATGGGGATGCGGCCATTACGGTGCCCGTGGGAAAAGTCTCGGAAGAGCTGATGAGACTTCTCCGGGTAACGAAAGAATCCCTGTACAGGGGAATTGATCAGGCAAGGGCAGGCAACAGGCTGGGAGATGTCTCCGCGGCCATTCAAGGACATGTAGAGAAGGAAGGCTTTTCGGTAGTCCGGGATTTTGTCGGGCATGGGATCGGAAAGAACCTGCATGAAGATCCCCAGGTCCCGAATTACGGAATCAAGGGCCGGGGGCTGCTGCTGAGGGAAGGAATGGTACTCGCTATCGAGCCCATGGTAAACGCCGGGAAATATCAGGTGAAAGTGTTAAATGATCATTGGACAGTTGTTACAGAAGATGGTAAGTACTCTGCTCATTTTGAGCACTCCGTTGCGATAGGGGAGGACGGTCCGGAAATATTGAGCTGTTTGAACTGAATGGCCGGGTTTAGAGAGAAGGGAAAGTTCGGATCCGGCAGGCAGGGGAACCCTCGATATTGCAAGGCATCCGTAGGCAAACACATCAAGCGAGCAGAAAGATTAACGCAGGAAAATTTATGGCCAAAGAAGAACCGATAGAAGTAGAAGGCCGCGTTGTAGAACCACTGCCGAACGCAATGTTCCGGGTGGAATTAGAAAATGGCCATCGCGTGCTGGCCCACATTTCAGGTAAAATGAGGATGCATTTCATTAAAATTCTGCCCGGCGACAAAGTCACGGTAGAACTGTCACCTTATGATTTGACGCGAGGGCGGATCATCTACCGGACAAAATAGGAACGGGCTTTGGTAGACGCAAAAAACGCGCACGGGAAACGAGAGAGAACTTCAGAATAGTAAAAATAAAGATGGAAGAGAGAGGTTGGAATTGTGAAGGTAAGATCTTCTGTAAAGAAAATTTGTGACAAGTGCAAAATCATTAAGAGGCGCGGTATGCTGAGAGTCATTTGCGAGAATCCCAAGCATAAGCAGCGCCAGGGATAGAATGTAGAAATTGTAATCAGGAGGAGAACAGGTGGCAAGAATTGCGGGGGTGGATTTACCGAAGAATAAGAGAATGGAAATTGCCTTGACCTATATCTATGGTATCGGGAGGACAAAGGCGAAGGAAATTCTTGAAAAGGCCGAGATCAGTTGTGAAACGAAAACTGATGAACTGGCTGACTCCGAGATCAATGCAATCAGAAATATTATCGACAGAGATCACAAGGTAGAAGGTGATCTTAGAAGAGACATCTCCATGTCGATCAAAAGGCTGATGGATGTGGGTGCTTATAGGGGACTGCGCCACCGGAAGGGGCTTCCTGTAAGAGGCCAGAGGACGCACACCAATGCGCGTACGCGTAAAGGCCCAAGAAGAGCCATCGCAGGGAAGAAGAAGTAACAACGAAATGAATCAACCAGTTGAGCGAGGGGAAAAATGGCCAAGCAGGTAAGGAAAACAGGAAAGAAAAAAGAGAAAAAAAATATTCCGGAAGGGATTGCACATATACAGTCAACGTTCAATAATACGATTATCACCATTACCGATATGATGGGGAATGTCATTGCGTGGTCGTCATCGGGAATGCAGGGATTCAAAGGTTCAAGAAAAAGTACGCCTTTCGCTGCCCAGATGGCCGCGGAAGACTGCGTAAAAAAAGCGAAAGAACACGGATTAAGAAAAGTGCAGGTTTATGTGAAAGGTCCAGGCTCCGGTCGTGAGTCTGCCTTGCGTTCCCTGCAGGCAGCGGGATTGACGATCTCGCTGATTCGCGATGTCACACCGATACCCCATAATGGTTGCAGACCTCCAAAAAGACGAAGGGTCTGAGAAATTGCGCAAACCATCTCGCAAAACTGGAACTGAGCGAAAAAATAATATTTAAATCATAGAGTAAGGACTAAAAAGGGAGGCATACTTGGCAAGGTATAAGGAATCCGTATGTAGGCTGTGCCGCAGAGAAGGCTTGAAGCTGTTTCTTAAAGGGGACCGCTGCTATGGTGAGAAGTGTGCGTTTGAAAGAAGAGGTTATGCTCCGGGGGAACATGGGCAGCTGAGGAGAAAGCAGCAATCCGATTATGGGGTGCAGTTAAGAGAAAAGCAGAAACTGAAAAGGATGTACGGCTTGCTGGAAAAGCAGTTTAGGGGATACTTCGAGAAGGCTGATCGGAAAAAGGGGATAACGGGTACTAACCTTTTGCTTCAACTTGAGCAGCGGCTTGATAATATGGTTTATCGCCTTGGATTTGCAAATTCAAGAAGTGAAGCGAGGCAGCTGGTAAGACATAATCATTTCCTGGTCAATGGACGTAAAGTCAATATACCTTCGTACCTGGTCAATATCGGAGATGCTATTGAAATTACCGAAAACAGCAAAAAAAATAACAAAATCATCGATGCGATGGAGACTGTCGCCAGGCGAGGCGTTCCGCAATGGTTGGAACTGGAAGCGGAAAATTTCAGAGGCCGGGTCAAGATGCTTCCCACCCGTGAAGAATTAACCATGCCGATTCAAGAACAGCTGGTCGTAGAGCTTTATTCAAAATAGGGCGGTGCGAATTCTGAGCGAGGCATCCGTAGTCAGGAACCGAAGGGTAGGGAATTAAACAATGGTTAGAAATTGGTGCAGTTTAATCAGGCCCAGAAGAATAGAGATTGACGAAAATACCCATACCCGGTTTTATGGGGAGTTTGTTTGTCAGCCCCTCGAAAGGGGGTTCGGAGTAACCCTTGGCAATGCATTGAGAAGGGTATTGCTCTCATCGATTCAGGGTGCGGCCGTCGTATCCGTAAAAATAGATCATGTTCTCCACGAATTCTCAACAGTTCCAGGCGTTAAGGAAGATATTACCGACATCATCCTTAATCTGAAAGGGATACGGCTGAAGCTCTATAGCGAAGGTCCGAGAACGATTTATATTGACAGAAATACAGAAGGCGTCATTACTGCGGAAGATATTATCACGGATGGAACGGTCGAGGTCTTGAACAAAGACCATTATATTGCATCCCTTTCAGGCGACACCCCCTTTCGGATGGAAATGGTTGTCAGCAGCGGGAGAGGGTATGTGCCGGCGAAAAAGGAAAAGGACATCGACCAGCCGGAAGGAACAATCAATATTGACGCCTTATTTTCACCGATAAAAAAGGTAAATTATACGGTAACGCACGCCCGCGTTGGTCAGGTCGCCGACTATGACAAACTGGTCCTCGAAGTGTGGACCGATGGAGACATTCTCCCAGAGGATGCAGTCGCCTTTGCCGCAAAAATTTTAAAAACGCAGCTTCAGGTTTTTGTTGCACTGCATACGGCCCTTGGCGGCGAGGAAGTGGAAGAAGAGGAAGAGGGAGAAGCCGTAAGCGAAAAGGAAAATCTAAACGACGTGCTCTTGAGGCACGTGGAAGACCTGGAATTATCGGTTAGGTCGGCGAACTGCCTTAAAAATGCGGGAATTAATCTGATTGGCGAACTTGTTCAGAAGAGCGAAGCTGAAATGTTGAAGACAAAAAATTTCGGACGAAAATCGCTGAGTGAAATAAAAGAGATCCTTGCCGAATATGGTTTGACCTTCGGGATGAAACTTGAGTTCGCGCCTTGGAATAAGGACCTTAAAGAGGAAACCGTCGAAGTCCAAGAAGAAGGGTAAGATTATCTGGAAAGGTTTTGATTCTATGCGTCACGGAAAATCAGGAAGAAAATTGGGAAGAACGTCGAGTCACAGAAACGCCATGCTCAGGAATATGGTGACCTCCTTTTTAAGGCATGAGAAGGTAACAACAACCGATGCCAGGGCAAAGGAGTTAAGAAAAATCGCCGAGAAAATGATTACCCTGGGAAAGAGAGGCGACGTGCATGCGCGGCGACAGGCTCTTGCCGTCATCAGGGATGGCGACGTGGTGAAGAAGGTATTCAGCGAGTTAGCGGAAAGATATCGCGATCGAACGGGAGGATATACCCGGATCATGAAAGCCGGTTATCGTGCGGGAGATAGTGCGCCCGTTTCAATGATCGAGTGTATCCGCTGACGGCAGGGAAGCGCTGGAGAAGGGGAGGCGGAAGAAACCATACCCGGGAGTTTGGCCCAAAGGGGATCACGAATCGTCTTCAGGAATTTCAATTCATTGACATCCTGTTCGTACCATCAAGGTTCTTGAGAAAAATTGCTCACTTTCAATGTAGTGACGAAGGAGGATTCGTTATGGCAGAAGAAAAAATCGGTGAGGTGATAAAATTTTTTGCAAAACCAAGTGTTGCGGCAGTGAAAATAATGGAGGGCCAACTGAGTGTCGGAGACACGGTGAAGTATTCAGGACACACAACCGATATCACGGACACCATTGAATCCATAGAAGTGGACAACAAGAAGGTCGAAAAAGCCGTAGCCGGGGATTTTATCGGAATTAAAGTGTCTAGCCGTGTTCGTCCTGGAGATGAGGTTTTTAAAGTTACCCCGGAGTAAGCAAGAACCATTGAAAAATGTTGAAAGCCATGGATTGATTTGATTTGAAAAGGGAAAATCCATGGCTTTCTTTTTTTGTTCACCCGTAAATATAAACAGGAACAGCTTGAGCGATCAAAGGAGTCGGAAATTCCGGCAGGTGGCGCGCTTCATTAACCAGCAATGATGATCAAAGTGACGGATAAACAATTCCAAGCGTTTCCTTTCCTGTGTGAATTGAACAGCAATGTCATCCGGTTCGGCCTGGATTCGGTCCGCAGGCTTCTGGAAAGAATCGATAACCCCCATCTCGCTTACCCTTCCGTGCTGATTGGCGGTACCAACGGAAAGGGATCCATTTCCGCCATACTGTCTTCCATCCTTCAGGCGGCGGGATTCAAGGTAGGGCTTTATACCTCCCCCCATTTGATCGACGTCCGTGAGCGGATACGGATCAATGGGGTCATGATTTCCCCGGAGCGAATGGGCGATTGCATCAACATCATCCGCCGCAACCTCAGGGAGCCTGTCACCTATTTCGAATTTCTGACCGCGCTGGCGTGTCTTCATTTTTCTCGGGAGCAAGTGGAAATTGCGGTCCTCGAAGTGGGAATGGGTGGACGCCTTGATGCGACCAATGTTGTAACCCCCCTGGCATCGGTCATCTCGAATGTCTGCAAGGATCATCAGGAATATCTTGGTCGCCGTCTGAAAGACATTGCCCACGAGAAGGCCGGAATCATCAAGGAAAACGGTATCTGTATCACGGCAGCCGGTCAGAAAACCGTTCTTGATGTGTTGTCTGAAACCTGTCGAAAACAGGGGGCAACCTTATATCGCCTGGGGAAGGAACTCCGCGTTCGGACGCGGAGTGATGGCCCCTTTTTCTATCAGGGGATAGAGCGCAGGATAGAGAATCTTTCCTGTCCACTCGCAGGTGGGCATCAAATCAGAAATGCCGCTCTCGCCCTTGCCGCAGCTGAAGTCGTTTCCTCCAAAGGACTCCAGGTAGGGGATCAGGCTCTGCGTGACGGTTTGGCGGGGACAACCTGGGAAGGAAGAATGGAAGTGCTTCAAAACCGGCCCACCGTGCTGGTTGACGGCGCTCATAACCCGGCGGGGGTTGCCGCCCTCTGTAAAGCCCTCCGGAGCAGGAAACTCGACAAGCGGCGTCTTCTGGTGTTTGGCGTTCTCAATGACAAAAATTATCCTCAGATGCTGAAAAAATTACTGCCGCTTTTTGACTCGGTCATTTTCACTCGACCGAAGACGGAACGCTCTCTCGAATTGGCTTCCTTGATCCGGGTTGCCCAACGCTATGGCAGATCTGCCGAAGCGATCGAAGACAGCGGGATGGCCGTGGGGCGGGCGCTGCAACTGGCGGAAAAAGAGGACCTGATCTGTGCCGCCGGCTCGCTTTACCTTGTGGGTGAAATCAAGAAAATGTATGCCGAGGCATTCCACTTTGCAGGAAACAACGGCGTTCCTGCTCTGACCTGTTGAAATCATGCCGTTGCAGAAGGTGCCGATGAGCCAGCGTATTTTCATCGAGGAAACGGGATTCAAATCGGTCCGTCATGCCGCCGGGAAGGGACATCGGTTTTCCTTTTGCTTGCTGCTGCTGATCCTCTGGCTGTCTTACCCCCATGCACTTGCCGCGGAAACGAGAACGATTCGCGGTCCCGTCAACATTGAATCGGATACCCTGGATTATGCAAGGGAGACGGACACCTATCACGCCCAGGGAAATGTGATTATCACTTTTTCCGAAGGAGTCCTCAAGGCGGATAGCGTATACTTGAACAAATCAACAAACCAGGCGATGGCTGAGGGAAATGCTTTCCTGAAAAGCGGCGGGGACATTCTTGAAGGGGATACCCTGACTTTCGATATTGAGACCAAAAACGGAGCGGCGGAAAACGGACGGATTTTTGTCTCGCGGAACCATGTCTACCTCAATGGGAAGCACATTGAGAAGGTAGGGGAAGCGAGCTATCGAATTTTCGAAGGCAAGGTTACAACCTGCGATGGTCCCGATCCAGACTGGAGTATTACGGGCAAAGAGATGGCGGTGACCGTTGACGGATACGGAACCGTGAAGCACGGCAAATTCAACATTGGGAGCACGCCGGTATTTTACACCCCCTATCTGATTTTTCCCGCGAAAACGACCCGACAGTCGGGTTTTCTGCTGCCAACCTTTGCTTACTCGAAGGATAAGGACGGTGCGGATATCGAACTTCCCTTCTTCTGGGCCATTTCGCCGAACATGGATGCAACCTTTTATCAGCGTTACATGTCCAAGCGGGGATTGAAGGAAGGAGTGGAGTTCCGTTACTTTATCAGCCCGGAATCCTATGGGACGTTCTACGCGGACTACCTGGATGATCACAAGGAGATCAAGGAAACCTCGGGCGTGATCAGCCGGGACTGGCAATCCGATCAGCAGCGCGGCTCGTTCTACCTGAATCACCAGACGACCTTCAGCCCCGGGTTTTACCTGCGCAGCGACATCTATAAAGTTTCTGACAACTGGTATTTCAAGGATTTTTCCTCGCAGAATTACTACCGGAAAAACTATTCCGCCGACTCGACGCATCCCTTCAAACAGATTCCCTTCAAAGCCGATAAGTCTCTGACCTCGCTGGATTCCACGGTCCGGCTGGTGAAGGATGCCGAACTATACAATGTCACTGCCCTGGCCCGCTACACGGATGATTTCACGAGTCCTTCCAACGATCAGACGCTGCAGAAGTACCCGGAAGTAAAACTATTTACGATCAATAGACCCTTCCTGGGGACGCCCCTTTATGGAATGCTGAACGCGACCTACGATTATTTTTATCGAACCGAGGGACAGAAAGGCCACCTCTATGAGATCCAGCCCATGGCTTCTCTACCTGTCCGCCTGGGAAAGTATGCCCAGTTGATTCCCCAGTTCAGTGTGCGGGAAACGGTCTGGGATCGTGATGATGATGAAAATTCGGACTCATCCGGAGTGACCCGCCAAGGAGACCGACAGGTCATTACGATGGGCGCCAATCTGAATACGGAATTTGCCCGGATTTATCATGTCGGAGGAGCGCAGCTCGAGAAGATCAGGCATGTGATCAAGCCTGAGTTGACCTACACTTACATCCCCGACCCGGACCAGGAGGATGCCCCGGATTACGTTTCCCGGATTGATGAAACCAACAGCTTCACCTATGCGTTGACCAATATCTGGACCGCGAAATTGAAGGGACGGGACGGCTCAACCAGTTACCGGGAGGTTGCCCGACTGAAACTTTATCAGACCTACGAAATTGAGGATGTGCCGCTGTACGACGATTCCGGCAGATCGGACGGCGATCATTTCCGGGAACTTAATATGGAACTTTTCGTCACCCCCTTTTCCTATCTTTCCCTGACCGCCCGGAACAAGCTGGATGTTAACAGCGGCGACTGGATAAAGACCAATTACGATCTTGTCCTGAGCGACTGGCGGGGAGATTCAGCGACCCTGCAGTACCACTATACCAAGGATACCATTGAGGAAATCAATCTCCATCTGATGGCGAAATTGACAAATGAAATGGATGCCGTCTTCATCTTGAAGCGGAATGCACTGTCGGACAAGGATATTGAAAAAACCTATATCCTGAAATACCACAAGCAATGCTGGAGCATCGATTTGGGTTACTCCGATGAGGATGACGATACGCGTTTTTTGCTTGGCTTTACGCTTTACGGATTGGGCGGAGTGACAAGATAGGGGAAAGGGGGAGATTCCGGCAAGAAAATGGTAAGTTACGGGAAAGTGGCCCGCAGGTAAGCGGCTTGGCTTCCGAGGAATCGGCGGTGCCGGTCGGGTTTTTCTCTTGACAAACCTTCTCTAATTACGTAGGTAATGCTTTTGAATTTTTAAGGGGCTGGTGTTTTTATGAAGACATATCAAGCAAAAGAATCGGAAGTAGCGCGGGAGTGGTATCTGATTGACGCCGAAGGGAAGGTGCTGGGAAGGATGGCCAGCGAAATTGCCCGGCGGCTGCGGGGAAAACATAAACCGGTATATACGCCTCATGCGGATACCGGAGATTTTATCGTGGTGGTGAATGCGGAAAAGATGGTGCTGACGGGCAAAAAACTGACCGATAAAATGTATTACCATCATTCCGGCTACCCCGGTGGATTGAAAGAGAAGTCGGCGGGAAAGCTGATGCAGGAAAAGCCCGCGGACGTTCTGTGGCTGGCGGTTAAGGGGATGCTTCCCAAGAACACCCTCGGAAGGCGGATGTTGAAAAAACTTAAGGTCTATGCGGGAAACGATCATCGTCACGAGGCGCAGTGTCCCAAATTGCTCTCCCTGTAGGCGGGCGGGCATCGCTTCTGCGTCCAATCTTTATGTTGTAAATCAGTCGATTTGGAGAAGAATATGTTAGAAAAACGCTTTTATGCGACAGGGCGAAGAAAGAGTGCGGTTGCCAGAGTTTACATGAAAGAAGGCAGCGGAGTGCTGACCGTCAATAAACGGGGCTTCGATGATTATTTCCCGCGGGAAAGCCTGAAAATGCTCATTCAGCAACCCTTTGAGGTTGTGGGAAGGCAGAATGCCTTTGATTGTTACATTAATGTCTGTGGCGGAGGAATATCCGGTCAGGCCGGCGCCGTCAAGCATGCGATCTCCCGGGCCCTTCAGGAGTATGATGCCGACCTGCGCTCCGTCTTGAAAAAAGAGGGTTTCTTGACACGGGATCCCCGGGCTAAGGAACGGAAGAAATACGGCCAGCCCGGTGCACGGAAACGTTTCCAGTTCTCAAAACGTTAGGGATTTGCACAGGGGGCTTTGGCCCCCTTTTTTTATGGCAGCAGCGAGGAGAATATGCTGAAGGTTGGAATTTACGGGGCCAGCGGTTATACTGGGCAGGAGTGTCTGCGGTTGCTCCTTCGCCATCCCGGCGTGGAAGTCGTGGCCATCACCTCCCGGCGATATGCCGGGTTGCCGATCGCCGAGGTCTATCCGGTTTTTACCGGGTTAACTCCACTGGTTTTTATGGATGCTTCCCCCCGGGATGTTGCGGGGAAGGCGGATGTGATATTTCTGGCGTTGCCTCACAGCGAATCCATGAAGGTGGCCCCGGTATTCTGGGAAAGCGGGAAGAAGGTCGTCGATCTCAGCGCCGACTTCCGCCTGCGGAAGGTCGAAGTATACGAATCCTGGTATGGGAAGCATGCCTCCCCTCAAATCTTGCCCCAGGCGGTCTACGGCATTCCCGAACTTTACCGGGATGAAGTGGCGAAGGCCCGCCTAGTGGCCAATCCCGGCTGCTATCCCACCAGCGTGATCCTGGGTACGGCGCCCGCATTGAAGCACGCCATGATTGATCCGGCAACGGTGATTGTGGATTCAAAGTCCGGCGCCAGCGGCGCCGGTCGCGAGCCCTCGGTGGGATCCCTCTTTTGTGAAGTCAATGAGGCGTTTAAGGCCTATAAAGTGGGAAACCATCGTCATACTCCCGAGATCGAGCAGGAATTGAGCCGTCTGGCCGGTCAGGAAATGAAAATATCCTTCACTCCGCACCTCCTTCCCATTGATCGGGGCATTCTGAGCACCATTTATGCAACGTTGACCAAAGATGTCACCGGGAAAGAAGTTGCGGAACTCTACAGGGATTTTTATCAGGGGGAGCGCTTTGTCCGCGTTTATCAGCCGGGAAGTTTTCCCAATGTCGCCTACGTTCGCGGGTCCAATTGCTGCGATATCGGCGTGGCGGTGGATCAGCGAACCAACCGGTTGATCGTCGTTTCCGTCATTGATAATCTCGTGAAAGGCGCGGCGGGTCAGGCAGTCCAGAATATGAATATCCTCTGCGGCTTTCCGGAACACGCGGGTCTCGAAATGGTTGCCCTGTTTCCCTGAGAACCGGATCGCTCGAAGCGCTTGACTTTGAGTACAGCCACATGGTTCGCCGAGCCATTCCTTTTGAAACCGACTGCCGCGAAACCCTTGTGGGCGGCGGTTTGCTTGGGGAAAATTTCTTAACCGCTTCTTTTCCGAGGAGGATCCCATGCCTTTAAAATTATACAATACCTTGCAGAAGAGAAAGGAAATCCTTACGCCGATCCGGGAAGGCCGGGTCGGACTCTATGTTTGCGGCATCACCGTATACGACATCTGCCATGTGGGGCACGCCCGGTCGGCCATCGTTTTTGACGTCCTGCGCCGGTATCTGGAGTACCGGGGCTACGAAGTCACCTATGTCAAGAACTTTACCGATGTGGATGATAAAATCATCGCCCGCGCCAATGCGGAGAAAGTGAGTATTTACGAAATATCCAATCGGTACATCGCCGCCCATGACGAAGATATGGCGCAACTCGGAGTTCTGCCGCCGACCGTCACCCCGCGGGCGACGGAACACATCGAAGGGATGATCGAACTCATCGGGAAGCTCATGGACCGCGGCCTGGCCTATGCCGTAGACGGCAACGTCTATTACGCCGTAGAGCGGTTCCGCGGTTACGGAAAACTTTCGGGTCGCCAGTTGGAAGACATGATGGCCGGCGCCCGGATCGACGTCAATGAGCACAAGAACAATCCCATGGATTTCGCCCTCTGGAAGGCCAGCAAACCCAATGAGCCCGCCTGGGACAGCCCCTGGGGGCCGGGCCGGCCGGGCTGGCACATCGAATGTTCCGTGATGAGCCAGAAGTACCTCGGCGATACCTTCGACATCCATGGCGGCGGCGAAGACCTGGTCTTCCCTCATCACGAAAATGAAATCGCCCAGTCCGAAGGGATTACGGACAAGCCGCTGGCCAATCTGTGGGTTCATAACGGCTTTGTGAAGATCAACAGCGAAAAGATGTCCAAATCGCTGGGCAACGTCTTTGCCATCCCGGAAATGCTGGCCCGCTACCATGCCGAGGTCATTCGCCTGTTCATGCTGCAGAGCCACTACCGAAGCGCTGTGGACTTCTCCGAGGAATCCCTGGCGGAAGCGCGACAGGGTATGGATCGCTTCTACACGACCCTGAAGACCATTTCTGACCTGCCGGCTGCAGCGGAGGGAGAGGAGGAAGGCGCTCCCCTCGCTCCCGGTTCCCTGGAGGGGAAAACGGCGGCGCTTTACACCCTCATTCAGGGACTGCCCGATCGCTTTGTCGAGGCCATGGATGATGACTTGAATACAGCCCGGGCCATCGGCTACCTCTTTGATGCCGCCCGGCAGGTCAACAGCTTCCTCAGTGATGCCAAAACAGCCAAGTCGGAGGCGGGGCGGAAAGTCCTGGCCCTGGCTGGAAAGAATATCAAGGAAGTCGGGCATGTCCTGGGTCTTTTCCAGGAGGACCCCGAGACCTATTTCCTGCAGGACCGTGAACGGGAAACCCGCAAGCGGGGGATTGATCCCGCTGAGATTGAACAGTTTATCGCCGACCGCTGGGCTGCCAGAGAGGCCAAGAACTGGCAGCGGGCCGACGAAATCCGTCAACTCCTGGCGGAGAAAGGAATCGCCCTGAAAGACACGCCGACCGGAACAACCTGGAAGGTGGCCTGACCTGTAAACCGTTGTAACGGCCGGAGGGATCATGACCCCTTCCGGCCGGGAATTCCCCCCATTAAATTTCAACGATCCTGCTGAGGAAAGTTCTCGGCAGGGCGCTGATCCCGCGTCCTTGTTAGCTTGACAACCATATCCTTCCGGAAGCAGAAGCAATGGTACCTATTTTGCTATCCGGTTTTCCCGAGAAAATTATCCGGTTCAACCCTGTTCCCCTTATTGTGCTTTGTTGCTCCCGCACAGGAACCGCAGCCTGTTTGGCCGGAGCTGAGGCGGGGCACAATAGGCTATTCCTTTTTCCTGCGAAGGAGTCGTTCATGATCAAGCGCTTCAGGATCTTTATTTGCTTGCTGATGCTGCTGGCTTTGTGGGGAGGCGCCGTTTTGGCGGCAGCTTCTTCCCAGGGAGAGGAATCGGTGAGGATCGGCGTTCTATCCTTCCGTCCCAAACCGCAAACGCTGGCACAGTGGCAACCCTTGGCGACAGCCCTCAAGCATGCCATTCCGGAATGGGAATTTGAGATTGAGGCGCTGACCTATCCCGAGATGAATCAGGCCGTCGCCGAACGGTGCCTGGATTTCGTTTTTACCAATCCCGGCCATTTTGTCCTGCTCAAAATGCGGGGAGGGTTGTCGGCCCCCCTCGCCACCTTAAGTGTTGATTTGAATGGCCGACGCTTCAGTGTCTTCGGCGGAGTCATTTTCAGCCGTTTAGAAAACACAAAGATCAACGCCCTGAGGGACATTAAAGGCAAGCGCATCGCGGTTCCCGATAAGGAATCGCTGGGCGGCTACCAGATGCAGGCCTTCGAATTGAGGCGGCAGGGAGTCCGTCTGCCCCAGGACGCTCAACTTCTGGTCACCGGAATGCCTCATGATAACGTCGTCCAGGCTGTCCTCGACGGCCGTGCGGAGGTGGGGTTCGTGCGCAGCGGCGTGTTGGAAAGTGCCGCCCGGGAAGGCAAGGTGGACCTAAAACGGCTCAAGGTCCTCAATCTTCAGCATCTTCCCGATTTTCCCCAGCAGGTTTCCACCCGGTTGTATCCGGAATGGCCCTTTTCCGCTTTGGCGAATACGGACGAAAAGCGAGCCCGGCATGTCGCAGCGGCGCTTTTCACTCTGGAAGAGAACAATCCTGTCCTGCGTGCAGGTCACATTCGCAGCTTTTCCGTTCCGGCAGACTATACGCCGGTGGAAGAGGTCCTGCGGGAGCTGCGCTTTCCTCCCTTCGATGTGGCACCCCCCTTTACCCTGAGCGATGTGTGGGAACGCTACCGCTGGCAGATCCTGGGCGCCTTTTTGGCCCTCATGGTGATCATGCTGCTGGGCTTCCGCTTGATGTTGACCAAACGAAGACTGGAAGCCGAAAAAAAGACCGGCCTTGCCCAGGCGAAACAAATCCGGGAGAGTGAATCCCGCCTGAGAACCATCCTGGATGTGAAGGGGTGAATGGTTTAAGAATTGGGGAAATACGAAGTTTAGAGGGTTTTTTATTCGGGGTGTAAAAATTTTATTCGGGATATGGCAAACTTAGGCGGGAAGTGGTGAGATGGAAAGACGAAAAGAGAGTTTCCAGTTAAATAAGAATTTTGAGTAAATTTCGCCTTTAATTTCACTTTTTGAGGATTCATCATTGACAGCAGTATGTTATTTTAAAATGATTTAAACGTGCGTTATAATGTAATAAAAGGTTGCTTTTAACGGTTTCAATGATGCTGAAATTCTTATTTAACTGGAAACTCTGACAAAATATTTATTATCGAGTTTCCAGTTATGTCTATATGCAAGAAATTATAAAGAATTTTGCTTTCAATGATTCAAAAAGATAATAAAAAGTTGGCTCACGAAGTGGAAACTCAAAGGTTGTTCAAAGTGGGACACAATTTTATGAAAAATATTAGGAAGTATTAAGACCGTTTTTTTGCCGCTAGCCATTTAAGGGTTCCGTTTTTCATATGCTTCTCTAAGATCTTCGCATCAACGGTTTCATGTGCGCAATGATCGGCGTCTTCTTTACTCATTGTTTTTTGAAATGCCTTTCTTAATATCCTTACTGCGGCTTCAATCCCTTTCTCCGATTTGACAAGTTTGTCAAGAAAATCACCGAAGGCTAAAATGGCATTCAGGCCCTCCAGGAGTTCTTTTTTTTCGATTGAGGCAATGTCATCATAATCAAAGCATAAAGCGTATAAAAGGCTTATAAGAGATGCCTTTTCGGTTGTGTTAATTTTTCGTGGCATTTCTGCCTCATGTTCTTCAATTATTTCAATTACAAGTGACAGTAAGGCGTTGTTTATAGGCTCATTTTCTTCATCATTGGATTCGGTTTTATATCCCTCCCCAGTAACAAGCCATTCGATCCGAACATTTCCCGTTTGTGCAATTGCTATAAGCGGAAGTCTTGTCGGCTCGCTTTTACCAGAAAGATATTGACGTAATACGGTATCAGATAACCCACATGCTAAGGCGAACGACCGAACACTTTTCTTTCCGATTGTTTCTTTTAGGCGCTTTACAAAAGATAAATCCCCTTTATTCTCAGCAGAAATAGACATAATAACTCCCGTTGCGCAATTTTTTACGCTTGACTATGTGCGTAATAACGTGTATTGTTCCCTTATGGATGAAGAGACACACTTAGAAATTAAAGAGCGGGAACGCAAAGCGTGGACGTGGGTAAAAGCCCGTTTTAACTTTGAACGTCATTCATTGTCAGAGTTGGCAAAAGTTCATGGTTGTCCAAAGCAAACCATCTACTCTGTGGCTCATAAACCCAGTCCGAAATATGAGAAGATCATTGCAGGGTGCATCAATCGAGATCCCTGGAACATTTGGCCGGATCGTTACGACGATGACCACCACCCATGCCGGATCAGTTCACGCTATCAAGGTCATAAACGATTTCTTGAATCTACCAAAAAGCAGCTCACAGGCCAAGAAAAAGAATGACCGTCCAGGGAATCTCTCTTGAAGAATTTACAAGCATGCCACGAACCGCGCGGGAATTTTCCTTGTTGAAAGTTACTGGATGGCCAGAGACGAAAAACGGAATCAGAAAGTTTTTCCTACAGGAAGGGGTCCGATCCATTCCGAGAAAAGGCCGTGGTGGTGGCTTTGTCTATCCGTTCCAGAATCTTCCTGAACATCGACAAACTGAGGTTATGTGCCATTTCATCCGCCAGGGAAAAGAAAAGCGGGCGCAGGAATCCGTTCAAGAGGCGATTCCAGAAAAGGGAATTGACGCCCTCTTGTATGCAGAGGCCCCGGCTTTTAACCGAAAACAAGCGGACAAGTACCTTTCCTTATATCAGGCTTTCGGTCACCTCAAGGGGGATGAGTTGAAAAAAGCTCTTTCCTGGAAGGCGTCTTATTCACGATGCAAAGCAGTTTTCAAGGCTTATGAGGAAAGCGGGATTGTTGGGTTGCTTGGACAGTACGGGGGGAACCGTCATCTAAGTTCGGTTCCCGATGATGCCTTTGTATTTTGGAAATCGTTGGTGATGCAGGAAGGGGAGCCAAGTTTTGAATATTCCTGGAAGTTGACAGCGGGGAAATTCATGAAAAGTAAATCTGAGCTTGCATCATTTCCAACATGTGACGCCTTTTTGAGGCGTCTCCGGGCAGAATTCACGGAATCTCAAATCTTCTTCTCCCGGTGTGGTGAGGCAAAGTGGAAGCAAAAATTTGGATTCAAGATTGAAAGAGACGCGAGCAAGGTGGAAGCAAATAGCACGTGGGTTTTTGACCATGCTCAAATTGATGTTCTTGTTTTCTCTCCGAAATCAAAGGCAAAAAGGGAAAAGGTTCTTGCGCCCTGGTGTACCAGTTGCCGGGACTACAAAACGGGGAAGCATCTTTCCTGGTTTCTTCAAGAAGGTTCCCCTAATTCGGATCATTTCCTCCAGGTCTTCCGCCAGGGAGCCATTCGTTATGGCCTTCCGGAAACTGTCCTGCTCGACAACGGGAAAGATTTTCGCAGCCGGGACTTAACCGGAGGCCGATCCAAAAAGGGAAAAGAAGAGTCTCCGGTAGAATGGGAAAAAGTCAGAAACACAATGGCTTTGCTTGGCGTCAAGGTCCGCTTTGCTACGCCGTATGAACCGCAAGTTAAGCCGATTGAGCGCGACTTGGTAATGACAACCGAAAATTGACCACCTGTGACAACCGAATTTTGACCACCCCA
>CAZKRB010000025.1:0-38029 GCA_964555065.1 uncultured Syntrophus sp.
AGGGCGGCCAGATGGTTGCAATAACACCCCGTAGCTTCTGCAACGGCCCGTATTTTAAAAAGTTTCGCTCTGCCTTCTTGCGCATGATGAGTTTGAAATGGGTTCACGTCTTCGAGTCCCGTAAGAAGGCGTTCGGAGACGACAACGTTCTGCAAGAAAACATAATTTATCACGCGATGCGGGGGCTTCAGAAACCGGAGTCTGTCTTAATCTCGGTCTCAGAGGGCCTTGACTTCGACAGGGCAAGTACCTTGGCGGTACCGTATAGTCAAGTTGTCCATCCCGGTGACCGGGATATGTTTATTCGTCTTGATATAAAAAAGGCTGATGTTACCCCATCGGAACATATGAAATGCTTTACCTCATCTCTCGGCAAGCTGGGGTTGAATGTTTCCACCGGGCGTGTTGTCGATTTTAGAGCGCGAGAACACCTAAAGCAGTCTCCCCAACAAGGCGATGTTCCCCTTATCTATCCGTGTCATTTCGCCAATGGCTTTATCGACTGGCCTGCAGAATCGAGCAAGAAACCGAATGCCATCACGTCAAATGCAGAGACTTCGAGTCTTCTTGTCGAAGCAGGATTCTACGTTCTTACGAAGAGGTTTTCTTCTAAGGAACAACAGAGACGTATTATGGCGGCAGTGTACGATCCCGCACGCATCAATGCGTCCTATGTGGGCTTCGAGAACCATCTGAACTACTATCATCAAAACAGCAGAGGCCTACCGGCTGATTTGGCGAAGGGGCTTGCCTTATACCTCAATTCCACAATGGTTGACCAGTATTTCCGCCTTTTCAGTGGGCACACACAGGTGAATGCCACCGATCTTCGGAAGATGCCCTATCCCACCCGCGAGCAACTCACGCGCCTTGGTGCATCCATTGGCGAATCCATGCCCGACCAGGCAACCATAGATTCCCTCATAGAAAAGGAGTGTTCGAATTTTGGCAAATAAGATCGGTGGACAAAAGGCAGAGAAAAAGATTAAAGAGGCTCTCGCCATCCTGAACGATCTGGGCCTTCCAAAGCAGCAACAAAACGAGCGTTCCGCTTTGACCCTGCTCGCCCTGCTGGGTCTCAAGCCTGCAAACAAATGGGAGAATGCATCCGATCCACTTATGGGCATAACACCTATGATGGATTTTTTTCAGGAGCACTATGGAAAGAAATACGCGCCGAACACTCGCGAAACAGTGCGTCGCCAAACAGTCCATCAGTTTTTGCAGGCAGCCTTAATCGTCGCCAATCCTGACAAACCCTCAAGACCGACCAACAGTCCCAACGCAGTGTATCAGATTGAGCCGTCTGTCCTTAAACTGCTCCGAGGTTTTGGAAAACCGGGATGGAAAAGCGAAGTACCTCGGTACCTTCTAACGGTGGAGACGTTGAAGAAGCTCTATGCACGTGAAAGGGAAATGAGTCGACTGCCTGTCAAGCTTTTAAATGGCCAAGAAATAAAGCTTTCTCCGGGTGGCCAGAATGTTCTGGTAAAGAAGATCATGGATGATTTCTGCCCATTGTTCACGCCAGGAAGTCATGTAATCTATGTTGGGGACACCCAGATAAAATGGGCCTATTTCGATTCAGATGTGTTGTCACGGCTGGGCGTCAAGATAGAGGAACACGGCAAAATGCCGGATGTTGTCGTATATTACGCAGAAAAGAACTGGCTGGTTCTTATTGAGGCCGTGACGAGCCACGGACCTGTGAACCCTAAACGAAGGCAGGAATTGAAGGCACTGTTTTCCGGATCAACGGCAGGCCTTGTTTTCGTAACCGCATTCCTTGATCGAAAGGCTATGGTGAAGTACCTGAATGACATCTCTTGGGAAACTGAAGTCTGGATCGCCGAGTCTCCGACGCACCTCGTACACTTCAATGGTGAACGTTTTCTCGGACCCTATGAAGACTGAATTACTCAACGGGTCGTTCCGCCGGATCGTTGCCAGCCATCCCGGTGATGATCTGGCTCCTGGGACTTCAAACCCTGTTTTCAGACAAGCCGGAATGAAGATGCCCGGAAAGAAATAAGGGGGCGCATCCATGCGCAGGTTCTTGATCGTGATTGAGAAAGCCAATGGGAACTATTCTGCATATTCCCCCGATCTTCCCGGTTGTATCGCAACGGGAAAAACAAAAGATCACGCAGTGAAGAACATTCATGAAGCCATTGCATGGCACATTCAGGGCTTGAAGGAAGACCAGCCGCCCATCCACAAATCAGACGCCACTGCGGAATAAATCGCCATTGCAGGCTGACAGCCGCATTTCCTTCCGGCAAACTTCCAACACGCCTGCCCGGTCAATGAGACGGTTATCCCATGCTGCCATCCCCTGAAAATCGCCCCCCTTCCACGGCACTGACCGAAACGGGCGACACAAAGCTCGGCCGGGCAATTGCGCCGCTGGTCGCCGCCCATCCGGGAAAGTCCGGCATTTACCTCCTGGCGGATTCACGCGATTCCTTTGCCGCGCGGGTGCTCCTGGCGCGCGATGCGGAGCGCTCGCTCGATGTCCAGTATTACATCTGGCGCAACGACCTGTCGGGCACCCTGCTGTTCGAGGCCCTGCACGATGCGGCCGACCGGGGCGTCCGTGTGCGGCTGCTGCTGGACGACCATGGCGCCTTCGGGATCGACGACACCCTGGCCGCGCTGGATGCCCACCCGAACATCGAAGTCCGGCTGTTCAACCCCTTCGCGATCCGCCGTCCGCGCTGGATCAATTATCTCACCGACTTTTTCCGCCTGAATCGGCGGATGCACAACAAGTCCTTTACGGCGGACAACCAGGCCACCATCGTCGGCGGCCGCAATGTGGGGGACGAGTACTTCGGCGCGGCCGAGGGCACCCTCTTTGTGGACCTCGACGTCCTGGCCGTGGGGCCGGTCGTCCGTGATGTTTCGACGGAGTTCGACGCCTACTGGGCCAGCGGATCCTCGTATCCCGTGGACCGGCTGCTGCCGCCCGCCGACCCGGCCCGGCTCGCCGAACTGGAGTCGGTGGCGGCGCGGATCGAACGCGACCCCGTTGCCGCGGATTACGTGAACGCCCTGCACGATACGCCCTTTCTCCAGGATCTGGTTGAGGGGCGCCTGCCGCTGGAATGGGGCGTCACACAGATGGTCAGCGACGATCCTGCCAAAGGGCTCGGCCTTGCCGCGCCGGAAGCGGTCCTCCCCGAGAAGCTCAAGCGGATCATCGGCGAACCGGAGGCGGAAGTGGTCCTTGTGTCCGCTTACTTCGTGCCCACGTCCGCCGGCGTGGATGCAATGGTTTCCCTTGCCGCACGGGGCGTCGCCATCAGCGTGCTGACCAATTCTCTGGAAGCCACCGACGTGGGGGCCGTTCATGCGGGATACGCGAAGTGGCGGCGGCGGCTGCTCAAGACAGGGATCGCGCTTTACGAATTGCGCCGCCTGTCCCCGGTTCGCAGGAAGAAGCAGAGGGTCGGCTCCTTCGGCAGATCGGGCATGAGCCTGCACGCGAAAACCTTTTCGGTGGACCGCTCGCATATTTTCATCGGCTCATTCAATTTCGATCCCCGTTCGGCCAACCTGAACACGGAAATGGGCTTCGTCATCGACAGCCCCGTTCTGGCGCAGAGAATCGCCGCCCTGTGCGAAAGCCGCATCGCCGCCAATTCCTACCAGGTGAGCCTGTCGGAAGCCGGAAAACTCTGCTGGACCGAGCACCGGCACGGAAAGGTGCTGCGCCATGAAACGGAACCGGGAACAAGCATCTGGCAACGGGCCGGCGTCCGGTTCCTGGCGCTTCTTCCCATCGAGTGGCTGTTGTGATCCCGGGAAGGGGTTCCCATCTACCGCATTCCAACTGGCATGTCCCAGTCTCCGAAACGATGCTGTCCGGATCCTGCCGCTGTGCGTCTGCGCGTCTCACGTTGCCTGCCATTCAGCGACAGAGTCACAGGTTTACTCTGGAATATTTCTCGTAATAAATCAGTAGCCGGCCAGTTTGCATTTTCCTGTTTTTAATTTTATTCTTTTTGCGATTCTGCAATCAAAAATTCATTTCCCTACTCTGTACTCCGCGGATTTGACGAAAAATTGAAAGGTGCAAAAGTTGAAAAAGCCCTGGGGGCGCATCGCAATTTTCTGTAGCGGATCATGGGGAAAGAGCGAAAGGAAAGGGCTCGCCGTCCCGCAGAAGGGAATCTTTCCCGATCGCTTTTGCTGAATGGGGAATCTGCTGTCCAGCGGCTTTGCCCGGCAGTCCACGGCCGCTGCGGGGAAAATGCTTCCCCCCATCATCTCCGTACCGGATGGTCCACTCATTTACCCTCACAAGGTGAGAAAGGAGACTCGCAATGCCAGTAACACTAACTTATCCAGGTGTTTATATTGAAGAGATTCCCAGCGGGGTGCGCACCATCACGGGGGTCGGCACGTCGATCGCCCTCTTCGTCGGCCGTACCAAGCAAGGGCCGTTGAAAAAGCCGACCCTGTGTCTCAATTTTACCGACTTTACGCGTACCTTCGGCACCGATACCAGCCTGGGGGAGCTGACCCAGAGCGTCCGGCTCTTCTTCGAGAACGGCGGCACCCAATGCTACATCATGCGCATCGCCAACGGGGCCACCCCAGCCGAAGTGACACTCCAGTCGGAGGCGGGAGTGGGCGTCCTCAAGCTGACGGCCAAGAACGCCGGGCTGGTGGGCGAAACCATCCGTGCCGTGACGACCTACAACGGGCAGCAACCTGAAGTCACCTTCAACCTGGAGCTGTTCCGCTGGGTAAACGTCGGCGGCCAGCTGGTCAAGCAGGACCGCGAGCTCTGGTCGAATCTGTCGATGGATCCCCTGGCCGCGCGCTATGCGCCCACCTACCTCACCCAGAACTCTTCCCTCGTGGATGCCGCCGTCGCAGCGACCGTGCCGGCCCCCGGATCCGGCTCCTCCCAGTCGGGACGTCCCGTGCCTTTCGATTCCGCAACCCCGACCACCTTCCGCTCCGCCTGGGCGGCGATTCTGGGCAACGGCGGCTCGGTGGCGGGTAACCGCTTCCGTATCAGCGTGGAGGGCACACCCTATGTCGACATCGATCTGTCGAGCCTGAACGTCGCCGGCATCTCGGCGGCTTCGGTGAACGCCTCCCAGACCGCCCTGGCGGCGCTGATCAAGGGGGCCATCGATCCGGCGCTGCCCCTCGGCAAAACCGTCCAGGTCGATTTCGTGACCGGCCCGACGCCTCCCGCAGCCGACGGCAATGCCACATCGCTGCTGCGCATCAGCTCCGCGACCGGTGATGTGTTCATCCAGCCGGCTGCCGCCAATGATCTGGCTGTCCCGCTCATGCTGGGCACCGCTCAGGGCGGCCTGGAAGTGTCACGCTACGCAGCGGCAAGGCCCGCGCCCAACGGCATCACTTTCAAGACCCTGAGCGCCCTGGTCGGTTTTGCCCAGCGGGACCAGAACGCCTTCAACGCCCTGACGGTGGACGGGAGCGCCATCGCCTTGGGGACCGCGCTGCAGACGGTCGGGGCGGCGAACAAGCTGTACCAGGATGGCTTTGCCACGAGCCGGACCGGCCACAACGACGGCGTGCGCGAGAAGCTGGCGATCCTGCAGACGGAGGTCAACAGCTTCGCCGCGGGGAATCCCACCTTCCGCTGGAGGGCCGAGGTTTGGGGCTCCCGGCTGGCGCTGCTGCCCGCCAACGGCAGCGATAACGCCATCGGGACGGTTGCCACGGCGGCCGTCGACATCGGCGGCGATTTCACCCGGAACGCGGCGCGCTACAGCCTGGGCGTCGGCGGCACGGCAGGTCTGCAGACCCCGGCTTCGCAGCTTGCCAAGGACGGCGATCCCCCGAAGTTGAACGATTACGCCGATGCCTATCTTGTGGTTGACAAGGAGGTCGACCTCTTTAACCTGCTGATTCTGCCCAAGGATACCGGACACGATGCAGCAACCACGGCGAGCCTCTGGGGGCCGGCGAGCGCCTTCTGCCAGCAGCGCCGGGCGTTTTTGATCATGGATGCCCCGCCCGAATGGAAGACGGTGCAGACCGCCACCAGTCCGACCTCCGGGGTAAATTCCCTGCGGGTGGGGCTGGTCAAGGACCACAGCGCCCTCTTCTATCCGCGGCTCCTTGTCAACGACAACGGGCTGCGCAAAGCCGTGGGCGCAAGCGGGGCTATCGCCGGCCTGATGGCGCGCATCGACAGCACGCGCGGGGTCTGGAAGGCGCCGGCGGGAACGGAAGCGGCGCTCCTGGGCATCGCAGGCCTGGATCTGGTCTTCTCCGACGGGGAAAACGGGGTGCTCAACCCGCGCGGCATCAACACCCTGCGCTCCTTTGCCACGGGCATCGTGAACTGGGGTGCGCGGACAATGGACGGCGATGACGATTTCAGCAGCGAGTGGAAGTACATCCCTGTCCGCCGGACGGCGCTTTTCATCGAGGAAAGCCTTTACCGCGGCACCCAGTGGGTTGTTTTCGAGCCCAACGACGAGCCGCTGTGGGCGCAGATCCGCCTGAACGTGGGCGCCTTCATGAACAATCTCTTCCGGCAAGGGGCGTTCCAGGGAAAAACACCACGGGAAGCCTACTTCGTCAAATGCGACAGCGAAACGACCACCCAGAACGACATCAACCTGGGCATCGTCAATATCCTCGTCGGCTTCGCCCCCCTCAAGCCGGCCGAGTTCGTGGTGATCAAACTGCAGCAGATCGCGGGGCAGATCGAGGTCTAAGGAGGTAAGGTATGGCTCAGTTCAGTGTCAATGCACAACGGTTTGATCCCTACAAGAACTTCAAGTTCCGGGTCAAGTGGGACGGTCGCTATGTCGCCGGCATCAGCAAGGTCGGCGCCCTGAAGCGCACCACCGAGGTGGTGGAGCACCGCGAGGGCGGGGACCCCAGCACCGGGCGCAAATCGCCGGGCCGCACGAAGTACGAGGCCATCTCCCTGGAGCGGGGAGTCACTCACGACAAGGATTTCGAGCAGTGGGCGAACAAGGTCTGGAACTTCGGATCCGGGCTGGGAGCCGAAACCTCGCTGAAGGACTTCCGCAAGGACCTCATCATTGAGGTATACAACGAAGCCGGCCAGCTTGCCCTCGCCTACAAGGTTTTCCGCTGCTGGGTATCGGAATACCAGGCGCTGCCCGATCTCGACGCCAACGCCAATGCCGTGGCGATCCAGTCGATCAAGCTTGAAAACGAAGGCTGGGAGCGCGACTATGAAGTGGCGGAACCTTCGGAACCCAGTTTTACTGAGCCGGGCTAAACCATGAGTCGACAGGCAGCTCCCTCCTCCATTAAGCTGTCTGACCGTGACCTCCTGCGCGTCTGGGAGGCCGGCGCGATCCAGCATCCGCTGGATCGCGCACTTACCATTCTGGCGGCGGCGGAGCCGGACCTGAAGCGAAGCGAGCTGGCCCGCCTGCCCGTCGGCCGGCGGGATGAGCGGCTGTTCGCCGTCTATGAAGGCACGTTCGGGAGTTCCATCGCGGGCCTGGGGCAGTGCCCGAACTGTAAGGAGCGCGTTGAGTTCAGCCTGAAGGTGAGAGACCTGCTGTCGGCTGCCGGCGGGACGGTCCGGGAAGAGCCCCTGTCGGTCGCCAGTGACGGCTTCCGGGTGACTTTCCGTCTTCCCGACAGTTACGACCTGGCCGGAATCGTCGGGCTTTCAGACCCCGAAGCGGCCCGCGGAAGCCTGCTTGGGAGCTGCATTCTTTCTTCTGCCTTTGAAGGAAGTGAAGTCGGGCTGGAGGAACTGCCCGAGGCGGTCATCGCTCAGATAACGGGACGGATGGCCGACGCGGATCCGCTGGCCGAAGTCGAACTGGCTCTGGCCTGTCCCGGCTGCGGGATCGAATGGCCCCTTGCATTCGACATCCAGTCCTTCCTGTGGCGGAAGATTGAGGAAAGGGCCGGCCGGCTGCTCCGCGAAATTCACGCCCTGGCCTCCGCCTACGGCTGGCGCGAGGACGACATTCTGGCTTTGACTGAAGTCAGGCGCCGGGCCTACCTGGAGAGGATAAGCTGATGGCAGACTACCTGACCCGATTGGCAAGCCGCACCCTGGGGCTCACCCCGGTGGCCGAGCCAATCCGTGCGCCACTCTTTGCGCCGGAACGGACCGCAGCGACCACTCCCGTCCCCGAAGAGCTGCTGGAGGCGCCCAATGCACTGTCCAGTCTTCCCAGAAACCCTGAACAAGCTCAAGAGCCGCCAGCAGCCCGGCGGGAGCCCCCCGCTCAGCCGGGACCGAGGCTGATATCTCCGGGCCGGCAACAGGACCTGGCGCCTCGACCGCTTCCCGGCGACGAGGGGAACCGGGAAGCGAGGCTCTCCATTGCGGATGTTTCTGGCAATCCGCCCGCTGCGGGAAAATCCCGCCCCCCTTACCGGTCCGAGGGAGTTTATGAGGAAACCCTCTTGCCGCCGTCGGCTGCGCCTTCGCGGCCGACCTCGGCGCAAGCTGGTATGTCGGCCCGCGCCGAGGTCGGCCGGCATACCGGCCGGAAGCCCTCTCCTGGACTGTCCGAACCGGCTCCGCCGTCCGGGGAGTCTTCCCCTACCGGAAGATCGAGGCTGATTGTCCATCCGACGGTATCCGCGGTCGTTCACCACCAGGGGCCGGAACCGACCCGGCCGTCGTTGGAGTCGTCCCCGCCGCTTGGGGGGCTTCCCGACTTGCCGGATAGACCGAAGGAAATCCCTTCCCGCCTTACGTCATCCCCGCCGTCGGAGATGACGGCTGCGGAGACTCTCCTGGCGCCGCTCTCCGCGATGGAGATCCCCCTGCCAGAGCAGGAACGTCCGGGCCCGGGGCGCTCACCGGCGGAAAGCGCCCCGCCCCGGGATCAAGAGACCCCTCCCGTCATTGAAATCACCATCGGCCGCGTGGAGGTGAAGGCCGTCTATCCGCCAGTGCCTCCGGCCCGACCCAGGGAGGCCGGCCCTGTTGCACCGCGCCTGTCCCTGGAGGAATACCTCCGCAACCAGAACGGGGGAAGACGATGAGCAATTTCCTGGCAGTCGCCACCGTGACCGCCTGTCTGCGCCAGATCCTCGATGATGCCGTCAGCAGGGACGTCAACGGCGGATCGGCGAAGGCCGTGCAGCCCAATGCACCGAAGAATCAACTGCCCAACCCGGGGGTGAACGTCTATCTTTACCAGGTTACACCCAATGCCGCCTGGCGCAATGTCGACGTTCCCACCAGGGGGGCGGACGGAACCCTGGTACAGCGGCCCCGTGTGGCCATCGATCTGCACTACCTGCTGTCCTTTTACGGAAACGAGGCCGAGTATGAACCCCAGCGGGTTCTCGGCAGCGCCGTCCGCGCGCTGCACGAACAGGCCGTCCTCCCGCGGAAGAAGATCCGGGATGTCATCAACGCAACAACGGTTCTGGCGGCCTCCAACCTTGATGAAGAGGTGGAACTGGTCAAATTCACTCAGCTGCCGCTGTCGCTGGAGGAGCTGGCCAAGCTGTGGTCCGTCTTTTTCCAGACGACCTACGTTCTGTCCGTGGCCTTTCAGGGAACGGTCGTGCTGATCGACGGCAAGACCTCGCCGCGTTCCACCCTTCCCGTGCGGGCGCGCAACCTGTACGTCGCCTCTTTCCGCCTGCCGGTGATCGAGCGGGTCGAAGCGGCGGCCGGTCCGGGACTGCCCATCACGGCGGGGAGCACGCTGCGCATCTCCGGCGCATCCCTGCGCGGCGAGGCGACCCGGGTGCGCATCGGCGGGCAGGTGGCCACGCCGGCGCCGGATTCGACGAGCGACACCCGGATCGAGATCGTCTTGCCCGCCGGTCTGAGGGCCGGCATCCAGAGCGTACAGGTCGAGCATCCCACGCTGATGGGCACGCCGCCCGTGCTGCACAGCGGCGTCGAATCCAACGCGATGCCGTTCCTGCTCCAGCCTGCCGTCACCCTGGCCGTCTCCAACGTGACGCCGACCTTGGAAAACGGCGTTCCGGTGGTCATCGACGGCGTGACGCTGCGCTCGGCCACCATCACGGCAACATTCATCCCCCTGGTCGGCCGGACGCAGCGGGTCAAACTGCTGCTCTATGAATTTAATGCGCCCCAGGGGCGTCCAGCGCGGGCCTTTCGCTTCGAGGCGCCGCCGGCCAACGGAATCGCCAGCCCGGCCGAGATGGATACGGGAACGATCGCCTTCGGCGTACGGCGTGTCTTTCCCGGGTCCTACCTGGCGCGGGTTCAGGTGGACAGTGCGGAGAGCCCCCTGACCATAGACACAAAGGGCCTCTATAACGGCCCTCAGGTGACCATCTAATGGCGGAGATCGACAGCATACTGGATAAGGCCGCCCAGCCGACGGAAGTCCCCAAGACAGGCGGCGCCGCCGCGGCTGACTGGTCCGCGGCAAACCAGCGCTACCTGCGGGCTGCCCTGGATCTCGTCCGCGGTTATCTTGAGCAGCCGGAGGCCGGCAGGGAACAGCCCGGCGCCGTCCAGACACAGCTTGACCTGCAGCTTGCAGCGAGCCTGCTGCCCGCGCCTTCGGCCCTGGATACGCTCTGTGCGGACTTCAGCCTCTCTCCCTTCGAGCGCAATGTGCTGCTGTTGTGTGCCGGCCTGGAGCTGGACGGCGGTTTCGGCCAGCTCTTCGCCGCCGGTCATGGGGACTCTCAGAAACCCTATACGACCTTCAGCCTCGCCCTGGCCAAGTTGCCGGACCCGCATTGGAGCGCCCTGACCCCCGAGTCGGCGCTGCGCCGCTGGCGGCTGATTGAGGTCGGCGCAGGGTCCACGCTGGTGTTCAGCCCGTTGCGCATCGATGAGCGCGTCCTGCACTACCTTCTGGGCGGCAGATATCTGGATGACCGGCTGCGCGGGTTGATCGAGGCCGGCCGTGATCTTTTGCCCCTGGCTCCCTCCCAGGACGAACAGGCCGGGCGCATTGCCGGTTTGTGGTCGCGCTCGGCTGCCGGGGCGCCGCTGCCGGTGGTGCAGTTGTGCGGACCCGATACGGCCTGCAAGCGCAGTGTGGCCGCTGCGGCCTGCCATCGGATGGGATGGGAACTTTACGTTTTGAGCGGACACAATCTGCCGACAGAGCCGCGCGAGTTGGAAGCGTTCATGCGCCTCTGGGAGCGCGAGGCCACGTTGAGCCGCGCCGTGCTTCTGCTGGATGGCGATGAACTGGAACCGGCGGATTCGGGCCGCGTTCAGGCGGTGAACCGCTTTGTCGAGGGTACGGCCGGTCTGCTGATCCTTACCGGTCGGGAGCGGCGGGCGATGGGCCTGCGGCCAGTGGTCAGCCTGGAGGTGGCCAGTCCCACCTTCGAAGAGCAGCGGTCCTTGTGGCGGCAGGCGCTGGGTGAAAAGGGGGCCGGCTTGAACGGGCGCCTGGATGCGCTAGTTGCCCAGTTCAGCCTGAATGCCCCGGGCATCCGGTCGGTTGCCCTCGAAGTCGCCGGTCAGCTACCGGCCGAGAGAGACGAGGACCTGGGTGACCGGCTCTGGGATGCCTGCCGTGTCCAGCTGCGGCAGCGGCTCGATGAACTGGCGCAGCGAATCATCTCCCAGGCGCGCTGGGACGACCTGGTCCTGCCCGCCGAGCAGCTCCAGGCGCTGTACGATCTCGTCGGCCAGGTGCGTCAGCGGACAAAAGTCTATGAACACTGGGGGTTTGCAGCCAAAAGCAGCCGTGGGCTGGGAATCAGCGCCCTTTTCGCGGGAGCCAGCGGCACGGGCAAGACCCTGGCGGCGGAGGTGCTGGCCAATGAGCTGCGCCTCGATCTCTACCGCATCGACCTGAGCCAGGTGGTCAGCAAGTACATCGGCGAAACGGAAAAGAACCTCCGGCGGGTTTTCGATGCCGCGGAGGAAGGGGGCGCGGTGCTCCTCTTCGATGAGGCTGACGCGCTCTTTGGGAAGCGCAGCGAGGTGAAGGACAGCCACGACCGCTATGCCAACATCGAGGTCAGCTACCTGCTGCAGCGCATGGAGGCCTACCGCGGACTGGCGATTCTGACCACGAATATGAAGGATGCCCTGGACACCGCCTTCCTGCGCCGGATCCGCTTCATCGTCAACTTTCCGTTCCCCGATGCGGTGCAGCGCGCCGAGATATGGCGGCGGATCTTTCCCGGAGCGATGCCGACCGACGGCGTGGACGTCATGCGGCTGGCGCGGCTCAATGTGGCGGGCGGCAACATCCGCAATATCGCCCTCAACGCCGCCTTCCTGGCGGCGGACGCCGGCGTACCAGTGCGGATGTCCCATCTGCTCCACGCCGCGCAGATCGAATATGCCAAGCTGGAAAAACCGCTGACGTCCGGCGAGACCGGCGACTGGGAGGAAAGGACATGAAAGTCCGCCTGCACATCGACAGCCTCGTGCTGAACGGCTTTCCCGAAGGGGACCGCTACCGCATCGCGGCGGCCCTGGAAGACGAACTGGCCCGCCTGCTCGCGGAGCAGGGGGTGCCGCCTGGCCTGACGAAGGGGATAAGTGTTCCGTTCCTCGATGCCGGTTCGATCCGCCTTTCGCCCGATGCCGGACCGCGGCGGATCGGCGCGCAGATCGCCCGTTCACTGTTTGGAGGATTGCCGCGATGAAAGCGCCATTGCAGACAGAGACAAAGAACAAACCGGACGCCCAGACCGCTCATGTGGTGGCATCGCACGGCCTGGCAGCGGATTTTTCCGCCACCTTCCCATCTCCCTGGTGGAAGGAGGCGGTCTCTCACAATGAAACCCAGTCCGTCAGCGGATCGGCAAGCAAGACCCGTTATACCCTTTTCCGTCCCCTGACGCATCATCGGTTCGACAGGGCTTCGGTCCTTCCGTCATTTCAGGCCGCGCCGCCCGCTATGGCGAGTTCACCGCCTCAGGGGGGCGTGCCGCCGCTGAGGTCCCAGGCCGAAGCGGGCGGCGAAGAAGGGGAGATGGTGGTCGAGCCCATCCAGGTGATGCTTACGTCTGTCACGGGTGCGCCGGTCTTTAAAAGGCAGGCGGCACAGATCTTTCCCAGCAGCCGCCGGCCGCAGGAGACTTCGACCCCGGACGGCGGCGCTACGGCGACGGCCAGCGGTGGTTCCGGAGGGAGCGCTTCGGCAAGCGAGGGAGCGCCCGCCCAGGGGGCCTGCGTCCGCTCCCTCGATATGCGGTCGAGTGGTGCGATCGAGGGGAGTTATGGCATCAGCGACTATTGGCCTGGTGTCACTGCTTACTGGGGGGCGGACAAGACGTTGGGGCAATTCGATGAAGCCTCATCGGGCGGCTGGCGATTGTTCGGCCACAAGTTTCAGGTGATCGGTCGCTTCGATCGCGTACCGACGACCGGCGCCGGGGGGGATGCCACCTTTCAGCAGGAGGCGCGCCTGACCACGGGAACGGCCCCTCCGGGAACCGCAGGCAGTTGGTTCGACGACATGGACTACGTCGACGACGGCGGCGGCGCTCATCACTGGGACCCGAATGCCGAGGCCGGCACGACCGTCCGCAGCGGTTATCCGGGGGTGCGCCGCACGCTGGCCAGCGACACCTATGCGTACACTGATCCCCCGGCCATCGGCTACCAACCGGGAACGACCAACACCTATCGAAAACTCGAGTTCAAGATCTGGTTCCGTTCTACGCCCGGTTGTGCCTGCCCCAGCGGCATCTTGGCGATCGGGTTGCCCAGGGTGCAGGAGATTCAGGTCACCACTGGAACGCCGACCGTATTGAAGTATCCCTACCCGTAGAGGCCGACCATGACGGACCACGCCGATGCTGAGTTCCTGATCGGTCAGATCGAACGGTCGGTTGCCGAGGCGTCGCCTTTCGACCTCTCTCCCCGGGGGGTCCGGTTTCGCCCCGATGCCGAGCTGTCGGGGCGGATTGAAAGACTGGCTGCCCTGGGCGATCCGGCGGCGACGGCGCTGGCCGATCGTTTGGGCCGCAACGATGACCCGCTGCTGGCCATTGTCTGGCTCTACTGCCTGCGGCGAATCAATACGGCTGCATCATGGAAGCTGTTTGCCACCGCCGTGGAGGGGATGCGGCGTCAGGATCGCTGGGCGGGCCGGTTTCCCGGGTTGCGGGAGATCCTCCTGTTTGCCGGCGGCGAGGACTGAACTGGAAAACCGTTAACGAGAGGGGTGCGGCAAAGGCCGACGGCCATTGAGAAGGGGCTAAAATGAGCAGTTTTCCCAATTCACCTTTGTTGCAGAAGGGCGCCATCATCGGGATCGACCCGTTCAATCCCCTGGCCTCGGTGATCATTTTCCAGTACAACCCGGAGACGATGACGCGCACCATCACGGCGCAGACGACCGGCAGGGAGGGGGATCGCGGCGAGGCGCTCCGGTTGAAAGGCCCGCCGCAGGAGACCATCAGACTGGACGTGGAGATCGACGCCACCGACCAGTTGGAGCGCACCGACGGCATCGCAACCGGAATGGGCGTCTATCCGACCCTCGCCTCCCTGGAGATGCTCCTCTATCCCAAGTCCGCCCTGGTGATCGCCAACGAGGTCCTGCTCAACTTAGGCATGATCGAGGTCATCCCGCCCGAAGCTCCCCTGACCCTCTTTGTCTGGGGTGTCAAGCGCATCCTTCCCGTGCGGTTGACCGAACTGGGCATCACCGAGGAGGCCTATGATCCAAGCCTGAATCCCATCCGCGCCAAGGTCAGCCTGGGGCTGCGGGTGCTGAATTACCACGACCTGGGGCTGGCGAGTGTGGGAGGCACCCTGTTCATGGCCCACCAGATCGCCAAAGAGGTGATGGCGACCATCGGCAGCGTGGGGAACATCGCCGGAAGCGTTTCCGCCGGCATCAACATCGGAGGATAGCCATGTTCGAACCGACCAGCCGCTATGCCGGCATCGAAGAAGTCTCCTATACCAGGATCGATGAGGATGGGCGTCCGCTCATTCTCGTCTATAAGCGGCGGCGCTTTCTCCCGGCCGACGAGGCGTCAACGACCCTGGTGGAACATACCGTGTTGCAGGGCGAACGCCTTGACAACATCACCGCCCGCTATCTGGGCGATCCCACGCTCTTCTGGAAGATCTGCGACGCCAACGGCGTCCTTCAACCGGCCGAACTGGAAGAATTGGGCAGGGTGGTGCGGATCGCCCTGCCGGGTTTTTGAGGGATCCTGTCATGCTGACGAGCCTCCTGGGCATCCGCCTGATCCTGCTGACCGGAAAAACGGTGCCGCTGCCCGCTCCTGCGGCCGCGATGAACGCGCTGAAGCACGTGAAAGTCATCAACGACGCCGACGGGCAGGACGGCTTCCAGATGACTTTTACCCTGGGCAAGGACAAGACCGGCGACTACGGCCTCCTCGCCGGCGGCGCCCTGGACCCGGACAAACGGGTGGTCATCGGGGTCCTGCTGGGCGCGAGCCTGGAGCCTCTCATCGACGGCGTGATCTACCATCACCAAATTTCACCCGCCAACGAGCCGGGCATGTCCACCCTGACGGTTTCGGGGAGGGACATCAGCGTGCTGCTCGACCTGGAAGAGAAGAATGTCGAATACAAAAACCGCCCCGATTTCCTGATCGTGAATGAAATTCTGGCGGGCTATGCCCAGTATGGCATTGCGCCCCAGGCCATGCCCACCACCGATATTCCCCTCGAGCTGTACCGGGTGCCGCGGCAGCATGAAACGGATCTGCGGTTCATCCGGCGCATGGCCCAGCGCAACGGCTACGTTTTTTACATCGAGCCGCTGACCCTCGGCGCCACCACCGCCTATTTCGGGCCGGAGAACCGCCTGGGGATTCCCCAGCCCGCCCTGACCGTCGACATGGGCTCAGCGTGCAACGTGAACTCGCTGAACTTCACCAATGACGCCCTGGCGCCGGTGGGCGCAAAGGGCAGCTTCGTCGAACCGATCACCAAGACGAGCATCCCCATTCCTCCGCTGCCGTCCCTGAGGGTTCCTCCCCTGGCGGCCTCGGGGGCTTCGCCCCGCCGGACCAGGCTGATGCGGCAGACAGCGGGCCAGAACCCGGCGCAGGCGGCCACGTCCCTGCTGGCCGCCACCTCCCGCGCTCCGGACGCCGTGAGTGCCACCGGCCAGGTGGACAGCGTGCGCTACGGCAGCGTTCTGCGGGCGCGGCGGCTGGTCGGGGTCCGCGGAGCGGGACTGCGGAACAACGGCCTGTATTACGTGCGCCGCGTAACGCACGAGATCGAAGTCGGCAAGTACACACAGGACTTTACCCTGAGCCGGGAAGGCACCGGCAGCCTTTTGCCCCTGGTGAGACCATGAACGGAAATGAAACAGCGGGGGACAGCTCCCGCGCGGCCTACTACGGGAAGTTTCGTGGTATCGTGACCGACATCCAGGACCCGCTGATGATGGGGCGCATCAAGGCCACGGTGCCCGATGTCCTGGGTGATCAGGAGAGCGGCTGGGCCATGCCCTGCGCTCCCTTCGGCGGCAGCAGCATGGGATTCTTCGCCCTGCCGGCGGTGGGGGCGGGCGTGTGGATCGAGTTCGAGTACGGCGACCCGGACTACCCCATCTGGGCCGGGTGCTGGTGGGGCTCGGCGGCCGAGATGCCCCCCGTGCTGCTGGCGCCGCCTTACAAGAAGCTGATGATCAAGACCGAGGGCGGCAACAGCATCCTGCTCGACGACACGCCCGGCATCGGCGGCATCACCCTGGAGACAGCGGGCGGCCAGAAAATCAAACTGAGCGCCACGGGCCTAGAGATCGACAACGGCATGGGGGGGACCATCAAAATGACGGGTCCGCAGGTGTCGATCAACAACGGGGCCCTGGAGGTCACCTGATGCCCGGCTTCCTGCTTCATGTCGGCGCCACCGTGCTCTGTGCGCATGCCGGCCAGGCGCAGGCCGCCTCTCCCAATCCGCGGGTGAAGGTGGGAGGACAACCCGTGGTGACCCGGGCGGCGCCTTATACCATCGCCGGGTGCCCGTTCAACGTCTCCGGCGCCCCGAGCCCCTGCGTGACGGCGTCCTGGGTGACGGCAGCGCTCCGGATAAAGGCGGGCGGACTTCCGGTGCTCTTGCAGGACAGCCAGGCCGTCTGTGCGCCCAATGGGACGCCGCTGAATATCGTGATGACCCAGGTCCGGGTCAAGGGACAGTAACTGTAAAAGGAAACGGAGCCCATACCATGACGCAGGTCGATTATCCTTTCCATTTTGACGGTCGGGGACGCACCGCCGGCGCCTCCCGGGACGACCACATCCGGGACCTGATCGAGCAGGTGCTCTTCACCGCGCCCGGCGAGCGGGTCAATCGCCCCACCTTCGGCAGCGGCGTGCTCGATCTGGTGTTTGAGCCGAACAGCGCGGCCCTGGGGGCGGCGACGCAGCTGGCCGTGCAGGGTGCGCTGCAGCAGTGGCTGGGCGATCTGATCCTGGTTGAAGCAGTGCAGGTCGACCAGCAGGATTCGACGGTGCAGGTGGCGGTGCAGTATGTTGTGCGACTGACCCAGCAGCGCCAGGTGGCGCAGTTCCAGAAGGCCGTGTAGGCTATTTCCCAGAGAGGCGGGACGGTTAGATGGCGACGGAATACCGCTGTGAGAACCAGCAACGACGGAAGGATATTCTCGGCAGGGCCGGGTTCAACGGGATCGACTACCTGGAGGTCTCGGGTGACCAGAAAACCCTGCGGATCTACTGTATCAACGAGGTCGTTCTGCCCTATACCGGGACGGCGGTCATCACCGGCGGCGTCCGGGTGCAGGCCGCGACCCTGGCGGAAGCGACGGCAGGCGGTGAGCGGGTGGTCATCGACGGCGATCTGCGGGTGACCAACGTGACGGCCGGCGGCCGGGTCATCACCGTGACGGTCAACCAGCCCGGGGATTTTTCCCTTTACACGCTGAACCTGATCGCCTCGGCGACCAACCTGCGGCCGCCCCCCGGTTTCGACCGGCAACTGTCCGAGGTGGCGTTCTCCTTCAAGGTGGACTGCCCGAGCGATTTTGACTGCGCACCCGAAGCCGTGCGGCTTCCCTTGCCCTTGCCGGAGCCGGCGATCAACTACCTGGCCAAGGACTACGAGAGTTTCCGCCGCCTGATGCTCGATCGCCTCAGCGTTACCATGCCGTCCTGGCAGGAGCGCAACCCCGCCGATGTGCAGGTGGCGCTGGTGGAGCTGCTGGCCTACGTGGGCGATCACCTGAGCTATGCCCAGGACGCGGTCGCCACGGAGGCTTACCTGGGGACGGCAAAGCAGCGGATTTCCATCCGACGTCATGCCCGGCTGCTCGATTACTTCCTGCATGATGGCTGCAATGCCCGCACCTGGGTATGCTTCGAGTACAATGGCGCGCCGGATCTTGTGCTGGCAGAGGGCACCCAATTACTCACCAGTGGGGCGGACGATGGAACCCGCGTGGCGCCGGCCGAGCTGGAGCGGGTGCTGCGCGAGGAAAAGCCTGAAGTGTTTGAAACACTTCAGGCCGTGATCCTCCGGGCGACCCGCAACGAGATCCGGTTCTATACCTGGGGCGACTCCAACTGCTGCCTGCCCGCGGGAGCCACCGGGGCTACCCTCGTCAAGACGCCCGACCTGAGCCTGGAACCCGGCGACGTCCTCCTCTTCGAGGAGGTGAAGAGCCCGACCACGGGCCTGCCTGCAGATGCCGACCCGGCGCATCGGCATGCGGTGCGGTTGACCCGGGTGGATGCCACGGTCGAAGATGCCCTGCCCGCCACGCCGGTGAAGCTCATCGAGGTCGCCTGGGCCGCCGAGGACGCTCTGCCCTTTTCCCTGTGCCTGTCGGCGGTGACCGACCGGGACGAGGGGGTCGTGGATGTGAGTGTCGCCCGCGGCAACGTGGCGCTCGCCGATCATGGATTGCGCGTATCGCCCCCGGAAGATCTCGATCCGGTGCCCGAAAACGGGTTTTACCGGCCCAGGCTCAAAGCCGGCCCCTTGACCCGGCAGGGACGGGTTCCCGACCCCCTGAACGCCGATGCCCTTGTTGCTTTCGATGCAACCGCACCGGCGAGTGCCGCCCTGCGCTGGAATCTCCGCGATGTGCAGCCCTGGATCAGGCTGCTCGACGGGATCGTGGAATGGGCCCCCCAGCGGGATCTGCTGGGAAGTGACCGCTTTGCGGCGGAATTCGTCGTCGAGGTTGAGCGGGACGGCGCTGCGATTCTGCGCTTCGGCGACAACGTCCTGGGGCAGCAACCCGTGGCGGGAACGCGCTTCAAGGCGGAGTATCGCGTCGGCAACGGTACGGCCGGGAATGTCGGGGCCGGTGCGATTGCCCGGATCGTCACCGCCAACCCCGATATCGGGCGGGTATGGAATCCGCTGCCGGCCGTCGGCGGCGTCGATCCGGAGTCCATGGAGCAGGTGCGCCAGTTTGCGCCGCAGGCCTTCCGCGTCCAGGAGCGCGCCGTCACCCCCGCCGACTATGCGGAGATCACGCAGCGCCGTCCGGATATCCAGCGTGCCGCGGCCACATACCGGTGGACGGGAAGCTGGTACACCGCCTTCGTCACCGCGGACCGCTCGGCGGGGGCGCCGGTGGACGCCCGGTTCGAGGACGAGCTGCGCGCCTATCTCAATCGCTACCGGCTGGCCGGCTATGACCTGGAGATCAACGGCCCGATCCCGGTGCCGCTGGATTTGTCGCTGCTCGTCTGCCTCAAGGCGGATTTCTTCCGGAGCGACGTCAAACAGGCGCTGCTGACCGCTTTCTCGAACCATGCGCTGGCGGACAGCTGGCGCGGCTTCTTTCACCCGGACAACTTCACCTTCGGCCAGCCCCTCTACCTGAGCCGAGTCTATGAGGCCGTGCTGGCGGTGCCCGGGGTGGAATCGGTCGAGGTGCAGAAGTTCCAGCGCTGGGGCGGAACGTCCCGGGGAGAACTGGCCGCCGGGGTCCTGACAGTCGGCCCTTACGAGGTCCTCCGCCTCGACAATGACCCGAACTTCCCGGAGAACGGCAAAATCGACTTTGTCCTGGAGGGTGGGCTGTGAACCGAATCAACGGGCAATCCATGGCGCAGGAGATGAAGGACGGCTCTCATGACGAATGAACAGGGATTGAAAGACAGAGGATGCTGTGAAGGGATTTCGCTGCTGACCCCGCAGGATTCGGCGAATCCTCCCGGGAAATCGGCGCTGACCTATCGGGTCGGTACGCACGGCAGTTTCAAGACGACCATGCTGGCCGGCCTGGCCGGATCCGGCGGCGTTCCCGGACTGACGACGCGCGCCGATGACGACCCGGCTATTGCGCTTCTGGATGCTGCCGCCGTCATGCTTTCCGTGCTGACCTTCTACCAGGAGCGCATCGCAAACGAGGGTTATCTGCGGACGGCTACGGAGCGCTTGTCGGTGTTGGAGCTCGCGCGGGCCATCGGCTATGAACTGAAGCCCGGCGTTGCAGCCTCCACCCACCTGGCCTTCGAAATGGATACCGCCCCCGGTGCGCCGGCTTCGGCGGTGATTTCCGTGGGCGCAAAGGTGCAGAGTCTGCCGGGGCAGGACGAGAAGCCGCAGACCTTCGAGACGGTGGAGCCTCTTGTCGCCCGGGCCGCCTGGAACCGGCTGCGACCCCGGACAACCCGGCTGACCCCGCCCACTTTCGGCGACACTGCCATCACGCTCCAGGGGACGGCCACCAATCTCAAACCCGGCGATGCCCTGCTGATCGTCGGCGATGAGCGCGGGAACGATCCGGGCAGGGAAAACTGGGACTTCCGGCGGGTGGCGGCGGTGACGCCGGTCTTCGCGACGGACCCTGCCGCCGGCTACACGGTCGTCGAACTCGACCGGGGGTTGGGGTCGGAAGCGCCCCGCGTCGAGCCGGCCAAAAAGAACCCCAGGGTCTATGCCCTGCGCCTGCGCGCCAATCTCTTCGGGTTCAATGCGCCGGACTGGCGCGGGATGCCAAGGAGCACCAAGGCAAGCTACCTGGGGATGAAGGAAACCGAACTGGATAAAGAGGAGAACAAGGATCTGCTCCTCAGTCCGGAATGGCCGGACTTCACCATCGCCGCGATTTCCAATCCTCCCACGGATGCGGGGACCGGCACGGGGCTGTACGGTGAGTATTTCGACAGTCTGGGTTTCAAGGACCGCAAATTGACCCGCACCGACGCCACCATCCATTTCGACTGGGGCAGCGGCTCGCCTGCCTCCGGCGTAATCGGCGTAGACACCTTCTCGATCCGCTGGACCGGCTGGCTGCAGCCCAAGGTGACCGGCACCCACACCTTTACCACCAGCTCCGACGACGGAGTGCGGCTGTGGGTGGACGGCCGGCTGATCATCAATCAATGGAACGACCACGGGGCGACGGAACATTCCGGCACGATCCCCCTGGTGGCGGGGAAAAAGGTCGACCTGAAGCTGGAGTATTACGAGAGCGCCGGGGATGCCGTCATCAGCCTCTCCTGGTCGGCGCCGGGTCTCGCCCGGGAAATCGTTCCCGCTCAGCGGCTCTATCCCCGCGACATCCATGACGTTCATCTCGATGCCGTCTATTCGCAACTGGTGAAGGGCGGCTGGGTCGTCCTGTCCGCGCCCGATTATCAGGAAGTGTACTCCATCGAGAGCGTGGCCGAGGATTCCCGGGCCGGTTTCACCGTGAGCGCCAAAACATCGCGCCTGACGCTCAAGGGGGAAAATCTGCGGGAGAAGTTCAACGACCACTTGCGCGCGACGGTTCTTTTCGGCCAGAGCGAGGAACTGGCCCTGGCGGCGCGCCCGATTCCCGATCCCCTCCAGGGCAACGCGATTCCCCTGGAGCGCCTCGTCCTCGGGCTGGAGGAAAAGCGCACCCTCATCCTCAGCGGCAGGCGCATGCGGGTGGCGGTTTTGAACGGCGTCGACCTGGTTGCCGCCGAAGGCGTGAGCCGGGTGACCTTGCGGGTCGGCGACAGCCTGCTGCTGGAAAAGACCCCGGAGATCCTTCCTTCGGGCGGGCAGCTCTGGAAGCTGACGGACAAAAACGGCTTTACCGGCACGGTTACCTTCGCCTCCAGTGCCGCTGCCGACCAGGCACTCAAACTGACCCCCTCCGCCCCCGAGGACGCAGCCGTGAGTGAAGTCGTCCAAATCAAGGAAGTGACGCCGGACAGCGATCCAACGGAAATCGTGCTCACGGCTCCGCTGATGCGCAGCTACGACCGGCCGACGGTCACGCTTTACGCGAACGTGGCGGCGGCCACCCACGGCGAAACCCATCGTGAGGTGCTGGGAAGCGGCGACGCGGCGCGGGCTTTCCAGAAATTCATTCTCAAGCAGAAACCCCTGACCTATGTTTCCGCGCCGACCGCCACCGGCACGGAGAGCACCCTACAGGTGCGGGTCAGCGATGTGCTGTGGAAAGAGGCCTCCTCCCTCTATAACCAGCCTGCCCGCGGGCGCACCTACCTCACCCGGCTCGATGACGACGGCAACGTTCAGATCGCCTTCGGCGACGGGGTCAACGGGGCGCGCCTGCCGACGGGAAGCGAAAACCTCGTGGCCACTTACCGGACCGGCATCGGCACTGCGGGGATGGTCAAGGCCGGACAGCTTTCGCTCTTGATGACCCGGCCTCTGGGAGTCCAGAAGGTCACCAACCCCCTGGCCCCCACGGGCGCGGCGGACCCGGAATCTCGCGACCAGGCCCGCCGGAACGCGCCGTTCACGGTGCTGGCCCTGGACCGGATCGTCTCTCTGCGCGACTTCGAAGACTTTGCCCGCGCTTTCGCCGGCATCGGAAAGGCCCAGGCCACCTGGCTGTGGGACGGCGAACTGCGGATCGTCCATCTGACCATCGCCGCCGCGGCTGGAAACGGCGCGGATTACACGGTGGATTCCCAATCGGCGCTCTTCAGAAACCTGCGGCTGGCCATGGATGCCGCCCGCGACCCCGTTCAGCGGCTGGAGATCGCCTCTTATGAGCCGATTTTCTTCCGGTTGAAAGCGCGGGTCCTGATCGACCCGAATGCCCTGTCGGAGAAGGTACTGGCCGCAGTGAAGACGGCGCTGCAGCAGGCCTACGGATTCGAGCAGCGAAGCTTCGGCCAGCCGGTGCACAAGAGCGAGGTCCTGGCGATCATTCAGGCGGTGGAGGGCGTGACGGCGGTATTCCTCGATCAGCTCTACCTCCGCGGCGAGACGGCTGAACTTGAGACGCCGCTGATTGCCAGCCGGGCCATGCGGGATGAGGCGCCGGGAACTCAGCAGGGGGCCATCCATGCCGCACAGCTGCTCCTGCTCGATACGGCGGGAATTGAGGTGACACAGGAGGTCGGAACGTGACAATCTACAATACGGAACGTCTCTACGGGCTGTTGCCCGCCATTTACCGACTGCGGGATGCCGACCAGGGTTATCCCCTGCGCTCCTTGCTGGCCGTCATCGCCCGTGAGGTCGGCATCGTCGAAGAGGATATCGCCGGGCTTTACGCCGACTGGTTCATTGAAACCTGCGGCGAGGAGATGGTGCCCTACATCGGCGATCTGCTGGGCGTACGTGGCCTCCACGCCCTTGAAAACGCCGGTTTCACCCGGCGGGCTTTCGTCGCCAACACCCTGAGCTATCGCCGGCGCAAGGGGACACCGACCATGCTCGAACAGCTGGCCCACGACACGACCCAGTGGAATGCCCGGGTCGTGGAATTTTTCGAGCTTCTGGGCACAACACAGTACGTCAACCACCTGCGGCCCCGGAACGTGCGCACACCGGATCTGCGCCGGACCGATTGTCTGGAGCTGCTGGACACCCCCTTTGACGGCATCGGGCACACGGCTGATGTGCGGCGTATCGCAGCCGGCCGGGGCAAACACAATATCCCCAACGTCGGGATCTTCCTGTGGCGGCTCCAGGCCTACACTGTGACGCGCAGTTCGCCGCGGCCGGCTGCTCGACCGGTGGACGGCCGCTATACTTTCAGCCCCCTGGGGAACGATGCCCCGCTCTTCAACCGCCCCCAGACGGAGACGACCATTTCCCATCAGGCCGGGGAGGTGAACGTGCCGGGCCGATTGCGCCGCCGGGTGCTTTATGACGATCTGGAGAATTACCGGACGATCCTGACCACCGGCAACGGGATTCTGACGACCGGCTATTTCAGCCAACGCCGACCGGTGCTGCAGGTTTATTTTGACCAGCCCTGCCTGGCAGAGGATCCGGCCGTCGACTGCCTGCCTCTGCGGCCGGAGGAGATCGTGGCCTGCGACCTGAGCGGCTGGGAGGAGGCGGGCTGGGAGCCGCCGGAGAGCCGGACCTTTGCGCGCAAGATCCTCCTGCCCGGTGATCCCCCCACCTTCGAAACGAAGGCTGCCGTGGACCCCCTGCTGGGACGGTTGGCGGTCCTGAAAAACGTGACCAACCCGCCTGCCGGGATTGCAGTGAGCTACACCTATGGCTTCAGCGGCGATCTCGGCGGCGGCCCCTATGATCGGCGAGAGGCGGCGTCCGATCCTTCCGCGCGGTCCACCTATGAGAATGCCGTTGCCGTTCCCGACGGTCTCGGCCCTCTCTATCGGGTGTCGGCCGGGGGATTCAACACCGTCAGCGACGCCGTCATCCAGTGGGCGCTGGACGGCAAACCCACCGCCGTCATTTTGATTGAGGACAGCCGCACCTACGAGGAGGATCTGATGGTCCCCATGGCCGCCGATGATCTGGTGATTTCGGCCGCCAACCGCCAGAGGCCGACCCTTATCGGCAGCCTGACGATCAAGGGCAGCCGGCAGGGGCGGCTGATGATCAAAGGCCTGCTCATTGCGGGCTGCCTTGAGGTCGAGGACGACGAAAGCCTGCGCCAGTTGGACATCGTCCATTGCACCCTGGTCCCCGGCGTCGGACTGGACGCCGAGGGAAATCCTGTCTCCCCGGAGACCCCCAGCCTTGAAGTGGGCGCCGCCAACAAGTCGCTGCAGCTCAACGTGGTACGCAGCATCTCCGGGGCGTTGCGTCTGCCCGCCGGCATGGCGGGGCTGGAGGCGCAGGATTGCATCTTCGAGTCCCCATCGCTCCTAAACCGCCCCGGCGATCTTGTTCCGGCGCTTGTCTCGGCGGAACTGAGTTCTTTCCCTGCCCCGCTGCCCGCCGCGCCGAAAGTGAGCGTGACCATCGGCGGTGACGGACCCTATGCCGCAGCGCTGGCGGCGCAGCCGGCAGACCTGGCACAGGCCGCCGGCCTCCTGCAGGGTGCCATCCGCTCGGTCTCCCCCAAAGCCGCGTTTGCCGACGCCCGGGTCATCGTGCTGGAAAACCGTCTGGTCGTGCTGCCGGGAACACCGGCCGAAGTGACCCTTGAGACGGCTGAAAGCGATCAAACGGCCGACCTGCTGGGGTTTTCCCAGGGGAAAAGCGAACAGCGCCTTGCCCTGATCAGCGGCGGCTTATCCCCCTTCCCCCCGCTGAGCGCGGCGGTGCCGGAACTCACAGTCGCGCTGGGCGGGGAAGCCCGGACCCTTACCCTGACGCCCAAGCCCGCCGACCTGGCTACGGCTCGCAACAGGCTGCGGAGCGCCATTCAAGGGGCCAGTCCGTCGCCCGCTTTCACCGGGGCTCTCGTCGGCATCCTGAGCGGCCCTGACCGGATTCTGGTGATTTCCGGCACGACCGACACCGTTCCGGCCTTCGATACCACCTCCGACGATGCAGCCACCCTGGGAGAACTCCGCCTGGCCTCCCCGCTCTATCTGCCTGTCATCGGCGGCGACCGCTCCGGGGCGCGGCCGGGCCCGGCCGCAACGCTGGAGCGGGTCACCGTGCTGGGGCCGGTTCATGTGAAAGAGCTGACGCTGGCCTCCGAGGGAGTCTTCCGCGACCGAATTCGGACGATGCGCAGGCAGGCCGGCTGCGTGCGATTCAGCTATGTACCCCCAGGCTCGCAGACCCCGCGGCGCTTCCGCTGCCAGCCGGAGCTGGCGGTCTTATCGGCGGTGGAGAAGGCCCGGGAACAGGCCGGAACGGCCCTCGATCCGGTGACGGAAGAAGCCATCGGCAAGCAGATCGAGGGCCGGCTGATCCCTGCCTTCACCTCAACGCGGTATGGTGATCCGGCCTATGGCCAGCTGTCCCGCACCTGTCCGGAAGAAATCCGGACAGGCGCCGAGGATGGCTCGGAGATGGGAGCTTTCAGCTTTCTCAAACAGCCCCAGCGCACCGCCAATCTGCAATCCAATCTAGAGGAATATCTGCGCTTCGGGCTGGAAGCCGGCATTTTCTTCGTCACTTAAGGAGGCGTTATGAAAGGCGATTTCACACGATCCACATTTCGGGCTGAAAAACATTACCGCGGCGTGCGCATGCAGCAGGGCAGGGTGCAGCTGGATGCGGACTGGAACGAACAGCTCGATATTGCCGCCCATCGCACCGAAATCGAGACCGGCGACGTGATCGGCCGCTGCGGCGGACCCCTGAAGGACGCTGGTTTCTTCCTGTCCAATGGTGCGGTTCCGGCAATCGGCAAGGGTCGTTATTACGTGAACGGCATGCTGTGCGAAAACGACGAGGCAGGCGTCCCTCTGGACAAGCAGCCCGATCTGCCCGTGGCCGCCCTGGGGGATCTCATTTCGCCCAAAAGTGCAACGGTCCAGAACGGCCTCTATCTCGCCTACCTGGATGTCTGGCAGCGGCATATCACCGCCCTGGAGGATGACGGCATCCGTGAAGCGGCCCTGGGGGGGGCGGATACCGCCACCCGCACTAAGACCATCTGGCAGGTCAAGCTTCTCGGCCCGTTTCCGGTTCCTCTGACCTGCGTCAGCGAACCCGCGCCGTGGGTGAATCTCTTGAATGTCTCCAATTTCGGCAAACTCAGCGCCCGGTCCGAGGAAAGCGGGACCGTCAAGGGGCCATGCATCGTGCCGCCCAGTGCCGGTTACCGCCGGCTGGAGAACCAGCTTTACCGGGTGGAGATCCATGAGGTCGATGCGACCGGCAAGATCAGCCTGCTGAAGTGGAGCCGGGACAACGGCTCTGTCATCACGCGCTGGCTGGATCAGAAGGCGAGCAGTCCCGGGGAACTGATCGTGAGTGGAATCGGCCGCGACGAAGTGCTGAAATTCGCGCCGGGCCAGTATGGAGAGATCCTCGACGACCAGCGGGAACTGCGCGGGGATGCCGGTATCCTGGTCAAGATCGCCAATGCCGAGGGCCAGGTGCTGACCCTGGAGGCGACGGACCCGAATGCCGCCACGGTGCATAAGGCCGATTTCCCGGACCGGCTCAACGGACTTCCCAACAATCCGAAGATTCGCCGCTGGGACGGGATAGTCCGGAACCCCCTTTCGGGGAACTGGTTCGAACTGGAGGACGGCGTTCAGATCAAGCTCGAGACAGGGAAGTACCATGTAGGCGACTACTGGCTGATCCCGGCCCGGACGGCGACGGGTGATGTGGAATGGCCGAGGGATAACGCCACCCCGCCCAATCCGATCCCTCAGCTCCGCGCCGGCATCGAGCATGCCTACTGCAAGTTGGCGATTCTCAACCGCACCGCCGGCGGCTTTACCGTTGTGCAGGATTGCCGCGAGCTGTTTCCGCCCCTGACCGACCTGGTGACGCTCCTCTACACGGGCGGAGACGGCCAGGAGGCCATGCCGGACAATGTCCTGCCTCAGACCCTGCGGGTTCGGGTGGTCAACGGCCGGATGCCCGTGATCGGGGCGAAGGTTCTATTCACGGTGAAGGCGGGCGGGGGAAGCCTGTCCGGTGCGCAGCCGGTGGCCACAACCGGCCCGAACGGCATCGCGGAGTGCTCCTGGACCCTGGGCGCCGCGGGTGCGCAGCAGGTTGAAGCGGTCCTTCTCGATGCGGGCGGAACGGCCGTCCCGGGCCAGATTCTCCGCTTCAGCGCCAACCTGAGCGTCGCCTCCCAGGTAGCCTTCGATCCGTCGCAATGCCCGAGCCTGGCCGGGGCGAACACGGTCCAGGCGGCCCTGGACATCCTCTGCAAGGTCCGGCAGGGCGGCTGCTGCGTCTGTGTGGGGAAGGGAGGCGATTACGAACGGCTGGACGAGGCCCTCAAGGATCTGATCGGGAAAGGCGAGCGGGACCTCTGCCTCTGCCTGCTTCCCGGCGACCAGGAGATCGGGGGAATAGAGATCGAACGAAAACCCGATGAGCCCGATCTGCAGATCAAAATCGTCGGCTGCGGAGCGGGAAGTCGGGTGATATTGCACGGCCCGATGCGCTGGATCGGGGTCAGCTCGGTCCTGTTTCAGGATTTCGCCGTGGAGTTCGCCTTCTTCATCAAAATGGACGAGGGAATTTTCCCTGGCGCGCTGGCCTTTCATCATTGTGTCACGATCGATATACGGGGCTGCACCCTGAGCGGCTTTGCCGAAACGGGGGCGCTGATATCCATCGTCAGCGCCGATCGGATCCGCCTGGCTGACAGCCTCTTCGAGGCGCTGCTTCCGGGAAGCCTGGTCCCCGTGCGCCAGATCTTCGCGGTCGTGGCCGAAAAGTCCGGCGTGGATCTGACGACGCCCTTCAGCCTTCCGGAGCAGGGTGAACTGCGCGTTTCGGCTTTCCGCCGAGCCGCCCTGAAATCCGCCAGGATGCTTGCATCCCTGGAGCTCGACAGGCGTAAAGACGTTCAAACCGCTCTTCAGGAAGCCTTCTCGATTCCCGGGCAGCCCTCCACCCTGAGCCCGGGTGAACTCTTCAACTACGTGAAGCTGGCTTTGGCGCTCAATGCCGAGGTGCTCACTCCGGTCACCGCCTTTGACCTTCTGTTGGATATCCGGCGCACCGCAGCCAAAACCAGAGCGGGCACGGCCGTCATCCTGGAGCGGCCGCGCCGGGTGGATGAAAAAGCCATTCCGGTGCTGAACGCCATTGTTGAAGTCCTTGACCAGGACGACATCTGCCTGCTGCAGAACAACGACATCGCCGGCATTCTGAGCCTCTACGGCCTGCCGGCGGATATCGCCTTTGTCGATGAGCAGCTCAACGTCGATATCCTCCAGCGGATTGCCAGCCGCTTGAAGGAAAATCAGCTCCGGTTTTCCAATAACCTCCTCGGAACTCTGCAGCTGCGGGGGAACCAGCTTGTCCGCGTGGCGGTGGCGCGCGAGATTGTGACGGCGCTGCGGGAGGCGGCCCTGGCCGATGGATTCGTCACCTTTCCCTTCGACCTGTTCAGCCGGTTCCAGTGGGGCGACAATGTGTTCGAAGGGGGGCGCAGTCTTCTGGTATGCCGTCACCTGAACCTGCACGGCAACGAATACACCCAGTTTGCCCAGCCCATGGCCACGCCAGGAGCAACGGCCAATCAACCCAATGTGGCGGGGACCATCGTCGCGGATTCGACCGTCTACCTCGCCAACCATGGGGCAGGCAACATGACCCTCCTCAATCGCTCCCGCCTGATGGAACAGGTCGCCAACCAGGAACTCACCATTACCTAGGGACGAGTTCCGAGCGGGGTTGGAGCTGCGGGAGGCGGCCGATGCGCCCGTCGAGCCGGTCGGAGCATGCGAATTCCCGGCTCCGGTAAACGGAGGCGAGCCGCGGGACGGCGGAAGAGGCTTCAAGAGAGCCATTGCGCCATCATTCCGGCGAGGGTGGAAGAAGGAACGCCGTCCTGCCGCCGCAGCGATGGGCTTCTTTCTTTATCTATCCACCATAATTTGGTACAAAGAAGGGAAACGCTCACGGGAGGGATTGAAGATGAAGGTCATTGCATTCAACGGAAGCGCCCGGAAGGAAGGAAACACCGCCATTCTCATCAATCATGTGCTGAGCGGCTTAACAAAAGAAGGCATCGAAACGGAAACCGTCAACTTGAGCGGCCGGAATTTCCGGGGGTGCACCGCCTGCGGGAAATGCTTCGAGACCCTGGATCGACGCTGTGCAATCAAGGATGACACCCTCAACGAATGCATCGAGAAGATGGCCGCCGCCGACGGCATTCTCCTGGGGTCACCGACCTATTTTACCGATGTGACCGCCGACATGAAGGCCCTGATCGAACGGGCCGGCTTTGTCGCCAAAGCCAACGGCGATATGCTCCGGCGCAAAGTGGGGGCCTCGGTGGTGGCGGTCCGGCGGGCCGGCAGCACCCATGCCTTCCACACCATGAACAATTTTTTCCTGATCAGCCAGATGATCATCCCCGGCTCCAACTACTGGAACATGGGAATCGGCCTGAACGCGGGCGATGTGGAATCGGACCAGGAGGGAATCCATACGATGAAGCTGCTGGGGGAAAACATGGCCTGGCTGCTGAAAAAACTGAAGTCCTGAGAGCCGCGGCGCGACCGGTCGCTGGATCGCTATCCCAGCGACACCCGATTCAAAGGCTGGGGAGGCAGGCGCGATTCCGATCGGCTTCATGAAGTGGGCGGGGCGGCGGACCGGACTGAGACCGCCCCCACTGCGAAGGCCACGACCGAAACCGCCGGAGGCGAGGATTCCATCCACATTTTCCGCCTGGTGATGGGGGCCCTTTTGCTCCATCTTCTCCGAATCCGCGAAGCTCAGGTTGGCCTGTTATCCGTCGCTTCGGCGCACCAGGGCTTCGTGGAGGCTTCTATAGAACCCGGCAAGCGTCAATCCTCTTCATGCTGGAACACCACGTTTCGGAAAAAGCGGATGAGAGCCTCCTGGCGTTCACGTTCTTCCAACTGGTAGGGGAGGAGCTTCCTGGGCGGCCAGCGAAGCAGTGACATTTCATACTCCATGGCTTCTCCGTAGGCGTTGTTCAGATACCAAGCATACAGGAGCCCGAAGCGCAGGCCGGGAGGAAGAAACCCTTCCGCATCATTAAGCGTGATTCCGAACGTTTCCGGATCCCGGGGGCTCTGGTGCATGCGAGCCAGCTTCAGATAGGTCCGCAAAGCGCCATCGCCAAGGAAACATTCCCGCTCCTGTACCGGACGCAGCCGGATCTCATAGCGCCGCGCTCCCCAGTTTTTCCCGTCTTCCAGATCATGCCAGTGGCGGCTGTCAATGTACTGCCCCAGGAGGGACTCCCCCAGGGCGATCAGCAGATTTTTTCGAATCCCTTCCGGATCCCCGCAGGCCTGTTCATGGACCTTCAAGAGCCGGTCTTCGGGATCATAGTACCCCAGAACGTTATCCCATTGACTGGATCTGGCCCACTGGGAGGCGGGAACGATCCGAGCTCCGTCAAAGAAGTTCAGGTGATCGATGCGGATATCGCGGTTTTCCCAGATCATTTCATGCAGGATGTCGCGAAGCAGCCCTGAAGAGAATCTTTTCTCCGCCAGGATGGACCCCGTTCGCTTGTGGTAGGAGCACAGCAGAGGCGCATCCGTGGGGGGGGAATTCAGGGCCCGCCCGGGATAGGAGCGATGGGAGGCGGGGTCCGGTTTCAGGTTCAACCGTTGGTGTGCCACGAGGAGCGCCCGCACCGCCAGGGAAAATTTCTGCGGATCGTGATGGATCACACTGGCGGCATGCAGCCGTTCCCGGGAATAGATGGTCGCCTCCACGGGGAGCACCCCGAGATTTTCCACGACGCTCCGGTCCAGATAGATGGGGCTCTTGCCCTCCAGGGCGTAGTTGCGCAGGACATTGCCCGGAATGTATTCCAGATTGGCGCTCAACACCACATCAAACAGACCCTCCGAACCGCCGGCAACATTGTGATTGTATGCCTCCACCAGGTCGGAGACATGGAACCCGCGATTTCTTCTGTGCAGGGAGATATCGGTCTCCCCCTCCTGAATCCAGAAATTCGATCCCAGAACCTTCAGGGCTTTCCGGTTTTCCCGGATCGCCTGCGCGATGGGCGGGATCTGCAGAATCGGCATGATGCTTGTGTAAAGGCTGCCCGGCGCAAAAAGGATGAGGTCCGCCTCACGGATTGCACGAAAGACAGCCTCACTCACTCGGGGGGGTTCGCAGCACTCGATGGAGATGCGGTCGATCGGCAGGGTGCGGCGGGTGAGCGCCGATTTTCTCTGTCCCCTGACGGCAACCCCGTTGCTGTAGCGCACGATCAGCTGCCCGGGGGCCTGTGTGGCCGGATGCAGGCGGCCCGGAGTCGCTCCGATGGCAAGGGCGATTCTATCGAATCCCGTTGTGATCGCGTCCATTCCCGGCGAGCGCTGCCCCGCCCTTCCATCGGACTGGAAGATGGCCGCCGTGAGCAGCAGGTTGCCCAGGCAGTGTCCACCCGGCTCGATCATCGGACCTTCGCCGCCCGGTGCGACATATCGGCCAAGGGAAGAAAAGAGGCTTGCCAGAGGTTCCGGGCAGTATCCTTGCAGATGCCGGGGAACGACGTGCAGAGGATTGACCACGCAGCGGAAATCCCGGACTTCCTTTGGGAATCGGTGGTTGAAAATGCAGTGAATGACGCGGATGAGCTGTCGCGTTTGAAGATCGTCAAGGCCGTAGGCCTGCTGGAGATTTTCACGTAGAATGAGGGAAAGGAGAAGCTTGCGGAAGTCGCCGATCCCGATCATGGGCAGTTCCTTCAACAGCAGGCCTGTTGATCCGCCGTCATCGGTCGTGCACACAACGACATCCAGGAGAGGGAATTCCTGCTTCAGCCCGACAAAGGGATTTTCGGGCCAGTCGCCAAGCTGGGAATTCCCGCCCAGAACTGTGGAAAGGCCTGTTCCGCCTCCAAAAGTAACGACCCGCCAGGCACGGCAGTCAGAGGCGTAAATCTCGTCCGCCAGGCTGGAAATAGAACTTCCCTGAAGCCCTCTTGGACTCAAGCGGTTGATGACCATCTCCAAAAGCTGGTCAACATATCGACTAATCTCTGTTGTTTTCATTGGAGACAGAGCCCGCCTCGCCGCAAGAGCCCTGCGGTAAACGGTGAGCTCAAGGGATGATAAGATAAAAGGGCGATCAATCCACTTTTATGGGATAGCACTATAGGGAGGTCATGGTTGTGTGTCAATAAAAAAATAAGATGGAAACGCCCTGTGAACGGGATCGATTCAGCCGTATTTCCCGGCCGCCCCCAGCGAATCCCGGATCGGAAAAGGGAGCGTTTTCGCCGGATAGGGTTCCCGTGGTCTTCAGCAGGGATTTCCGCAGTCTCAACCGGGAATATGTCCCATGTATCGTCCAGGGTTCACCGGTAGTTCCGGCAGGGAGTATTTCCCATATTGTCGACAGGAGTCTCCCGGGACATCCACAGGGGAAAAATTTAAAAAAAATCTTGAAATATGGCGAAATGAGATTATTATCCACCAATTTGGAGGAAATTATGGACATGCAACCGCGATGTTTGGATAAGGTCATTTCTTTGATTCATAAAGGTGTTGAGATTCCCAATCCCCTGACGCTGGACATCGGCGACGAGGTCAGGATTGGTCAGATCTCGGGCAAAGGCGTCAAAATCTATCCCGGGTGCCGGATTTACGGTGAATCGACGGTCATCTCGGCAGGATGCCGGATCGGCTATGAAGGCCCGGCCACCATCGATCATTGCCAGCTGGGATTCGGGGTCGAATTGAAGGGCGGCTATTTCAACAAATCTGTCTTTCTGGATAAGGCGAACCTGGGTTCCGGGGCGCAGGTGCGCGAGGGCTGCATCCTCGAGGAGGAGGCCAACGGCGCCCACTGTGTCGGAATCAAGCAGACCATTCTTTTTCCCTTCGTGACCCTGGGCAGCCTGATCAACTTCTGCGACTGCCTGATGGCCGGCGGGACCAGCCGGAAGGACCACAGCGAGGTGGGCAGTTCCTATATTCATTTCAACTTTACGCCGGATGGCGACAAAACCACGGCGTCCCTCTTCGGTGACGTGCCGCGGGGCGTCATGCTGAATCAGCCGGCCATTTTTCTCGGCGGTCAGGGCGGGACGGTGGGGCCTTCACGCATGGGATACGGCAATGTCGTCGCCGCCAATTCGGTGTTGAGAAATGATTTTATCGAGGGGAACAAACTGATTGTCGAAAAGGCGCAATCGGGAAAGGCCATCGATTTCCTGCCCAAGGCCTATCCGGGCATCCGCCGGATTGTCGAGAATAATGTTATTTACATTTCCAATCTTATGGCCCTCGAAGCGTGGTACCTTCAGGTCAGGCAGCCTTTTTTCGCCCGGAGGGAATTCGGCCCGCTTCTTTTTGCCGGGCTGCTTGATAAGCTGGCTCTCGGGAAAAAGGAGCGGATAAAGCGTTTACAGGTGCTGGCTGAAAAGGCAAAAATTCCGCCCCGGCAGAAGGGAGAAATGAACCCGGAGGCCCTGGGAAGAAATGAGTTTTCGGATCGTTTTGCCGAGATAGAAGCGCTCTTCGCGGCGGCGATCGAGAACAGGGAGGCAGAAAAATCCCGCGATGCGTTCCTCGCGGCTTTTGAGAAAGGGGAAAGGTCCAGGGAAACGGATTACATCACCGCCGTCCAGGGACTTCCCGCGGAGGTCCGTGTTCAGGCGACGGCATGGCTTCAGGGAATTGTCGATGCCTGCTGTCAAAAAGCGAGAGAGATCGTTCCGTCACTTCAGTTATTCGGCAACGAATTTTAATCAGGAATTTCAAGGGAGGATTTTATGGGGAAACTGTTTGGCACGGATGGCGTCCGGGGAGAAGCAAATCGGTATCCAATGAACGCTGAAATTGCATTCGCCATAGGGCAGGCGATTGTCTATATCCTGAAAAAAGAGCATGCCCGTCCAAGGATCGTGATCGGGAAGGATACCCGCATTTCAGGCTATATGCTTGAGAGCTCCCTGGAGTCGGGGATCACCTCGATGGGCGGCAATCCCTATCTGCTCGGCGTTCTGCCCACTCCGGGAATCGCCTACATTGCTCAGAGTATGCGCGCCCATGCCGGGATTGTCATTTCCGCTTCGCACAATCCCTATCAGGACAACGGCATCAAGATTTTCTCCGGCAATGGGTTCAAGCTCTCCGATGCGCAGGAGGAAGCCATTGAAGATCTGATGCTGAGCAATGCGCTCCATACCCTGGTGCCGCCCGTCAAGGATATGGGGCGGGCATTCCGCGTGTGGGACGTCCATGGCCGTTATATCGTCTTCTTGAAGAACACCTTCCCCCGGGAATTGTCCATTGAAGGGATGAAAATTGTCCTCGATACCGCCAACGGCGCCACCTATAAAGTCGCCAGGGAGACTTTCTGGGAACTGGGTGCGGATCTGCAGATCATCCACGACGAGCCGAACGGAATCAACATCAATGAAAATTGCGGCTCACAGCATACGCAGGACTTGAGGAAAAAGGTCTTGGAAAGCGGCGCCGCCATCGGGCTCGCCTTCGACGGCGACGGAGACCGCCTCATCGCCGTCGATGAAAAAGGGCAGGAGATCACCGGCGATCAGATCCTTCTCATCTGCGCCAAGGTACTCAAGGAACAGGGAAAATTGAAGAACGATCTCCTTGTCAGCACGGTGATGAGCAACCTGGGGTTGCGCGTGGCCTGCAAAAAATACGGATTCAAACACCATGCCTCCCAGGTGGGAGACCGTTATGTCCTGGAAGACATGATGAAGCTGGGCGGCGTGATCGGCGGAGAAGACTCGGGCCATATGATCTTCCTTAATCACCACACCACCGGGGACGGAATCCTTACCGCTCTGCAGCTGATTGCCGCCATGGTCGGAACGGGCAAACCCCTGTCGGAGCTTGCCGGGTTGATGGATATTTATCCTCAGAAACTGATCAATGTGGATGTGAAGAGCAAGCCTGATATCAGCACGGTGCCTGAGGTCATGGAAGTCATCGACCGGATTGAAAAGGAACTGGGAGAAGAAGGCCGCGTCCTCGTCCGCTATTCCGGCACCCAGAACATGTGCCGGGTGATGGTCGAGGGGCCTTCCGAGGCCGTGACGGAGAAGTGCTGCGTGGAGATTGCCGCTATTGTAAAAAAGTCCATTGGCTGAGCTGCTTCAACAGCGGCCGCAAATCCATGAGAGGAGAAAAAGCATGCCCATCCAGGTTTTCATTACCAATGACTTTGAACACATGAGCAGGGTTGCCGCGGACATTGTAAGGAAGAAAATTACAGAGACAGCCAAGGCAAAAAAGGAAATCGTTCTGGGGCTTGCAACGGGGAATTCCCCGACGGGGATGTACAAACATCTGGCACAGGCTGCAAATGACGGCGAGTTGGACAGCGGCCGCATCAGAAGCTTCAACCTCGACGAGTACGTGGGGCTGCCTGGTGAAAACGTCCAGCAGCGGGTGATCCATCCCGAAAGTTACTGCTATTTCATGATTCAGGAATTCTTCGGCCTTCTGAAAAAGAAGTTTGTTGAAACCAGCGTCCCTTTCGGCTCCCTGATCGATCAGAAGATGCTGATGAGCGAACTGAAGAAATATCCCGAGGATTGGACCGATAAAGGCACGGATGCCGGAAAGTCCATTGTCATCAAATCAAAGGCCCAGTCCGGGTACCTGGCGTGGATAAAAAAGGAAATCCTTGACGGATATGCCCGGAAGATCAAAAAGGCGGGAGGAATAGACCTCCAGGTCATCGGTGTCGGCGGGCGCGGGCATGTTGCCTTTCATGAAGCGGGCATTCCGTTCCGGGGGAGCTCCGTCATGCTGGTCAAGCTTGATGAGAACACCATCAAAAACTCCGTGACGGATGGACATTTTCCCACGATAAAAGACTGCCCCAATTATGCCGTCTCGATGGGGGCGGAGCTTGTCTACCAGGCAAAAAATGTCGTACTGGTGGCAAACGGCGAGAGGAAAGTCGAATCAGTCACCCGCTCTCTGCTGGGAGAAATAACCCCCGAGGTGCCGATTTCCTACGGCCAGAAATATGCCGGAGATGGCGGCAATCTGATCTATGTGCTCGACAGGATCGCAGGGAAAGAACTGCTGGCAAATAAGAGCGCCCTCAGGAAAAAGAAGATCTCCCTTGAGGAAAGCCGGCCATAACGGCCTGTTCCCGGCGAGGCGGCTGAAAAAGATAAATTTCTGACTTCGCGCCGCGCGACAAAATCCTTTGGCCCGGCAACCGACCTGGAGGCGGTTGCCGGGCCATTTTTTCCGTCATGGATTCCAGGCGAACCGGCTTTTGAAGGGCGGGCGAGCACTCGGGGTCATCCCCCTGACTCGCGTTTTTCGCGGTGGCGCAGGGCGGCCTCGATGAACCGGTTGAAGAGGGGATGGGGCTCTATCGGCCGGGACTTGAATTCCGGGTGGAACTGGCAGCCGAGAAACCAGGGGTGATCCTTGATCTCCACGATCTCCACCAGCCGGCCGTCCGGTGAGCGGCCCGTGATCTGGAGGCCGCAGGTCTCCAGGCGCTCCTGGTAGGCGCGGTTGAACTCATAGCGGTGGCGGTGGCGTTCCCCAATCTCCCGCTCGCCATAAGCTTCAAGGGCCAGGGAATCCTCGGAGAGCTCGCAGGGGTAAGAACCCAGCCGCATGGAGGCTCCCATGTCCTGGACGGCCTTCTGTTCCGGGAGCAGGTCGATGACCGGGTGGGGGGTTTCCCCATCGAATTCCGCACTATTGGCCTTCTCCAGCGCACAGACGTGGCGGGCATATTCCACGACGGCCATCTGCATCCCCAGGCAGATGCCGAAGAAGGGCACTTTCTTTTCCCGGGCGTAGCGGATCACCTGGATCATCCCCTCGATGCCCCGGTTGCCGAAGCCGCCGGGGACGAGAATCCCGTCCACGTTCTCCAACTGGTGATTGAGGCCGTCCTTTTCGATCTTTTCCGAATCGACGAAGCGCAGGTTGACCTGGCAGTCGTTGCCGATGCCTCCGTGCACCAGGGCTTCGTTGAGGCTTTTGTAGGAGTCCGTGAGGTTCACGTACTTGCCCACGATGGCGATGTTGACTTCGAAAGCGGGTGAGGTGATCTTCTGCACCACGTTTTCCCAGGCTTCCAGGTGGGGCTGCCCGGTCCAGATGTTGAGCAGATCGACGATCTTCTGATCGAGGCCTTCCCGGTGGTAGATCAGCGGGACCTCGTAGATGCAGCTCACATCCTTGGCCGTGAAGACGGCGGCCTCTTCCACGTTGCAGAACAGGGCGATCTTGGCCTTGATGTCCTCGGAGAGGTAGTTTTCCGTGCGGCACAGGAGGATGTCCGGCTGGATGCCGATTTCCCGCAGGGCCTTGACGCTGTGCTGGGTCGGCTTGGTTTTTACCTCGCCGGCGGTTTTGATGAAGGGCACCCAGGTGAGGTGAATGAAGATGGCGTTCTGCCTCC
>CAZKRB010000026.1:0-37720 GCA_964555065.1 uncultured Syntrophus sp.
AATCCATAATGTCCGGATGATCGACGCGCAGAATGCCCATGTTGGCGCCCCGCCGGGTACCGCCCTGCTTGATGGTCTCCGTGGCCACATCGAAGACCCGCATGAAGGAGATGGGGCCGCTGGAGATGCCCGTCGTCGTCAGCACCACGTCGTTGGCGGGACGGAGACGGGAAAAGGAGAAGCCCGTGCCCCCTCCGGATTTGTGAATCAGGGCGGTGAACTTGACGGCGTCGAAGATTTCCTCCATGGAATCGCCGACGGGGAGGACAAAACAGGCGGATAGTTGTCCCAGCTCCCGTCCGGCATTCATCAGGGTGGGAGAATTGGGAAGAAATTCCAGCCCGGCCATCATCTTGTAGAATTGTTCCGCCAGCTTGACGGTATCCGCCTTTTCGTTGAAGATCCGGTCGGCGGCGGCAAGGGTGTCGGCAACACGGCGGAACATGTCGACCGGCGTTTCCAGGACCTTGCCCTCCCTGTCCCGCTTCAGATAGCGTCTCTCCAGAACGGTAATGGCGTTTTCGGTCAGGCACGGAAGGGCTGTGCTGGAAGTGCTTTTTTTCATTTTAAATTCTCTCCTTGAGTATCGTTGCCCTCGAAACACAACATGTTGTGCGGGAAGATTCTTTTGACAACAATATGTAGAAATGTCAACGAAAAAATGCGCTCTTCGGAGAGAAGCTCGGAATGCCAACGGGTTGGCGATTTTTTCCAAAGGAAGGGGACGTTGGAATAAGGGGAGCAAATCCGTTTCCCGCAATTCCGCTTCATCCCGCCTATCCCCGTCTTCAACTGATAGAATTCCCGTATTGAATTATTTTTGAATTGGGAGATTATAGTTGGTAACAGAAAGAGAAAGCCGATCCCTGCGAGACCGTCGCCGCCAGCCCAGCCTCCTTAACAGAGGCGGTCCGGCAGGCTATCCCAAGGAGTCATGAATGCCTTTCCTATCGTCAGCGCGGCGGCCGGCGCGTTTCGCGGAACCAGGCGCGGTACTCTTCCATGCGCGTGCGCTGTGCCGCCGGGGCCTGGCGGCGGCAGGTTTCGTACTCCGGTGTCCCGGGTATGGCGGCCCAGCGGCGTTCCACACAGTCATTGGGGTTGTAGGCCATTTCGAGTCCGGGAAGGCGCTGGTAGATCTCCGCCAGGCTCAGGCGCCAGGGCCTGCCGTCGCTGCGGGTGTACGTGATGAAGCGCTCCTTCAGTTTCCGGCGGTGAAGTCCTTCGATGCGCACGGCGGCTGCAGCCGGCTTCTCTTTGCCCAGCAGGAAGAGCTCGGGATGACGTCGGATGCGCTCAGGCAGACCGGCCAGCACCTTGAGGGCAATCAGAAGGCGCATGTCCCTCGACGGCGTGGCGTAGTCCTCCCACAGGCCGCTTGTTTCGAAGATGGCGGGTCCGCGCGGCATCGGCGCGATGGTTCCGGGATGGGCATGGAGGTAGCGCTCTCCGTTGTCGACCGAGCGGACACGCGTTTCGAGCTGTTCCATCAGGGCATCCAGGCTGGCGGCGTAGGCTGCTTCAGGGGCGAGACCGCGCGGGTTGATGAGCCGCTCCATCCGGGCATAAAACGCTTCCGGCGTGAGATCTGCCTGCTCGGCCGTATAGGGGGGGAGTCCGGAGCTTCCGGTCAGTGTGCTGTTGGGGACGGGATGCCAGCCCCTCTTTTTAGAGTCGGCAACCGGGACGCGGTAGGCCTTGAAGCCGGGGCCCGCGCTCGGGGTCCGGGCAAAGAGGAAGTTTCCCTCCCAGAAGCGCTTGCGGCTCACCGAGTTGTCGGGCTGGGCGTCGACGGCGAGGAGGAGGCCGCTGTGCCCTTCGGTCTGCGGCACCCACTTCGCGATGATCAGGGTGTGGCCGTAAGGGTCTGCATAGACCGTCCCCGGCCAGAGGCTGGAGCGGTCCAGCGGTACCGGGTAGAAGTCGCTCGCCTCGTTGGTCAGGGCCGTGCGGCCATTGCCGGAGTTCACCCCGTCCATGAGCCGGCGGCTGACCTGCCGAAAGGTGGCGGGGGTGGCGGCCGTGCCCACGAAGCTGCGGGTGATCTCCGCCCCACCGCAGCGCGGCGCACTGCGGCTGCTCCCGCGGTCGCAGGAGCGGTGGCTGATCGGAAGGCCGAGTTTCCAGGCGAAATAGCCGCGCAGAAAATAGGAAAGGTCCGCGCAGTCCGGCTTGGCAGGCATCCGGGCGTCTTCCCCGCGGCGCAGAAAATCGTGAAGAAAGTTGCGGTCCGGATCCCGCAGCACCGGTTCCAGGGAGGGGAAGCTTAACGGCTCCTCGGGCGGGGCGTCAAAGAGGTGCTCAACCCAGGCGGCGTAGAGCGCCTGGGTTTCCTGGTCCCACTCGCCGCCGCCGCGCCGGCCGGCTTTGCCTCCCACCTCGACTTCGCTGCAGGCCGCCACCTTTCCGGCGCGCTTTGCCTCGACACGATAGCGACCGGCTAGAGGTGCGGCCAGGGCGCCACGCAGGCTCCACGGAGGCCCTCCGGCCTTTGCTGCCGGCAGCGTGTGGCGGCGGCCCGCGGGGTCGGTGACGAGCAGTTCGGAAAGCTCTCCATCGGGTGCCACGGCCATGAGCTCCAGCTTCTCCCCAGGTCGTGCGACCAGAGGGGCGCTCCAGATCCGGACCGAGTCACCCTGACTGCAGGCCGAGGAAGCCCAGGCATTGCCGGCGGAGGCCGCCTCTCCCAATGCCAGCAGGCACAGGCACGCTGTAAAAATCACAGGGATTCTTATTCTCTCGAACATCTCGTATCACCGCCTTGTTCTTTTTGTAAACTTTATCCCAAAACAGCCGCTTTGCCCATCACGAAAGAAGCCGCAAACAGGAGGAATCACCGGAATCCCGTGAAAGCCGGCCAATGAAGTTCTAATGTCGAATACTTGCGATGAAAAGTGTCTTGCTAAATTATCTGAAGTTAAATCATCGTGTTATGATTGCGACGGACTTCACCGGAAGAGGGATGCCTGCTTCTTTAAGAGCGGCATCGGCAATAAACAGGCGAGGTCAGGGGCGGCCCTCGATCACGACTGGGGGCGGCAGATTCCAGCGCTGCCAGAGCCGCCCGTAGACGCTTCGGGGCAATTGAACCAGGAGCGGGCGCTCCTCGGGCTTCAGCCAGTTCATGACCCGCACCAGGCCCTCTTCCGCCATGGCCGTGCAGCCGGTCGTGGGTTCGCCCGAGGGGGGCCGAAGATGGATAAAAATGCAACTCCCTTTTCCGGGATGAACCGGCGAAGCGTTGTAGCCGACGACCAGCAGGAGACGGTACAGCCCCGCCTCCCACATCCGCTCCGAGCTTTTCCATGCCCTGCCGTCGCCGGCGGGGATTTCAGTCTCCTGGACGATCTGGTTGTAATAGCGGGAAGAGGCGTCATCCACGCAATGGGTTCCCGGTACGATCTGACGGTAGGGGAGGGTGACGCCCTCGGGCGGACGGCAAGCCATCCCCATGGCCAGGGGGATGGGAAACAGCCCCGCCGGGGCCTTGCTGTCCCCCTCCGTCTTGACGGGTTCGCCGGGGAGGCGTCCCTCCGACCCCGAATCCCAGGCAAGGCCGTGACGGCCGACGTCCGCTTCGATTCCTCGGCCGATCCTCCGCCAATCTCCGCCGTTTCTCTCGAAGAGAAAGAGGGTGGCGCGGGGATCGCTCCAGGAATCGGTCACGGAGACGATCACCTGCCCGGGTTCCGAGGCCTCCAGGGGATAACCTGGGAGTGCCGAAGCCAGGGAAATGAGGATTAAAAGCAGCAGGGTAAAATGTCGCATTTCTTTGCTTCCTTCGTCTTGGTGGCCATTATTTCCGGCAGATCCCTGCCGATGTCAAGGACGTTCTCAGAATCCTGCCAAAACCGGCCCATGAATTTCTCCTTCGTCTGAGTAAGTTAGACAAATTTACTCTACTTCAAAAGCGCTGCCGAGGTGGCGTGGGTTGCTGTCGAATCCTCGCAATTCAAATCGCCTTTTCTAAATTGTTACGTTAATTCAAAGCATTATGAGTGCGAAGGACTTGCTCCTGAGGACATTCCGGCATAATCCAGCATAATCCCGGGAAAAAGAACGGAATCCCATCGAATCACCGCTTCAATTCGCGGCGAATATGCCCTATAAACAATCCGGGGAGTCCAGGCCGCCGCCCTGCCCTATCTCCTGTTTTCCGCCATCCTGCTGATGTTTTCCCGGAGACAATAGCCGAACCGGGGTGGGGGCGGTGAACTTGCAACCGTCCGATCCGCAGAACCTCACGATCACGCCGATCCGGGGTTGATGCGGTCAACTTGCCGGGTTGAGGATTCCCGGCTGGGTGAGAGGGAAGCAGGGGCAAAAATATTATTGTATCGGAATCTCTTTATGTTACAGTGTCTCCGCCCTTTCCTCCACCCAGCGAATCTGCCGCGTCCGACGGGCGGGATGAACCCCCCTGTCCTTATGAGGCAAGGAAAAAGGGAAAGCCGCGACAAAATTTAAATCGCTGCCTGGTTGCGCGGCTCGGCAAAAATCCGGCGGCGATACGATCAAGATGACGGTTCCGGAATAGAGAAAGATGACGAACTCCCTGGACAGGAAATATCCCACGGCGGACTCGCGCGTCGAACTTCAGGGGCATATCGAGCGCGTCAGCTTCGTCAACGAGGAAAACGGCTATACCGTCGCCCGGGTGAAGGTTCCCGGCCGCCGGGAGCCGGTGACCGTGGTGGGCAACATGATGAATCCCACGCCGGGGGAAAAGGTCCGGATGAAGGGGGAGTGGACGAACCATCCCCGCTTCGGCGAGCAGTTCCGGTTCGCCTTCTGTGAGTCTGCCGTGCCGGCGACGGTCTACGGGATCGAGAAATACCTGGGATCTGGGCTGATCAAGGGCATCGGGCCCGTCATGGCCCGGCGGATGGTGGAGAAATTCGGCGAAGCCACCCTGGAGATCATCGAAGGGGAAAGCGAGCGTCTCCTGGAGGTGGAAGGCATCGGCGAAAAGCGGATCGCCATGATCCGCAAGGCCTGGGAGGAGCAGCGGGAGATCCGCGCCATCATGCTCTTTCTCCAGTCCCACGGGGTCAGCGCCGCCTACGCTGCCCGGATCTTCCGCCAGTACGGAAACGCCGCCGTTGCGGTGGTTCAGGAGAACCCCTACCGGCTGGCCACGGACATCTTCGGCATCGGTTTTCTCACCGCCGACCGGATCGCGGAGAAAATGGGCTTCGCCCGCGATTCCCGACTCCGGGCGGAGGCGGGAATTCTCTATGTCCTTCACGAACTGGCCGACGAGGGCCACGTCTGCTATCCCGCCGGACCGCTGATCGAGAAATGCCGGGAAATCCTGGAGATCGACCGGGAGATCATCACCGCCGCCCTGGAAGCGGCGGCCGGGGAGCGGCAGGTCGTTATCGAGGAGGGATCGGCTTTTCCCGGGGCGCCGCCGGAGGTATTCATGGACCGGGTCGTTTACCTGGCCAAGTATCATCTCTCGGAAACCCAGGCCGCGGCCCGCCTGAAAACCCTTCTTGGAACCCCCTCCGCCCTCCGGCCCATCGAGGAAGAGAAGGCCCTGGCCTGGGTGCAGGAGAAACTGTCCCTCCAACTCGCGGAAAACCAGGTCGAGGCGATCCGGGCCGCCGTGTCGCACAAAGTGCTGGTCATCACCGGCGGGCCGGGGACGGGCAAGACGACGATCATCAACGCCATCATCCGCATCCTCTCTGCCTCCGGCGCGAAGATCCTCCTGGCGGCGCCCACGGGGCGGGCGGCCAAACGGATGAGCGAGGCCACGGGGAGGGAAGCGAAGACGATCCATCGCCTGCTGGAATTCAGCCCGCAGAAGGGGGGCTTCCAGAAAGACGAGACGTCGCCCCTGGACTGCCAGGCGCTCATCGTGGACGAGGCCTCCATGATCGACCTGATCCTGATGCATTACCTCCTGAAAGCCATTCCCGCCACGGCGACCTTCATCCTCGTGGGGGACGGCGACCAGCTGCCCTCCGTGGGGGCGGGCCGCGTGCTGAACGAGGTGATCGAGTCGGGTTGCGTGCCGGTGGTGGAGCTGAGGGAAATCTTCCGCCAGGCGCGGGAAAGCGCGATCATCCTCAATGCCCACCGGATAAACCGCGGCGAGCTCCCCCGTCTCCAGACCTCTCACGACCGGCTGGAGGACTTCTATTACGTGGAACAGGAAGACCCGGAGAAGGTCCTGGAGCTGATCGTCCGCCTGGTGAAGGAGCGCATCCCCCAGCGGTTCGGCCTCGATCCCCTGGAGGACGTCCAGGTGCTCACCCCCATGCACCGGGGCCTGGTGGGGGCGGGGAACCTGAACAGCGTCCTTCAGGAGGCGCTGAATCCGGGGGAGGAGGGCCTGCAGCGGGGCGGGCGGCTGTACCGCGTCGGGGACAAGGTCATGCAGATCCGCAACAATTACGACCGGGAGGTTTACAACGGCGATATCGGCCGGATCGTCCGGCTGGATCCCGAACTCCAGGAGGCCACCCTGAGCTTCGACGGCCGGGAGGTGGTCTACGATTACGGCGATCTCGATGAAATCATCCTTTCCTACGCCGTGTCGGTCCACAAGTCCCAAGGGGCCGAGTATCCCGCCGTGGTCCTGCCGCTGCTCATGCAGCATTACATGCTCCTCCAGCGGAACCTGCTTTATACGGCAGTGACGCGGGGGAAAAAACTGGTCGTGATCGTGGGCGCCAGGAAGGCCCTGGCCATCGCCGTCCGCAACAACAAGACCGGTCAGCGCTTCACCCTGCTGGGCCAGCGTCTGCGGATGGCCTGACAAGGCGGATCCACTTGCGCGCGGGGTGAGCCGACGTTTGCATCCGCCTTGTTGGCCGGGTCCTTCTCTATTTCATCAGCAGCAGGCTTATCGCCATGACCAGCATGCCTCCGACAAGCCCGAAGATACTGTCATGCCCTCTGCCGTGAGCCCTGCTTGTCGGCAGCAACTCATCCACGCTGATATAGACCATAATGCCCGCCACGCCTCCAAAAAGTACGCCCATGATCTCCGTCGGAATCACAACCGTATTGCCGTCGAGGGAAAAGAGGATCACCGCATAGGCGATGATGGCGCCGGCCGGTTCGGCCAGTCCGCTGAGAGCCGAATAGATAAACGCTTTTCGCCGGCTGCCGGTGGCGTAGAATATGGGAACGGATACGCTGATCCCTTCCGGTATGTTGTGCAGGGCTATCGCGATGGCGATGGCCAGCCCCAGGCCTGGGTCCTGGAGCGCGGCAAGGAAGGTTGCCAATCCCTCCGGAAAGTTGTGAATTCCGATGGCCAGTGCGGTGAACAGTCCCAGGCGCAGAAGTTTGTGATGTTCAGCTTGACCAGCTACGTCCGGAGAATTCCTCTGCGCCGCCGGCAGTGACTCGGAAACCGGCGCGGCCGCGGCGGGATCGTGCAATGGCAGCATTTCCTTTTCCCCGCGGGTTTCGTGGGGATTCTTCGCGGCCGGGATCATATTGTCAATCAGTCCGATCAGCAGCATGCCGCCGAAGAAAGAGCACGCGTTGACCCAGTGCGCCCCGATTTCGCCAAAGCGCTCCACCAGGGAATCGACACCCTTGGGAAAGATCTCGACGAAAGAAACATACAGCATGACGCCGGCGGAGAACCCCGTCGTCACCGATAGGAAGCGATAGCTCGTTCTCTTTGCGGCGAAGGCGATGATGCTCCCAATGGCAGTCGCCATTCCCGCAAAAAGTGTCAGCCCAAAGGCAATCCACACTTCTCTCATGCTGTCTTTATCCTACAGGCCAACGCCCGCGTTAACAGGCGGCGCAAAACCGTTACAAATTAACAGAAAGCAGGGGATATACGGTCACGCGCCCAGGGACTGTGCCGTCCGTTGGATGTCGCAGCATACGCCCGGCACGGGCGTGAACGAATGAGGTGAAAGTCCCCTGTCTGTGAATCCAGTCAATGGCTTATCCATTGGCACAAGTACCAGCCGAAGGCAAGGGCGGAACCGCGAGGGACCGTCCGGAGGAAGCGGTCGCCTCAAAGCGCTGCGCTGAGCCGACGAACAGGAACAGCCTACAAGGCGGATTTTCAGGGTAAGACAGTCAGCACAACAGGACAAAGCCCTGGCTAAACCCCTCCGGCTACCTGATTGGGGCTTCCTTCCCTGCCCGATTGCAATACCGCAGCAGAGAATGCGTCCAGGAGAACAGAATGAATGGTCTCGTGGTCCTTGGCATGTGCAAGAACGGTCACGCGATCCCATCCCCGCAGATGGGTTGAGCCTTTGGGAACCACAATGTCCTTGCCTCGTGTGATCAGGACAATCACCGATCCAGCAGGAAGCCGCAGATCAGCGATGGCAGGTCCGATTGCGCCTTGCGGATCCGGCAGCTCAACAACCATCAGATCGAAGTCGCTTTCGGCCATGGTAACGAGTTCCAGGTGGAACAGGGGCATTGGCCGTTTCGGGGAAGTGAGGTTGAGCAACCGCGCCAGCCAGCCCATTGTGGAACCTTGGATCGCGATGGACAACAGAACGGCAAAGAACACGAGATTGAAGACCTCTTGTCCGATGGCAAGGCCGGCCGCCGCCGGATAGGTGGCCAGAACGATCGGCACCGCGCCTCGAAGACCGGCCCAGGAGATAAAGGTCTTGTTTCTCCAGCCAAGCCCCATGCCCGCCGTGCCCAGCCATACGGCGAAAGGTCGCGCAAGCAGAGTCAAAACGAGAAACAATAGAATGCCGTCCATCCAGATTTTTTCCCATTGATGAGGGAAGACCTGGAGTCCCATCAGGGCGAACATGCCGACGTTGGCGACGGTGGAGACGGCGGCTGAGAAATTCGCCACGCCCTGTTTGTGGACGAAGGGGCGGTTCCCCATCAGGTAGCCTGCGACAAACACGGCCAACATTCCGCTGCCGTTGATCATTTCGGTGAGTCCGTAGATCAGCAGGATGATTCCCACAGAGAGGACATAATAGTGACCGCGGTCTTCCGGATTGATGCGATTGAACAGCCACAGCGCCGCCTGGGCGAGGATCCAACCGCAGAGCGGTCCTGCTGTAAACTTCCAGATGAACAGCAGCACAGACATCAGCCATGTGGATTGGGCGGAAGTGATCCCCTCAATCACCGCCACGGTGAGCAGGATCGCCATCGGATCGTTGGCGGCACTTTCGATCTCAACCGTGGAGGAGAGCTTCGGCGGCAGAGATTGGCGGCGAAGGATTGAGAAGATGGCCGCCGCGTCGGTGGACGAAATGATCGCAGAGAGCAGGAGCGCCTTGTGAAGCGGCCAGTTGAACAAACCATGAAGAACTCCGAAACTCGCCGCCGCGGTCAGAAAAACGCCCCAGGTGGCAAGACCGCCCGCAGGAAGGGTAACCGCTTTGAGGTCGGAGTGTTGGGTGGAGAAGCCGCCATGAAACAGGATAAATACCAGGGCAAGGTTTGCGACCTGATTGGTCAGCTCAATATCGTCAAAGTGCCAGAGCCTCAGAACATCGCTGCCAAAGAGAACCCCTGCACCAAGAGCGACCAGTATGGCCGGGACACTCCAGCGATCAAGCCAGACCGCAGCCAAAACAATCGCAATCAGCAGGACTGGTCCCACAACATAGACAACGTCCATAATCCCCGCTATTCGTCTTTCTTAAACATCGCTTACACCTCTACCAACTTATCCATCAGCTTTCCCTGCAGATCGCTTCCCCCCTGAGATGGAGACAATTGAGCTTACCAGGTCCCGCGGATTCAACACGATGGGTCAGGGCCTGCCTGTTTTCCGGGGGAGAAAAACACCCGGCTTACTTGAACCCGGAATTGAAAAGACCCTGCGGGCCCCTCTCAATCCTTAATTTGTTGTCCGTTTTTCTTTTCAACGTATTGGACTCCTGGAATGTCCTTGAAGTCGGAGTCCTGGGTCCATATCGTCGCCTCATAGAGATGCCCGGTAGCGAGAATAATACTGTCGGCCATAGGGAGATGATGTTCGATGCTGAATTTGGCGGCTGTGATGGAGATATTTGAGGTAAGGTCAATCACCGAGCCTTGCTGCATGAGCGCTATAGCCTGAAGAGCATCAGACTCGGTACGCTGACGAAGAACGACTTTGAAAACTTCATAGATCGTGATCGTGGGAACGACAAGATCGGCTATCCTCTGAAGGGGATGAGAAAAGAAAAGAGCATTGGGGCCATCAGCGAAGTATTCGAGCCACCCGGAGGAATCAACGATGTTCATAACCTGTCCGGCTCTCTCTCCACGGTCGTGTCGATTCCCTTTAGGAACCCCTTCATTTCAGACAGTTTCTTAAAGGGGATCATTTCGATTCTGTTGCCGTACATAATCATTTGAACCTTTTGTCCCGGCGAAAGTTTCAAGGCCTCTCGCAGTTTCTTGGGGATCACTATTTGGTACTTGGGGGAGATTTTGGCGGTTTCCATACGCTTGCTCCATCGATGGCATTATTGTCATTTCATAACCCAGACGGTACGACGAGGCAAGATGTATTTCTGCTGCGCAGCCTTGTTCGGAAACAGATGCCGATGAAGTAGAAGGAATGGAACAGGAAGCCGAGAACACCGGGACATAGGGCCGCATCCGGTGGACTGACGTGCTCCTGCGCAAGGGAAGGATCGAGGAGGGAATGGTCCGGATGCTCTCCGGATGGAAGCATCCGGGGTTGCAATGTCTTCTGCGGAAACCGCATCTTCCCCAAAGACGGCAAGGCCATCGAAAACTTGGCCCGCTGCATCATCCGGGCGTCTTTCTCGCAGGAGCGGATGTAGTATCTTGATCAGGAAGAAAAGGTCGTCTACATATCGAAGGACGCCCCGGATAAAAAGATAGTCCCGCACCTCCAACATCATTTGAACCCGATTCCGCTGGGCATCCCCCTCATCTTCACCAAGAACCGGCGTCGATTCCGATCCCGACGACTTGTGGGATGAGTATCTGCCGTCTTAACGATTCCATGTGTGGAAGCTTGTCGGGTGGGTCTGTCTGAATTTTACCTGAAAAGGACATTTCCCCCAGGTGCTCCACGAAGAAGACGGCTGAGGCTTCAAGTCATGGGCGACGCCGCGAGCATCCATAGGATCTGTGCCCACGCCCACTGCCTCTTGGGCCGAATTTTGCTTGACACACAATCAAGGTCTTTCTATATTTTCGAATATGAATTTTTATCAAATTTAACGGGGGAGTGTCCAAGGAGGGAAGATGGTTAATATAATTAGAAGGTTACAGAAGGTATTCTCTGCGCTGCTGTTGTTGACCGTGTTGAGTTTTGCTCCACCTCATGCCCTTGCGGATATCGTCATTGACAATGGTGCTGCCGGCACCTCCTATACCGGCACATGGCAAGTCTCAGGAGGATTGGCTCCATTTGATCCGGCCGATCCGAATGCCACCTCCCTCTGGAGTCGAAACGGCGCCACCTATACGTGGCAATTTGCCTCCCAGCCTTCAGGCACCTATGAAGTCCTGATGTGGTGGTCAGGCTGGTCTTCAAGGGCAACCAGTATCGACGTCGGAATCAATCACTCCACCGGGACCCAACATGTAAACATCAATCAGCAAAATAACGCCGGCAGCTGGTACAGTCTGGGTGAATATTACTTTAACGGCAGTGGCAAGGTAACCATCACAGCGGCCGATGGTTCTACGGTGAGCACCTGTGCGGATGCGGTCCGGTTCAGGCTCATTTCTCAAAACACTCCGCCCACAGCCTACATTGATTCCATTAGCCCCAGTCCGTCGGTGGCCGGGCAGGCCGTTCAATTTACAGGCCATGGAACCGACCCTGGTGGAACTGTTTCCGCATATGAATGGAAGTCCGATATTGACGGATTTCTCAGCAACTCGGCTCAGTTTACCAGGTCTGAACTTTCTGTGGGAACCCACAGCATTTCGTTGCGGGTCCAGGATGATGCGGGGATTTGGTCGAATCCGATGGTTCAGGTGCTGGTGGTTCAATCCGGCTCCTCCACCCCCACAGAGATCATTATAGACAATCGGGATACACAGACATCCCGTACCGGAACGTGGGGGGTTTCCGGCGCCGTAAATCCATATGGTGCGGATTCCGTCTGGAGTCGCGATGGGGCTACCTTCACCTGGCGTTTTACTGCGCCTAAAACCGGAAAATACAAGGTATCCATGTGGTGGACGGACTGGTCTTCCCGGAGCACGAGCATACCGGTAACCATTAATTATTCGGGTGGAAGCAGTACGGTTTCTATTAATCAACGTCAGTCGCTTACCGACTGGTATGATCTGGGTGAATACCCCTTTCAGGCAGGCGCCGCATATGATATAAAAATTACGTCTCAACCGTCCCCGACCAGCACCTGTGCGGATGCGGTAAAGTTCATATACAGTGGTGAAATTGGCCAGCCGACCCCCGCCAGAGTCGTGATTGACAATGGAGATCCTGGAACTTCCTCCACTGGAAGCTGGTCTGTCTCTGGTAGTGCCAACCCTTATGGGACCAATTCTCTCTATTCCCGCAATGGGGCGACTTACAGCTGGAACTTCTCCCCGACTGTTTCTGGTAATTACCCTGTGTTTATCTATTGGACCTATGCGGACTCTCGAAGCACCAGCGTGCCTGTGGATATTCAGCACTCGGGCGGAACCTCAAGAATCAATATCGATCAGCACCAGGTCTTAAGTGACTGGTACAAACTGGGTGAATATGCCTTTCAGGCAGGCGTCACTTATAAGCTGACGATTACGGCCCAACCCTCCCCCACCAGCACCTGTGCCGATGCTGTAGCCTTTGGCAACCCGGATCCTGTTCCGGGTGGAACAGAAGAGCAGATATTTGCCTGCATGGGGTATTTTTATGCGAGTCCAAAAGTGAGTTTACTCGCTATGTTGCGGAGTATCGGTGCGCAGCAGGAAGGGGACAGCCTCTGGAGATACCAGAACCCAACTACGCAAAAAAAATATGTTATCCGCATCGTGGATGATGTGGAAGGCATGAAGCAAGCCTTACGGACCGAAAAGAGCCATGTCATTTTCAGCGGTCATTCCAACTATGGGTTGGGGCCTGTTTTTGGAACGCCGGAGGAGATCAGTGCCGGGATTATCGATGACATTTTGTACATTGACGATGACAGGATCCTGAATGTTTCCTCTCCCTGGATCCACGTCGGACTCTCAGGCATGAGGACAAGTCAGGCCTATCCCAATTGGCGGTGGATCTTCAAGGATGGAACCTATGGGGTGATGCCCTATGTTTTTGGCGATCCCAAAGGCGATCCTGCTTATAATTATTACTTACACTATCAAATCCCGAAGGATCCTAATTATTATAACATCCAAACATCTCGCAACGGTGCCATTGAGAGATTCCCGAGAAGCGGTCATCCTGCCTGGAATTTTGCGGTTTCGAACGGGGTCCCGCCGGACCCCACAAATCCCGCCGATCAACAATATTATATCACCGGAACAGCGCCGTGGTATCCTTCATTCGAGACGTTTGGCGCCTGGGCAGGTTCCAAGGCGGCGCCAGGATATTATCTTGAGAATTATCTGGTTACACCTGCGGATCGCAGCGGAGACCGGGTTGAATGGACCCTGAGAATTCCGCAAGCCGGCACCTACAAGATCTATGCAAGGTGGTCTGCTTCAGCAGGATGGAGCAATAATGCCCCCTATGCGATCACTCACGCATCAGGAACGACCACGGTGTTGAGGGATCAGCGTGTGAACGGAGGCCTCTGGAATAAAATCGGCGAGTTCTATTTTGATGCGGGGGAATATCCGGTAGTGCTGAGCGACAATGCCGACGGCGGGAGTGTTGTCGCCGATGCCCTTAGATTTAGAAGTATGGATGACACCATCGATGTCATTATAGACAATACCGACTATCCCCCTGGACACATTGGGAGCAAGACAATCCTTTTCCGGAAGGATCTGGAAGTTCCAAAGGAAGAAATGAAATACTCACGGCTGTTTTACAGTGCATGCAGTTCCGGTATATATTATCTGGGCACTTTCAATCGGGGAATCGTCTTTTATACCTTGGCTACCTCGGATGCACACGTTTACAATTATTTAAAAGCCTATCTGGAAGGAAAAAGCGATGACCAGATATGGCAGACGCTCCAGAGTTATGATCCTATTTTCGATTACTATGACTTTAATAAAGTACCGTCTGAACAATAGGGGTCAGCATTCGGGAGCGCACACAATTTTCAGCCGCAATTCCAGTGGAGGGAAGAATGAGAAAAAATAGAATAATCATAGGTTTTTTTATAACTATTTTCATGCTGATGACCGTTTCCGCGATGGCCGGGGAACCAACCAGACCCAAAGTAAATCGCGTCCTCTCGGCCCCAAAAGAGGCTAAGCTGAAAGGTATTGAGAGTCTTCCGGTTGCTGAGATTTTCGAGAGGCTCAAGAGTGCGGACTTTCTGGTAGATGAAGATCTCTTGAATAGGGCTGTTTTTGTAGCCTTTCAGAAAAGAGACAGCGAGGCAATTGAGTATGCTTTACAGTATCTTCAGGCGCCGTACACTCAAACAGTCAATGGTAGATTAGTAAGCCGAGCTTCTGAGTTGTATGTGGCCAAAAAAATCTTTGTGGTCTTTCCGGACAAAGCGACAAATCAGTTGATAAACCTCTATCGGAACGATGATCCTGTCGTAAGAGGAAATGTTATACGTGTTTGTGGAGAGGTGGCAGGCGGTAAGGAGATCAAAAATCTCTTGGTAGCGGCCCTGGATGACAAGGCTGTCTGTGAACAGGAAGATTTGGAAACAGGGGGAAGTCCCCTTCGTGTGTGCGATGTGGCCTATAACCAACTGGTGTTGCGTTATGGAATCAAGAAAGTTCAGCGAACACTTGGGCTTGCCCACGGCACGGACACAAGAGACGATAACATCCATTCCCTAAAACTCCGTTTCCAGAGTCAATAGGATGGAAACGGGACGGACATAACGGTCAGCGACTCATGCACGAATTTTTTCGCTGAAGAGCATCTTTTTCACTGCGTGTCGAAGGTCGCCATGCCATTGTTCAAATGAGACGCGCGGGTGCTCAAGGATGATAACCGCTTCGCTTTTTTTGTAAGCAGTCTCGGTGACTTGTTTCGCGAATACATCAAGTAATTCCGTAATGCTTCAATGGGATACTGCTCCTTCTAACAAGGAATGGAACAACCGATAAGATCAACGGGCCGGCCTTTTTACCCTGTCTTCTGGCTGAGATGCAGCCTTAGCGGAAACCATAACCGACAAAATGAGGAAGGAAATCATGGAAAATAAAACAGGTAAATTGCAGGAGCCGATGGAAAGTCATCCCCAGGGGCAACCCATTCGGGTCGAAAAAGCGCCGGAAACCCCCCAGCAACGTGAGAACGCCGCCGTGGAGATTGCAAGACTGAGGGCGGAGCTTTCGAGTCATCCCACCCCGGATGAGGGAACGCAAGAGCTTGAAGCCGAGCTTGTCCGCCTGGAAACGGCAGTCGAGCAGCTAAGGGAAGAGATATCTGCAAAACGAATGGACATTTCCCAGAAGCGGGTGCAGATCGAGAGTCGGATCAAAGCACTGGAGAGCAGGTTATGGGAAGGCAGCGATACCCGGATCGACGAGGGAATCGCATTTTTCCAGGCCGAGCATGAGAAGCTTCTGAGAACGACGGTCAATGCAGCCAAGGGAACGAATTATCCCGCTATTGTTGCGTCTATGAGCTATTGCCGGCAATGCATCGCCGAGCTGATGGCGATGAAATTCGAAGCAGAGCCGGATTTTATAAAAATCGAAAATCTTAAACGGTGCCTTCCGACCGTCGATGAATTTGGGGAATTTGAAGGAACGAGCTTCATTCCTAAGACACAGGATGCTCCTTCCGAGCAGAGGTCACGATCGACGGCGGACTATCCTTCCTACCAGTTCAGAAAAGACGGCGATTCTAACTACCTGCATAGGGAAAATGACTATTTCACCGACTCGTTGAAGAAAGTCGGCGAGATCTTTAAAAAATGGAAATCAAATAAGAAATAACCGAAGGGGGTAGCTCCTCCTGAGCCGCGTCCAGAAGTTTCCGGCTTACAAGGAAATAGAGAATGCTATCGGACATGAACGAGACCGTAGAATTGGAATACAACGACCAAAAAGGCCTTTTCTTTATCCGGGTCAACGAGGTAATCGAAGCCCGGATGACCTTTGTTTTTGCCGGTGAAAAACGAATCATCATTGAACATACCGAAATAAACGAAGGCAATAACGGTAAGGGCTTCGGCAAAAAAATGTTGGGAAAGGCCGTCGAATTTGCGAGAGAGAAGGGCATCAAAATAATGCCGCACTGCTCGTTCGCAAAAAGTGTTTTCGACAAAACGCCTGAGTACAGTGATGTGCTGACGTAGAAGATTGGGCTGAATCCGGGAAGGCTTTCCTGTCTCTTCCCATCCGCCCGGTGACAACCCGCAGGGCCGGTTCTCCGGGCAGGGTAGGATGCCCTGCTGGTTTGAATCCTGCATAACGAACGGCGCAGTCAGATCTGCATGGAGACAACCCCATCCTGCTCGGAGGAGGCCGCCTCAACACCCTCCTGCAAGCGGAAATCTTCCTCCGCGATCATGAACTTTAATCAATTTGGAGCTCAACGAGTGGATTATCAAATCAGAAAAGGCGATTCCATCGAAAAAGTAACTCAGTTGCTTGGCATGAACTGGGATGAATTCCGCCAACTGAACCCCAATGCCGTCAGCCACTCCCGCAAGACGGGACGCTGGTACATCAAGGAAGGGGCCTCCGTCAGCAATGACAAATCCTTCCAGGATGCGCTGGCCGCCGCCCAAACTTCGGCAAAAGAGAAATCCTCGCCTGCACAAGAGGACAAGGGGGAACAAAGCGAATGGATTTCTTATACCGTCAAGCGGGGGGATACCTTATCGGCACTGGCGGAAAAGAAGTTCAACGTTCCCCTCCAGGAGATCATGAGAGACAACGGACTCCAGAATCCGTCGCTGTTGCGCACCGGACAAAAGCTGAGGATCCGCGTTGCGGGTTACCAGGAACCGCAGCCGGTTACCGCCAGTTGGTATGGGAGAAATCATCACGGCAGAACGATGGCCAATGGGAAAACCTTCGACATGAACGCGGCGACACTGGCCCACCGCATCCTGCCCTTCGGAACGCGCGTTGAATTGGTAAACCCCGGAACGGGGCAGAGCGTACAGGCGACGGTTACCGATCGCGGACCGTTTGTTTCCGGCCGCGACGTGGATCTTTCCTACGGGCTGGCGAAAAAGCTCTCCGTTGCGGACAAAGGGGTCAGCAGACTGCTGATGCGGGTGATTTAGCGAAAAGAGCCGCGGCCGCCCTGCGGGTCAGGGAATCGCCTCGCCGGAAGGCTATTGCTTTTTCAGGATGAACGGCCGCCGATCATTGATCTGGTACCGCAAAAAACGATCGTTTATCACGTCCCCCTGCTGTTGAAAAAGATCCCCCCCATCAATCCCGATTTCCTGAAATATCGACGGTTCAGATGATCGGCAATGGGCCGGGGATCTGTCGTCCCCACTTCCATGGTGCTTTCCGTGACGGCGAGCAGGGCATTGCCGGCCAGGGGGGAACGATGGCCGCATCGCCTGCGCCCGGGTCGAGCCGGACTGCCCCGGCGAACGTGTGCGCATCCTGGATCCCTGGCCTCGGCGCAAATCCCCTCACTTCTTCTCTATCGGAAAGGTGAGGGTCGCTCCGTACCAGCCGATGACGGAAACCACGGGGACAAGGGAAAGGAGAAGGAGGAAGTAGAAGAGCCCGTCCCCCACGGCAAGGCGCCACCAGAAGGCAAAGACGGAGAGGGCCTCCAGAAGGAAGGAGAAGAGGATCTTGATCCGGACCGGACTTGATGGCTTCAGTTGGTAATTGACCCACCAGGCGAAGAAGCCGCTGAGGATCGCCGGGAGGGAGAAAAGAATGCCGCCGCCGAGGCAGTGCAGGGCGGTGGTCTCAAAAGAACGTTCCCCGGAAAGAAGAAATAGAGTGTAGAAAGCCGGCGGAAAAATGAAAAGAACGATGGGAAAGTGCACCAGCATGGGGTGGGGGTGACGGCGCAGGAAGGGGATGGCCGCAAGCAGCTTTTCCACCGGTTCCGGCAGAAAGCCTGCGGCCTCTTCCTCCCTCATCAGGATGCCGATCTGGGGAAAGCGCTCCAGGACTTCCGGGCCGTGGGGCGCCGCCTCGAGGTCCGCAGTCAGATCCTGTCCGGCCCGATGGCGGTTCATGTGCAGCCCTTCTTTCCAGAGGCTGCTGGAACTGACATTGATGACTTTCCCCTGGTAAGCGACGCCGGCCGGCTGGCCCGCTTTCCCGTTCAATTCAGCCAGGGCATCGCCGTTGAACTCTTTCATTCCCTTCTTCCTTTCAGTAGCCGGCGGTTTTGACTTTTCCTTTGAAGAGCCGGTAAACGAACCAGCTGTAACCGATGACGACGGGCAGAAAGAGAAAGGCGATGACCGTCAGCAGTTTCAGGGTGAGGAGCCCGGTCGAGGCATTGTAGATCGTGATGCTCAGTTCAGGATCGTTGATGGCTTTGATCAGGTTGGGAAAATGGACGGCTCCCGTTGCCAGCCACAGGCCGACGATGGACAGCGACGATGCCCCAAAAACCGCCCTTTCAGACCTTTTCCTGACAAAGGTGCGCGCCCCGGCAATCCCGAGAAGGACGCAGGCCGCCCCGGCAAAGAAGACGGGGTTCAGGAGGGCTCCCTTGAAGACGAACGCCAGGGTGGCAAAAAAGATGACCGCCGTCCCGGCGTTCATGGCGGCAAGAATTCCGGCGACCTTGAACGCCCGATCCTGGAGGCTGAATTCCGTTTTGGCGATTGCATAGGCCGCCCCCTGCAGGAGGACCGCGGCCAGCCCCATCAGCCCGAAGATCAGCGGCACGGGCCGGAAGAGGTTGAAGAACGTTCCCGCGAATTCCATATCAGCATCGAGAGGAACCCCGTAGACCAGGCTGCCGAGGAGCAGTCCGAAGCAGACGATGACAATCAGGCTTCCGCCGGTCAGGGCGGCTTCCCATAGCCCGGCTCTCCGGGAATCGTGAGCCCTGAACTCCATGGAAACGGCCCGGAAGATCAGGGCGAACAGAATGATCATCGCCCCCAGATAGAATCCGGAGAACATGGTGGCGTAGGCATGGGGGAAGGCGGCAAAAAGAGCTCCGCCGCCCGTGATCAGCCAGACCTCATTGCCGTCCCAGACGGGGCCGATGGAACCGATCAGCGCGTCTTTCTCTTCCTTGCTCTTTCCCAGCACAGGAAGGAGCACCGCGATTCCCAGGTCAAAACCGTCGAGCAGGGAGTATCCCAGGAAAAGCGCCGCAATGAGCAGAAACCAGAGGAACTGCAAACTTTCTATACTTTCCATTTTTTCACCCGACCTCGAAATTGGAGAAGCAAACCTCAGGACTCAGCCTCAGGGCCTTTTTTTACAATTTTGAGAAAAATCATCAGGAACACCACGGACAGCAGGGTATAGACGAGGATGAACAGGCTCAGGGAGAAAAGAATCTGCCCTGAGGAGACAACCACGGAAGCGGCGTCCGATGTTTTCATGAGCCCTTCTATGATCCACGGCTGTCTGCCCACCTCCGCCGTGATCCATCCGGTTTCATGGGCGATGTGCGGCAGGGGGATCAGAAAGGGCAGCAGGGCGAGAAACCAGCTTGTCGTATGAAGCTTCCCCCTGTACATCAGGTACAGTCCAAAAAGACCCACCCCGATGAAGAGACCTCCGATCGCCACCATGGCATGGTACGTCTGGAAGACGAAATTGACCGGCGGCCAGTATTCCCTGGGGAAATCCTTCAGCCCCTTCAGTTCCGAATTCCAGTCGAAATTATAGAGGAAACTGAAGGCTTTGGGTATGTAGAGGCCGTAGGTTTTTTCGTTCTCCTCGTCCACGTAGCCGAAAGCATAGAGGGGGGCGCCTTTGGCCGTTTCGAAATGGCCTTCGAAGGCCGCCGCTTTGACTGGCTGCCAATCAATGACTTCAATGGCGTGATAATGGCCGGATCCCAGCTGCAGCAGCGAAGTGGCGGCAATGAGGAAAACGCCCATTCCCAGCATCTTTTTTGCCGCCTCGCCCTGGATGCCCTTGCGGACGTAATATCCGGCGATGCCCGCCAGCAGAATCGCGGAGGTCATCCAGGAAGCCATGACGGTATGGAGGAACCGGACATTCGTCGACGGGTTGAAGACGGCCTCGTAGAAATCAGCGAGGATGATCTTCCCTTCCGCCGTCAATGTATAGCCTGCCGGCGTCTGCATCCAGGAATTGGCCACGACGATCCAGAAGCCCGAGAGGTGCCCGCCCAGGAAGACCAGGAAGGCGGAAAGCCAGTAAACGCCTTTTGAGACCCGGTTCCGTCCGAAGAGCAGAACGCCGAGAAAGACCGACTCCAGGAAAAAAGCGACCAGTCCTTCGATGGCCAGGATCGGTCCGAAGACATCGGCGACGGTTCTGGAGTATGTGGCCCAGTTCGTTCCGAAGGAAAACTCCATGACGATGCCGGTGGCGGTTCCCACGACGAAGATCAGGGCAAGGAGCCGGACAAGAAAATCAGTGATTTTCTTGTAGACTTCCCCCCTGTTCAGGATATGGAGCGTTTCCGTGACCAGGATGATGAAGGTTGTCCCCAGCGTCATGGCCGGGAAGAGGAAGTGGAAGCAAACCGTGAAAGCAAACTGTAGTCTGGATAGAAAAACCGCGTCCATTGCTGTACCTCATGAGATCCGTCTTCATTCCTTTTCCCTGCCCAGGTGGCACCCTGCGCGTGCGGGCCTTGCCGGCTTCCCGGGAGGTGCGAGCGGCGCGCGTCCGCACCTCCTGCCATCGTGTAGAGCTTATTTTTGAGGGGAAAAGGAAACCAAACTGATCATAGTAAATATCTCATGATTTTGCTACAAGATTCATAGTCTTTCTTCTTTTCCCCCGGTAACTTCACCCGTTGCGGAAGTCATCGAGGCTCGGGTAATGAGATCGAGTCTTCTTTCTTGCTTTCATCGCCGGCATTTCTTACTATATCAACCAGAGAGAGGGTGCGATTTTGTCACCTTCCATGTTAACCGGTCTTTCTCAGCGAAGGGTACCTCACGAAAGGAGGTAAAGGATGGGAACGTACGTCATGTTGACCCGGTTGTCGCCTGAGGCGGTCGCCAAGCCCCAGTCATTGACCGAACTGAACGAGCAGGTTGAAAACCGCATTAAAAGGATTGTCCCGAGGTAAAATGGATCGCCAACTACGCGGTGCTTGGGGCATGCGACTACCTGGACATCTTTGAGGCGCCCGACGCAGACGCCGCCACAAAGGTTTCCCTGATCGTCCGCTCTTTCGGCCATGCCACCACGGAGACCTGGATTGCCACCCAGTGGGATCGTTTTGTAAACCTGGTGGGAAACCTCAAAACGTAAACACCCGACGGTTCAAGGGTTAACGTCATTGCTTTCCCGATGGCGGGACGCCGGCCAATGAGAAACAGAAAGCCGGGAGGGCGAACCTCCCGGTTTTCTGTTTCGTCAAGATGTTCGGAACGTCAGCGTGCGTTGACCTATCGGTCGGAAAACCGGAAGGTCAACCCTTCCCTCATCGAGCAGCCAGGGGCGAGCTCAGCCTGGAGAGCATCCCATAACCGGAGACTCCAGGGCCTTCCCTTTCAACCCCTCGTCAACCCGTTCCTTTGGGAGCTTAACCAGCCCCGGTCAGTCGACAACGATCACGGAAAAATTGTCCGCATGGGTGGTGATTTTGCTGGAGACGCTGCCGAACATGAACTGCTTGATTGCTGAGATCCCGCGCCTGCCTACGATGACGGCGTCATACTTTCCACGCCTGGCCTCCGTAAGAATATCACCGGCAATATCGGTTTCCTGCTTGCGAATGCAGACGGTGATATTTTCGGCGGCATATCCGCAGTTGATCAGGGATTTCCTGGCCTCCTCCAGAAATCCTTCCATGGCCGCTGTCTGGACATCCTCGATCAGGCAGAAGTCCTTGATGTTTTCCTTCAGAAGGGGATGCACTTCAGATGGTTCCGGCAATTCGCAGGCCGCGGCCGGATTGGCCACGATGCTCATCAAGGTGACCTCCGCGCAGGGGTTCAGGGCTTCCGCCGCGAAATTGACCGCCCTCAGGGAGTTGTTGGATCGATCCAATGCGATCAGAAATTTCTTTGCCATTTCCTTCTCTTCTCCTTTCTTCGTGGTCTCGAACCAGTCGTCCGTGGATCTGAACTGGTTTGTTCTTTTTCCTTCCGTTCGGTAACGGATGGCCATTGCCTGGAGCTTTCCTGTTGCTGATGAAACGCTGGCAGAAGGTCACGTTGTCCGTGAATCGCCTCGCCAGGGTGGAGAATGGAGGCTCTGTGAGCCGGTTTTGATAAATACGGAAGTAATATATCATTTTCAGAAAGATATATCAAAAACAGGGTTGCCGTTTCCCGGGTGGCGGGTTAATTTGAGCCTCAGGGCTTATTCCCCTGTCATCATGCCGCAGAATGAAGAAATGGGGCGAGGAAAAATGGAAACAACCATGAAAGCGCTGGTATACCGCGGTCCCGGCCGGTACGGCCTGGAGGAAGTTCCGGCCCCGCGGCTCATCGAACCGGATGATGTCATCGGCAGGGTCATTCTGACCACGATTTCGGGAAGCGATGTCCGGATGGTCCGGGGCGGCATCCCGGACGTCCGGGTCCCGCTGATTGTCGGTCATGAATTCTGCGCTGAAATCATGGAAACGGGACCGGCGGTGAGGGGGCTGAAAGTCGGCGATCGGGTGGTTGTTTCCTGCGTGGCTTTCTGCGGGGAATGCCGGCATTGCCGGCAGGGCCAGCATGCCCGCTGCACTCAGCCGGGGTATGGTTCCTTCGGACTCTATGGACCGGACGGATCTCAGACTGAATTTGTCCGCATGCCGCGGGCGGAGCTTTATTGCTGGAAGATTCCGGAATCTTTGAGCCCCGAGGAAGTGTTGTTCTGCGGGGATATCTTGCCCGCCGGTTGCTTCGGCGCGGAGCTGGCGGACATCCATCCCGGGGAGACGGTGGTTGTGGTGGGGTCCGGTCCGGTGGGGCTGTGTGCCATGATGTACGCCCGACTTCTGGGGGCGTCCCGGGTCATCGCCGTCGACACCCACTCCTCCCGGCTGGAAACGGCGATCAAGGCCGGATTGGCCGACCTCGGGCTCGACGCGACGAAGGCCCCAGTCCTGGATATCATTCGGGAGGAGACCGGCGGTTCCGGTGCGGATAAAACCATCGAATGCGCGGGAACTCAGGCGACTTTCGATCTGGCCTTTCGCGCCGTCCGGGGCGGGGGAAAAATCGCGACCGTGAGCATCTATGAAAAACCCGTCACGGTCCCCCTGAACGAGGTCTGGGGCATGAATGTCAGCCTGAGCTGGGGGTTCGCTCCCCCCGGCATGACGCCCGGGCTCATCATGCTTATCGAAAAAGGGAAACTGAATACAGGCTTCCTCTGTACTCACAAAGCCCCGTTAAACGAGATCCTTCGAGGCTATGACATCTTCGGCAATCGGAAAGACGGCTGCCTCAAGTGGCTTGTGACTCCCTGGGAAGACCGGAGCGGCAGATCATGATCTGAAAACGGATCCGGAAGGGCTGCCTCCCCGGCATCCTCCGGGATGAGGCCTCCCCGGTTTAACCCCCAAAAAATAAAGGTAGGCGAGTTCCTCTTTTTTGATGGCGTCGACCATGGCAGAGATTTCGGGGTCCTTGTAAACATCCGAGTGCAGGTATTTCCGCACTGTCTTCGGATCCCTTTCCATTCTGACCGCAACGGCATTCGCAGTCAGGCCGACATCATTCAGGGCCTTGTATTGCGCCAGTTCTTTCTTTGACGGAGTCGGATACTTCCTTGCCATGATTGAATTCCTTTCCCTAAAAAATCAGAATGTCTCCTGCGGCCCGTATCGCTCTGACGTTGGGGTGAAAGCATTCTCCCCGATGGGACCGGCCGCCATTTTTTGTAAAACACCTTAATCGCGACATTCATTCCATTCAATGGGGGTAATGTGAGATGCCTCACTGATATTAAGGAGAGAAAACGTGAAAGTGTTCACGGAAGGAAGGGGAAATGAACCCCTTCCTTCGCGGTGATGGGTGGGAGGCTGTTCATGGAGCTGGGTTTTCGGCAACGGCGAGAAGTAAGAAAGGCGCCCAACTGCGCAGAGATTGAGGAATCCGGATCGCAATCCGGAGGGGACGCCCGGTTAACCTTTCGTCCGGAGAAGAACAATCACGGGAGCCGCATTGCTCTCCTCGGGTTTTCATCGTAAAATCCATTCCTCCCAGCCGTCACGGTCCCGGTTTCCCGGAGGCCTGTTTCCCGATTCTGCTCCGGCCATCGAGGAACGCTTCTCGCTCAGACTTCCCGCCTTTTCCCTTGACAGAACCTCGCCGCCCTTTTATCGTCACACCCGAAGGATTTCTTTTTTCCATGCCGTCCAGAGATGAATAGAGGGAAGAATCGAGAACATGAGCATTTACCATAGAAGCGTCAAGGCCGTCTCCGGAAAGGTTCCCGGGGCCCGTTTCCCCCGCCGCAGTGGGGCCTGGGTCCGGAGCCTGCTGCTGATCCTGATTCTCATCCTGCTGTTGCCTGTTTCCTCCGTATCGGAAAACCTGACATGCCACCGCCTGCCCATGCTGATGGAACGCTTCCTGGACAACCACTACGCGATGAAAAGCATGACTGGGGAGATCAAGGCCCATGCGGTGGAGCAGATGCTCAAGGGGCTGGATCCCTCAAAAACGATGCTGTACGAATCCGATCTGGAGAGGCTGAAGCCGGTTCTGAAAGGTCTGTTTGCAAAGATGCAAACGGGAGACTGCACTCCGCTGCAGCAGGTCTACGGCGTGATCGTCGCCCGGGCGCGGGAAAACGAGGCCATCGTTCGAGAGATGCTGGGACCGGACTATCGACTTGATGAGACGGTGGAATTGAACATCAACGTGAACCGGCGACCTTATCTGAAGACGAAGGCGGAGAAGCGGGAGCTTTTGAGAAAAGTCGTTCATTTCCAGATCGACAACGCCCTGCTTGCCGGCATAAGCTTGGAGGAGGCCAAGAAACAGCAGATCCATCACTACGAACTGCAGACCATGCGGGTGGTGGAGCGCAATCCCGAAAAGCTCATCACGAATGCCGCAGAGGCCTTTGCCTCGGCCCTGGACCCGCATACGAGCTACCTGTCCCAGGAGAATTACGAGGATTTCCGGATTTCGATGCAGCTTTCCCTTGAAGGGATCGGGGCCGTCCTCAGCAGCGACAACGGGTTCACCGTCATTGAAGAGCTGACTCCCGGAGGCGGCGCCGAACGGTCGGGCCTGCTGAAGCCGAAGGACAAGATCATCGCCGTGGCCCAGAAGGGGGAAAAGCCCGTAAACGTCATCGACATGGACCTGCACGACATTATCAAAATGATCCGCGGAAGGAAAGGCACTCAGGTCACTCTCACCATTCTGCGGCAGGCGGAGACGACGACCCGTTTCGACGTTACGATCGCGCGCGACAAGGTTGAACTCAAGGAACAGGAGGCCAGGATCTCCTACGAAACCCGGACGGTGGGCGGACGGCAATGGGCCTTCGGGGTCATCGATCTTCCGTCTTTCTACGGCGACGAGGAGAAAAACAAATCCTGCTACGAGGACGTGAAAAATCTCCTGGCGGAGGCCGGGCGGAAGCCCGTGGATGGAATCGTTCTCGACCTTTCCCGCAACGGCGGAGGCCTGCTTACGGAGGCGGTGCGCCTTGTCGGGCTTTTCATCGATCGGGGAGGCGTCGTGGCGACCAGGGACAGCCGTGGGCAGGTGACCATTCTTGCCAACGGTTCGGCGGCGTCGGGGGTGGAAGGCGCCCGGCGTAAAGTGATCGCCTTCCCCGCGGAAGATCCCCGCGCGCTCTACACGGGGCCCCTCGTCGTGCTGACCAGCCGCCTGAGCGCCTCGGCCAGTGAAATCGTGGCGGGCGCGCTGAAGGACTACAATCGGGCGGTGGTCGTCGGCTCGGACCATACCTTTGGCAAGGGGACCGTCCAGATCATGACGCCACTCCCCTGGGAACTGGGCGCCATGAAAGTCACCACGGGGATGTATTTCCTCCCCGGCGGCAAGTCGACACAGAAGATCGGCGTGGCGGCGGATGTGAGGCTGCCCGGCTGGATTACTCTCGACGAGGTGGGGGAGACGATGCTGGATTACCCCCTTCCGGCGCAGGCGATTCAGCCTTTTGTCGGCATGCCGGGAAGGGCGCTTCCCCCCTGGAAACCGGTGTCGGACTCCATGGTGGCGAAACTCGCGGCCAATTCTGAAGTCCGGGTTGCCAAAGACGAGAAGTTTGTCGAGATCGTCAGGAACAATGCCGAGGCCGCCGCCAGGAAGGGCGTGATCCGGCTCGCGGACCTGCGGAAGGAAAAGGAGAAGGAGAACGGCGGCGGGAAGAAGGCGACCTTCGCCGAAGCCAAGCGGAAAGCGAAAGACCAGTATGCGCCCTTCGTGAACGAGAGCGTCAACGTTCTTCTCGACATGGTGAGCCTGGGGGCGGTCCGTTCTGCGCCGCAGGTTCAATGATGAATTTCCATACCGCAGCGTGCCATAGGGGCGGCGGAGATCGCTGAAGCCCCAAGCCGGGCCCGTCCATCCGGAGCGCGCTCTGCACGGGGAATGGAAGGAAGACAGGGCATCAGGCAGAACATGGACACACCGAGCGAAACCAGACTGTCCCTCCGGGAATGGCTTTCCCGCTTGGAGCGGAACAGGCGTTTTCAGGAGAACGTGGCGGCCTTCCGGCAATGGCCGGCCACCCCCGGCCGTTACGCCGCCTTTCCCGATTGGATGCATCCCGATCTGCGCGACGTCCTCGAAAAACGCGGCATCAGCCGGCTCTACAGCCATCAGGCCGAGGCGGTGAATCTCATCCGTGGCGGACGGGATGTCGTTCTCGTCACGCCGACGGCCAGCGGCAAAACCCTCTGTTATAACCTGCCCGTCCTGCAGCAGATCCTGGAAAACCCGGAGACGCGGGCCCTGTATCTCTTTCCCACGAAGGCCCTGGCCCAGGACCAGATGCACGAGGTTTCCGGCCTCATCGGGGAGCTGAAGGCGGACATCAAAACCTTCACCTACGACGGCGACACCCCCGACGACGCCCGCCAGGCCATCCGCAAACAGGGGCATGTCGTCGTGACCAACCCGGACATGCTCCACGCCGGCATCCTTCCCCACCACACCAAATGGCAGAAACTCTTCATGAATCTCCGCTATGTGGTGATCGATGAACTCCATGTCTACCGGGGGATTTTCGGTTCCCACCTGGCCAATGTGATCCGCCGCCTCGTCCGGATCTGCCGCTTTTACGGCCGGGAGCCCCTTTTTGTCTGCTGCTCGGCCACGGTTGCCAATCCCCTGGAGCATGCGGAAGCCATCCTGGAGCGCCCCATCCGGCTCATCGATTCCAGCGGCGCTCCCACCGCGGCCAAAACCTTCATCCTCTACAACCCGCCGATCGTGAACCGGGAGCTGGGCATCCGGCAGTCGGCCCTTACCCCGGCCCGCCACCTGGCCTCCGATCTCATCCGGCAGGGGATTCAGACCATCGTGTTCACCACGAGCCGCCTGAATGTGGAGATCCTGACCCGATATCTGAAGGATTCGGTCAAGAAGGGGCGCAACCTTCCCCCCGGTGGCGACGACGTCGTGACCGGTTACCGGGGCGGCTATCTCCCCAATCTTCGCCGCCGGATCGAAGCGGGGCTGCGCAGCCGGGCCATCCTGGGGGTCGTCAGCACCAACGCCCTGGAGTTGGGCATCGACATCGGCGACCTGGAGGCCTGCTTCATGGTGGGCTATCCCGGCTCCATCGCCAGCACGTGGCAGCAGGCCGGACGGGCTGGACGCCGCCAGGGGGAGAGCCTGGCGGTCCTCATCGCCCGCAGCGCCCCCATGGATCAATTCCTCGCCGAAAATCCGGAATACTTCTTCGCCCGTTCCCCGGAATTCTGCCGCATCAATCCCGACAATCTGCTGATTCTGCTCCATCACATCAAAAGCGCTGCCTTCGAGCTTCCCTTCGAGCAGGGGGAGCGCTTCGGCGGGGAGGACCTCATGGAGCTCCTGAGCTACCTGGAGGAAAAAGGCGTCCTGCACCGGGAAGGCCGGCGGTGGCACTGGGCCGCGGAGAGCTATCCTGCGGATGAAGTCAGCCTGCGCTCCATCAATCCCGAAAATGTCGTGGTCATCGATGCGACGGACAGGGGAAAGCCGGTTGTCATCGCCGAGGTGGACTGGGACAGCGCCTTTACCGCCGTCCATGACGAGGCGATCTACATGGTGGAATCCCAGCAGTATCACGTGGACAAACTCGACCTGGAACGGAAGAAAGCCTACGTCCGCAAGGTCGATGTGGATTATTACACCGATGCCATGACCTACACTCACGTGCGGCCCATCGATGTCTTTCAGCAGAAGCCCGGCCCCTCGGTGACCGTGGAGCACGGCGAGGTTCAGGTGGTGCGCAAGGTGGTGGGCTACAAGAAAATCAAGTTCTACACGGCGGAAAATCTGGGGTACGGCGACGTCAACCTGCCGGAGAAGGACATGCACACCACGAGCTATTGGTTCACCGTGCCCCGCCGCCCGCTGCGGGATCTGCCCTTCTCCCGGGCGGAAATCCTCGACGGCCTGGCCGGCCTCGCCTACAGCCTCCATCACCTGGCGGCGATGATCCTGATGGCCGACATCCGGGACATCGATGCCTGCATCGGCGACAAGAGCGGAGAATTTTTCCTCCGTTCCGGCCGGGAGGGAAGGGCCGTGGCCGCAGCCGCAGGGCAGAAGACGGCGATGCCGCCTTCCTCGGCGTCCCTCCGCCTCGATGACTTCGATCCCACGCTCTTTCTCTTTGACGCCTATCCCGGCGGCATCGGGTTTTCGGAACTTCTCTTCGAGGAGCACGAACGACTGCTCAATGCCGCCCGTCAACTTATTTCCGGCTGTCCCTGCACCCATGGCTGTCCCAGCTGTGTGGGGCCGACCCTGGAGGTGGGCCCGGCGGGAAAGGAGGCGGCGCTGGCCATTCTCAAGCTCATCAGCGACGAGATCCCGCTGCATTAAAGGGAGGAGACGAGGGGAAAAATGGAAAGCCCGCAGGGGAAAGAGGAAATGCACAGCGGCGAAGGATGGCAGGGATGAGCGTAACCGACCGGCTGCTTCGGCTCACCGGGGAGGGGGAACCTTCGGCAAGCGATGGTGAAAAACCGGGGCGCGGGGAGCAACTCAGCGAACTGCGTCGGCGGCTGGAGTCCATCCTGGCCCGACGTCCGGAAACGGCCCGTTCCGCCTCTGTGCGCAGCGATCCCCGAAAAAAAGAGCCGGCTCTGCAGGAGCTCCTGGAGGGGTGCGAAGCGTGCAACGGCCTGGGGTCATTTTTCCGGATCGAGTCCCTGCTGGAAGGCACGGAAACCCACGGCAGCCGGCGGCTCGAGGAACTGGCGTCGCTGGACATGGAAGCGGTGGCTCTTCTGGCCAACGATCCCCGCCTGTCCGCCTTTGACGGCTGCAGCGCCCTTTTTCTCGATACGGAGACCACCGGCCTGGCGGGGGGCACGGGGACGCTTGCCTTTCTGATCGGCGTCGGCTGGTTTGAAGGGGGCGGGCGCTTCGTCGTCCGCCAGCTTTTTGCCCGGAGTTTTGCCGAGGAGCAGGCCGTCCTCGCCGCCCTTGCGGAAATCGCCGCCACGAAGCGCTATCTGATTTCTTTCAACGGCAAGGCCTTCGACGTCAACCTGCTGAGTGCGCGCTATATCCTGAACCGCCTGGACAACCCGCTGACCGCTCTGCCTCACCTGGATCTTCTCCATCCCGCCCGGCGGCTTTTCAGCCATCGGGTCGACAACAGCCGCCTGGCGACCCTGGAGGAAAAGGTGCTGGGATTCCGCCGCGACGGCGATCTCCCGGGAAGTGAAGTCCCCCTGCGCTACTTCAACTGGCTTCGGTCACGCAATCCCCATCCCATGCTGGACGTGTTCCGGCACAATCGGCTGGATATCACGGCCCTGGCGGCCCTGACCGTGCACCTGGCGGGGATGCTCAGTCCTGAAGGCCAATCCTTCCGCTATGTCCCGACGGACCTCTGCGCCGCCGCCCGGCTCTTCCTGGACCGGGGACGTCCAACCGAGGCCTGCACCCTTTTCGAGGGCCTTTCCCGCTCCCCCTCCCGGAGGGCGGCCCTGCAGGCGCGGCAGGCACTTTCCCTAATCTATAAAAGGGAAAATCAGTGGGAAAAGGCGGTCAGCCTCTGGGAAGCCATGGTAGAGGAGAACCCCGGGGATCTCTTCGCAGCCGAGGAACTGGCCAAATGGTGCGAACACCGGGCCCGGAATTTTGAAAGGGCCTTCCAACTGGTAGACGCCGCCCTGAAATCAAGCTCCTCGATGCCCGAAGAGCGGAGAGAAGCCTGGCTGCACCGGCTCTCCCGCCTGCAGGTCCGCTGCGAAAGGGCGGTGCGGCCAAGGCGGGACAATCGAGGGTGCGGTGGCGACGGGGAGGCGGAAAAGATTGTCGGATAAGGATGGTGGGGACGGTGGGCGCCGCTGAAAGATTGGACCGCTCAAGTCCCGCGGGGAGGGGAAGGGGCGGCGTGGGAACGGGGAAACCAGGTCCCTGCGCTCCGCCCTGCACAAAAAAAGGCAGGGCCGTTTTAACCCTGCCTGGATCGGCTGCCTTTTCAGATTTTTATGGCCGACATCGTCCTGAAACGCAAGTCCTTCTTCTTGATCCGCGCTTCTCCAGGAATATGATTCACAGGATCGCCTGGCCGTGATCGGGGAGACTCTTCCGTTGTTTTTTCAGAACTCCGTCTGCTCCTGCTCGGCCAGGATCTTTTTGATGCTGGCCATGACCTGGATTTTTACGTTGGTCAGATGGTTCTTGAGCACGGACTGAGCCCTTTCCAGGCTGCGCAGCGCGACGGCGTCGTAGATTTCCTGATGGGCCTGATCGGTGGCGGACAGCGAGGCGATGGGAAAGTAGTTGCCGCCGTATTTCAAAAAAAGCATGTCAAAAACGTTCTGCAGGATGCGGACCTGGGTGGTCTTGCCGGAAAGAGAGGCGAGCGTCATATGGAAATCCCTGTTTTTGAAAAGCCTTTCTTTCAGGTAGTATTCCCTTTCCGCGGCGAGGTGCGCCTCGAGGGCTTCCTTGAGTTCAACCAGACTGTTTTTATCGATCTTCTCGATCGCGGCGGGAACGAGGGAAGGCTCGATCAACTCCCTGAGTTCGTAAAGTTCCTCCAATTCCTTCAGGCTGAAGGGTGCCATGGAATAGCCGCGGTGGGGTTCATGCCGGACGAACCCCTGCAGCTCGAGCCACTTCAGGGCCTGAATGACCGGTGTGGAGCTTAAGTCAAGCTTTTCCGCCAGGTCCCGGTAGAGGATCCGCTGTCCCGGCACCAGCTCCTTGTTGTACAGCATGTGCCGGATGCCCTGGTAGGCGATCTGGGTGCTGTCTTCCGATTTCTGGATTGTTTTTTTCTTGTCTTTATTCATGGGCGCATTTCTATATTAATTTAATCTAATATGCAATCAAATTTTTATTTTAGGTGAAATTATCGTTAATGGGAAATATGATTAAAGATATGATTATTTTTATTGACATATCGGCACATCAATTTTATCTTCCACGGGTCGTGGAAATGTAGTTGTTTCCTCTCCCTTAACCTTTCATTTAACCAAAGGAACTAAACCGTTATGAGACTTCATGAGTACGAGGCTTTGGACATTTTTGAGCAGAACGGCATTCCCGTTCCCCGCCGCGGTATCGCCTCCACCATGCACGAAGCCCTCCATGTGGCGGGTGAGATCGGGTACCCGGTCATCCTGAAAGCCCAGGTTCTGGTCGGGGGCCGCGGCCTCGCCGGCGGCATCAAGACGGCGTCTTCGCCGGATGAACTGAAGGAGGTCGCGGAGGCTCTGTTGTCGTCCGATGTCAAGGGACTGCCCGTCCTCAAACTCCTTGTCTGCGAGAAGGTCGAGGTCGCAAAGGAACTCTATCTGGGCGTTACCATCGACGGCTATTCCGGCACGCCGGTGATTGTGGCGAGCACGGAAGGCGGCATGCTGATTGAAGAGACGGCGAGGACCGCGCCGGAAAAGATCACCTCCATCCACATCGACCCGTCCCTGGAGTTTTACCCCTATCAGGCCCGCACCATGCTGTCGAGACTCGGTGTTGATCAGCAGCTGCTCACCACCTGGACGGATGTCATCGGCCAGCTTGCCAATGTCGTGAGGCGTTACGAACCCCTGATCTGCGAAATCAATCCCCTGGTCGTCCTTCCCAATGGCGGGCTGATCGCCGTGGACGCCGTCCTGGAGGTCGATGATTCGGCCCTTTCCCGGGTGCGTTTTCCCCTGCCGGACCGCGTCGAGCGGATCGAGAATCCCCTGGAGCGCCGGGGACGGGAGATCGGCGTCACCTACGTGGATCTCGAAGGGGACATCGGACTGATTTCCTCGGGCGCCGGTCTCGGCATGGCCTCCACGGACATCATCGGCGAAATGCAGATGAAGCCGGCCAACTTCCTCGAGACGGGCGGCGGCATCACCGCGGATCTCCTTTATCGATGCATGGAGCTGATCATGATGAAGCCGGGGCTCCGCGCCATTTTCATCAACGTTTACGGCGGTATCAACCCGATCCACGAGGGTGCGAAAGGCGTCGCCCGTTACATCGAGGAGCACAACCTGAAGCTCCCCATCGTGGCCAAGGCACTGGGGAACCGTCAGGAGGAAACCTGGGAGATCTTCCGTTCCGCCGGCGTCCATGTCGTAACTGAAGCCGCGACGGAAAAGGCGATTGATCGCTTATATGAACTGGTAGGGCGAGGTTAATCATCATGAGCATACTGATCAACGATTCAACACGCGTCATCGTGCAGGGCATCACCGGCCGCATCGGCAAAGCGCAGGCCCACTGGATGCTCGAATACGGCACCAAAGTCGTCGGGGGCGTCACCCCCGGCAAAGGCGGGACCACCGTCGAGGGGCTTCCCGTTTTCAACAGCGTCCAGGAGGCCGTAAAGGAAACGGGAGCCAACGCCTCGGTATTTTTCGTTCCGGCCGCCTTCGTCCTCGACGCTTTCATGGAAACCATCGATGCCGGGATCAGCCTCATCGTCATCGTCCCCGAGCATATTCCCGTGCGGGATGTGATGAAGATGCGCAGCTACGCCATGGAGAGGGGCGTCTTCGCCCTGGGGCCCACAACGCCGGGCATCCTGGTCCCGGGAAAGGGAAAGATGGGCATCATGCCGGCCTCCATGTTCTCGCCGGGTCGGGTGGGAATTATTTCCCGCAGCGGGACGCTCTCCTATGAATTTGCCGGCATCCTCTCGGAGCGGAACGTGGGACAGAGTACGGTGGTCGGCATGGGCGCTGATCCCGTCGTGCTGAGAAACCTCACCGATATCCTGGAACTATTTGAGGAGGATGAGGGCACCGACGCCGTGGTGGTCGTCGGAGAGGTCGGCGGTGAACAGGAAGAGAAGGCCGCCGGTTTCATCGGCAGGAGAATGACCAAGCCGGTTGCCGCCTACATCGCGGGGCGTTACTCTCCCCAGGGGAAGCGCATGGGACACGCCGGCGCCATCGTGCGCGGCGCCTCGGGTACGGTGGCGGGCAAGCACGAGGCGTTGAGGGCCGCAGGGGTGACGATCCTGGAGACCCCCATCCATGTCGTCGATTGGGCAGCAAAACATCAATTGAGGTAGCGTCGGCAGAAGAGCCGCAGAAGGTCTGCTTCAGGGCGGGTGTCAGCACGGGAACGGCGCCTGCCTGAAGTTTACCGCCGGCGGCTTTGTGATTTTCCTGCCAGCAGTCGACCGTTCCGCTTTCCTATGCAGCCCCTTCAGCCGTGACGGGCTGTCTTATTTCAGCCTCAATCCCGGCTCAGGCAAAGAGGTTTCTTCCCATGAGATGTAACTGGATCCGACTTTCCCTGGTACTCCTCCTGCTGCTGACGCCGTTGGTTTCCTTAAAAAACAGGAGACGGTGCAATCCCCGCCGCCGCCCCTTTCCTTCCATGCCGAGACGCTCAGAATACCCGACAGCGAGGTGCGTAAACTCAGGGGGCAGGTCCTTTACTGCCCGATTTACCTGAACATTCCTTACCTGGTAAAGAGAAACTATGAGCTGAGCGCCTTTCTCGCCATTCACAACACGGACTTGAATCACCCCATCCGGGTCACCAAAGTCGTGCTTTTTGATACGAACGGCAAGGCCGTGAAGGAATTTCTCTCGCAGGACCGCGTTCTTCAGCCCTTGGCAACGGAGATTTACGAGGTCATCGAGAAAGAAGTCAACGTGACAGGCGCCAATTTTCTCGTGGAATGGACGGCCGATCAGCCGGTCAATGAACCGTTGATCGAATCGATCATGAGTGATCTATCCGGGAATAAAGGGCTGGCTTTTTTAAGCCCGGGCCGGGTTGTCCGGGAAAGGCGATAGAAGGTCCCGTTTTCGTCTCTTGGAAAAGTTATTGAGGATTGCTTTTTAAAGGAGAAAAGGATTCTTGGAAACGCTGATCATGTCGACTTCGATTGTGGCCATTGCAGAAATGGGGGACAAGACGCAGCTCCTTTCCTTTGTGCTGGCGGCGAAGTTCAAGAATAAACCGGCCATCATTCTGGGCATTCTCTTCGCTACCCTCGCGAACCACTTCGCTGCGGGCTATGTAGGGGCCTGGCTTGCCGGTCTTGTCTCTCCCCAGACACTGAGGTGGATTATCGCCCTGTCTTTCTTCGCCTTCGGCGTCTGGGCCCTGGTGCCCGACAAACTGGAGGAAAACCGGAAGCTGCGGGGCGCCGGCGTCTTTATTACCACCCTGGTCGCATTTTTCCTGGTGGAAATGGGCGATAAGACCCAGCTTGCCACGATCGCCCTGGCCGCGCGCTATGATTCCCTGGCCACGGTCGTGGTCGGGACGACGACGGGGATGATGATCGCGAACATTCCTGCGGTCCTGATCGGAGATACACTCTCCCACCGCATCAATATGAAAGTGATGCGGTGGGTCGCAGCGGGACTGTTTGTCGTCCTGGGGGTTCTGGCCCTCCTTGCCCCGGTATCGGGTAGGTAACCATTCCAGCGGGCAAGTCACTGCTGCGGGTTCAGGTTGTTTCCCGCTGCCGGCGGCTGCGGCGGATCACGGCCAGGTTGTCCCGGTGGATGATTTCGTCGTAGTCCTTGTGACCCAGAACCTGTTCAATCCGGGAAGTCTTGAGACCCATGATCTTCCGGATATCGGACGCGCTGTAATTGACCAGGCCTTTGGCCAGGGGAGTGCCCTCCCGGTCGACACAGGTCACCGGGTCTCCCACCGCAAAGTCCCCTTCCACGCTGACGATCCCGGAAGGCAGCAGGCTTTTCCCCTCCTCCAGAATCGCCGTGCGGGCGCCGGCGTCGAGATGCAGAGCGCCGCGGGACCGCAACGTAAAGGCAATCCAGTATTTCCGGCTGCTGAGATGTTCCCGCATGGGAAGGAAGAGGGTGCCCAGTTCTTTTCCCTCAAAGAGATCCAGCAGCACGTCCCTATCCTTGCCCGGGGCGATGATATAGGGAATGCCGAAGGCCGTCACCTTCTTGGCCGCCATCACCTTGCTCTTCATCCCCCCCGTCCCGGCGGACGTTCCCTCCTCCGAGGCGGCCGCTTCCAGATCCTTCGTGATTTCCCGGACCAGGGGAATCAGTTGAGCGTCCGGGAATTCCGAAGGATTCCGGTCAAAGAGCCCCGGCGTGCTCGTTAAATTGATGACCAGGTGGGCTTCGATGCTGTTGGCGATCATGGCGGCCAGATTGTCGTTGTCGCCGAACTTGATCTCATCATAGGCCACCGTGTCGTTTTCGTTGATGATGGCGATGACGCCCCAATCCATGAGGGTGGAAAGGGTATTGCGGATATTTAGGAAACGCCGGCGGTCGGTAAGATCACTCATGGTGAGAAGAATCTGCCCGACATAGAGGCTGTGCTTTCCGAAGGCGTTGGAATAGACCCGCATCAGCCGGCCCTGCCCGATGGCGGCGGCCGCCTGCTTCTGGGGCATGCTCTTCAAGGACGTGGTGATGCCAAGGCGATGTTTGCCCGAAGCGACGGCTCCCGAGGTGACCATGACGATCTGATAGCCTCTCCGGGCCAGTGAGGCCATCTGATCCACGAGGTGCTGGATGATCTCCAGGTCGAGGCCGTTTTCGCCGGTCAGGACGGCGCTGCCGATTTTGATCAGAACCCTTTTTACATTTTTCAGGACTTGCTCTCTCGTTTCATTCATCTTTCGTCTGCCTGTGTCGAATGTTTTGCAGCGCTTCTCCGATCCTTCCGATCAGGGCCGGAATGCCTTCGCCCGTGGCGGCGGAGAAAGGATAAAGGACAATGCCCTTTTCCGCAAAGATCTGGCGCGTTTCCTCGATCTTCTGCCGGGTGATGGGCAGATCGGTTTTGTTGACGGCCACAATCTGGGGCTTCAAGATCAGCTCCGGACTGTAGGAGGCCAGTTCTCTATTGATCACTTCAAAGTCGCGCCAGCCGGTGTCGGATTCTTCCCGTGAAATATCAAGGATGTGAAGCAGCAGGGAGGTTCTTTCGATATGGCGGAGGAACTGGATTCCCATGCCGACCCCTTCGTGAGCCCCTTCAATCAGGCCGGGAATATCAGCCAGGACGAAAGTCTGAAAATCGTTACCGTACCGGACGACGCCCAGGTGGGGCGTCAGCGTGGTGAAAGGGTAGTCGGCTATTTTCGGGCGGGCGGCGGAAACTTTTGAGATGAAAGTGGATTTCCCGACATTGGGCAACCCGATGATGCCCACGTCGGCGAGCAGCTTCAGCTCCAGGCGGATCCACCGTTCCTCGCCGGGGATGCCGCTCTGGGCAAACCGGGGCGCCCGATTGGTCGCGGAGACGAAGCGGGCGTTGCCCCGCCCTCCGATTCCTCCCCGCGCCACTACATGCCGCTGACCCTCTGCAACCAGGTCCGCCAGAATTTCTCCCGATTCGGCATCCATGACCAGGGTGCCGACCGGAACGGGAATCACCAGGTCCGGAGCGCTTCGTCCTGTCCGGTTGCTTCCCTCGCCGTGTCCGCCGTGCTTTGCTACATGATGCTGCCGGTACTTCAAGTCGAGCAGGGTTTGATGGCCGGCGGAGGCCGAAATGACCACATCTCCGCCCTTGCCGCCGTCGCCGCCGTTGGGTCCGCCGAAGGGGACATACTTTTCCCGGCGGAAACTGACGCAGCCCCGGCCGCCGTCGCCGGCCTTTACATAGATCTTTGCTTCATCAATGAATTTCATGAAGAGTTGGATTCCCTTTTTAACACACCCTACGCTGCAACTTTCCGCTGAGGCCGCTGATGGATGCCTCTAAAATTAAAAAGGCACTGAAACAGTGCCTTCATGTTTGGTTGTGCAGCAATTTGCCCGAACTATTTCCGCCGCCGACGATCTTCCAAAACGCTTTTAAAGGGCCTTAAGGCTTGCAGAAAAAGAACGCCCCATCTCCCCGGGAATCCGGTTTTCAGGAAGCGGCGTAAACGCTGACCTTCTTTCGCGTCTTGTCATACCGTTCAAATTTGACCACACCGTCGATCAGGGAGAAAAGGGTGTAATCCTTACCCATGCCGACGTTGTTGCCCGGATGGATTTTCGTTCCCAGCTGACGGATGATGATGG
>CAZKRB010000027.1:0-34106 GCA_964555065.1 uncultured Syntrophus sp.
ACCTGGGCATCAGGGACATCCGGCTGGGGCCCAGCCTGCCGGCCTTTGTCACGCCGAACATTCTCAATGTCCTGGTGCAGAACTTCAACATCATGCCCATCTCGACGCCTGAGGAGGACCTGAAGGCGATCCTGGCCTGATCGGAAACGAGCTTCCGGCATTCAAGCCCCCGCCCCAGGCGGGGGCGCCCCCGGAAAAGCCCGGTGAGTGCGGGGGAAACAAGAAACAAATGACGGAAAAGCCGTGACCCGATCCCGAATCCCCGTCCGGACGCCATTTCCAGCGGCTGGACAGGGTCTTGAAGTCGAGACGGGGAAGGTGAAATCATGAAAGAGGCGGCTTGATTTTGGATAGGGTCCGGATACGCTGAAAATTGTTCCATCCACAACGATTGACAAGATCTCGAACATCAGGGTCGGGACCTCCAAGGGGGAACGATGAAAACCATTCGCAAAATCATAGAAATCGATGAAGAGCTCTGCAACGGCTGCGGGCAGTGCATTTCCGCCTGCGCGGAAAGCGCCCTGGCCCTGGTGAACGGCAAGGCCAGGGTCGTCTCCGACAACCTCTGCGACGGCCTCGGCGCCTGCATCGGGGATTGCCCCACGGGCGCTTTGAAAATCGTGGAGAGGGAGGCGGAGGGCTTTGACGAGGAGGCCGTGGAACTTGCCCGCCGCTGTCCGTCCTCACAGGTGACTTCCATCAGCCCCACGGCAGTCCCCTCCTCCAGGCCCCGCGAGTCGGCCCTTTCCCACTGGCCGGTCAAGATCCGGCTGATCCCGGAAAACGTCCCCTTTCTTCAGGGCGCCGATCTCCTCGTGGTGGCGGATTGCGTCCCCGTGGCCTTCCCCGATCTGCACGGGAAACTCCTCCCCGGAAAGGTCGTCATGGTGGGCTGCCCCAAGTTTGATGAGACCGCCCCCTACGTGGAAAAGTTTGCCGGAATTTTCCGGAATGCCGGTGTGAAGGACGTCACGGTGGCGATCATGGAGGTCCCCTGCTGCTCCGGCCTGCCGCGAATCGTGCAGAGGGGAATGGATCTCGCCGGCGTCCGTATCCCCCTGGACGTGGTGGTGATCAGCCGCCAGGGAAAAACGGTCGAACAAGGGGATACCCTTCCCTGCCTCTAAGGGCGGCAGGAAAAGCCGGAAAAACAGAGGCGAAACGGCAAGGGCCGGAAAGCCCGCTTAAAAAGAAAAGATAAACCCCAAGAAAGATCAACCCCAAGGAGGTTTTCTCATGGAAAAGACTGGAGAGAAAGAGAAGGGAGTCCCCTTCAACCTGGAAAAGGAAGTCGAATACGCGGCAGGCTCGGTGGTCAGCAAAACCCTGCTGAACCGAACGGCGGGAACCGTCACCCTCTTTTCCTTCGATGCGGGCCAGGGGCTGAGCGAGCACACCGCCCCGTATGATGCCATGGTCACGATCCTCGATGGAGAGGCGAAAATTACCCTCGGCGGCAAACCGCAGACCGTGGCGGCAGGCGAGATGCTGATCATGCCGGCCAACGTTCCCCACGCCCTGGCAGCGGAGAAGCCCTTCAAGATGCTGCTGGTCATGATCCGGGGGTAACCGGAGCGGCCGCGGCCGCTCCGAAGGCTGCGCCGGGGGGAAAGAAGGGCAGGGAAAAGGCCCCCGCACCGGGGTCGCCTCTATAACGGCCTCGCCACCATCACCCCGGTGCGTCCCCTCTTTTTCCCCAGGTAGCCGTAAAGCGTTTCCGTGCTGACCAGCACTTTTCCCGCCGCACTGGAGGCGTGCAGGAGATGAACCCGGCGGCGCCGCCGGAGGGCGATTCCCACGTGGGTCACATCCATGCCCGCCAGGTCGGTGGTTATTGCCAGCAGATCGCCGTCCAGTATCCGTCCCTCGGCCAAGCGCATGCGCTCGCGGGGAAGGTAGACCAGCTGCCGGGCGGAAATCCGCCGTTCGATCTCCTCCAGCTGCCGGTAAACTTCCGCCTCCGCCAAGGCCGGATAGCGTTCCCGATGGCGCGTCATATAGAAGACAGGCTTCCCCAGGGGCTGCCCGCCCAGGCCCTCCGTCATGTTGCGGATAAACCCCTTCCCTTCGGCATCGGCAAGCCAGTCGGAGAAATAATGGAGCCGGGAGGCATAACCGGAAAGGATTCCCCGACGATAGCGGAGTCGCTGGAGGTTTGCGGCGTAATCGGCAAAGTCCGCCGCTCCCGTGCGGACCAGCCGGGCCAGAACCAGGGCGTTTTCCACCAGGGTGAAGCAGTCCAGTTCCCGGAGATTGATGGTCAGCCGCTCGGGACCGTTCCGCTCCAGGGTGTTCGCGCCATAGGGACGGTCCAGAAAGGCGAGACCGGCAGCCGCGACACACGTCCCGGAGGACAGAGCATCCTCCTGCCCGTGCGCCAGCATCGCAACCATTTCCCGAAAAAGCCGGACATCCTCCGGAGCGCAAGCGACGGCTTTTTCCCTTTCCCCATCATCGGTCATGAAATCCCGCCATCCTTCCGCTGGACATCCAGATGAACAATCAGCTTCAGCATTTTGTCCTCCACCTCGCCGGTAACCCGATAGCCGCAATCTTTGAAGAGCTCGCGGACATGGACATTCTCCCGCAGGATGTCGGCTTCCAGCGCGTGGATTTTCGCGTTTCGGGCAAGTTCGGCAAGATGAACCAGCAGGGCTTTTCCCACTCCTTTTCCCTGGTATTTATCCATCACCAGGAGACCGATTTCAGCAACAGATTTTCCCGGCTCTTCACGGATGACGATATAGCGGCCAACGCCGACAAGCTGTTCGGCATCGATTTCCGGAAGAAGGGCAACCAGAGCCACATGATGGACAAAATCCACTTCGGTGAAATAAGCCAGTTCGGCGGCCGTCAGCTCCTTTTTGTCGGCCAGGAATCGCAGATGGACGGATTCATGGCTCAACTGGCGGAAGAAAGCCACCAGGGCGATTTTATCGTCAGGCCGGATGCTCCGGATCTGCAGGCGAAAGCCGTCGGGCAGAACAAGCTCCCTCTGATAATTCCGCACCGATTCAGGATCCATGATTGACTCCCTGGGGATGCCCCCGGATCTTTTCTTCCCTTTTTCAATTTATCGAAAGATCAACCCCGGTGCAATGGACAATAAAAAATAAATGCGGAATGAAGAGGTTGCAACGATCAGAGAGGGGGTTTTCGGTTCGGTACTTCGTCCGATCAGGCGAGAGGAAATCGCCCGGTCCGTCCACGGCGATGCCTCTTTAGAAATACCAGCGGGAAAATTCTCTTTTGGCCGGTTTTAGCTTGACATTGGCGCCGCTTCTTCCAATACTTTTTCTATTTTCAGACCGCTAGGCTTCCCGGCTGCAAGCCGCATTCGGCCGTCGGCCCCTTGCCGATCATCGAGGCGAACCGGGCGTCACGATGCTGGCGGGATCTACCGCGGATAGGATTTTTGAAAAGGAGACTGCGACTCTCGCAGAAAAGGAGCAGGCCGTGAGAACTTTGTTTTACCCGCAGAGCATGGTGGTGGTGGGAGCTTCTCCCCGGAAGAAGAATCTGGGGCATCTGATCATTCTGAACAATGTCCGGCTGGAGTGCAAGGTCCGGCTTTACGGAGTGAGCTCCGAGGAGGGGGAGATCGCCGGTGTGCGCATCTACAAGGATTTTGCGAGCCTTCCGGAAACGCCGGATGTCGCCCTCTTCATCACCCCGGCAGCCGCCATCCCGGAGCTGCTCGAAGAATGCGGGAAGCGGGGAATCCGCCGCGCGGTGATCGAGTCCAGCGGCTTCAGCGAATTTTCCCATGACGAAAACGACACCCTGGAGGAACGGGTCCTGAAAATCGCCGATCGCTACGGCATCCGCTTCGTGGGCCCCAACTGCATCGGCATCGTCAACTACGATCTCAACCTGGTCATGCCCTTTCTTCTCTACAGCAGGAGCCTGCCCGGCGGGCGGGTGGGCATTATCTCCCAGAGCGGCGGCCTCGGACACATCTACCTGGAGAGCCTGCCGGAAAACGCCGTTCGGCCGGGGAAGATGGTCAGCATGGGCAACAAACTCCAGCTCGATGAAACGGACTTTCTTTCCTATTTTCTGGAAGACGAAGCGACCGACCAGGTGGTCGTTTACCTGGAGGGCTTCAAGCGGGGCCGGGAGTTCTTCCGCACCGCGCTGTCTGCCTCCAAACCCATCATCCTCCAGAAGGCCAACCGCAACCCGATCAGCGCCAACATCGCCCGCTCCCATACCGCCGCCCTGTCCGCCAGCGATGACGTGGTCGACGGATTCTGCCGCCAGGCGGCCGTCATCCGTGTGGAAGACGAGGAAGAGGCGATTCGGGCCGTGAAAATCCTCCAGCAGCCCCTGATGCGGGGCCGGCGGATCGCCGTTCTCTCCCGCTCCGGCGGCCATGCCGTCATCACCGCCGATGCCTGCTCCCAATACGGCTTTGACCTTGTCCCCTTTCCCGAAAGCTTCTTTGAGCGGCTCAACACGCTCTACCAACGGCGGGTCATCGCCGCCCAGAACCCCCTCGACCTGGGGGAAATCTTCGATTACCGCCTCTACGCCCGGATCCTGGAAGAGGCGCTGAAGCTCGAAGAAGTCGACGGCGTCATTTTCAATCACGTCTACCAGTCCCATTACGAGTCCGATATGTCTAGAACCTTTTTGGGGGAACTGGATTCCCTGACCCGGAAATACAACAAGCCCGCAGCCGTGGCCGTCCTCACCGACGCTGCGGAAACCCGGGATCTCATGACACGCTACCCCATTTATATCAGCCCCCTGTCGGCGGTGAGAGCCCTCCATCTTTCCGCAACCTACGCGGAACAGAAAGCGAAGCGGGACGCCCGGGGTGAGACCCCGAGCTTTTCCTTCGCCCTGACGGAGCTGCAGGCGCATCTCGACCGCTTCGTCCGGGAACAGCGCCATCCCCTGGCCGATGAATGCATCGAGCTGCTGAAGGCCGCAGATCTGAGCTTCGTCCGAAGCTTCAGAATCACCGAGGCCTCCGATCTGGAAGACAAAGAACTCGCCTTTCCCGTGGCGCTGAAACTTCTTTCGCACCAGGCCTCGCACAAGTCGGACGTCGGGGGAGTGCGGCTGAACCTCCCGGACCGTGCGGCACTGGCGCAGGCCATGGCGGAAATGCGTGACTCGCTGGCGGAGCATCATCGGGAACTGCCGGTGGAAGGATTCCTGGTGCAGGAAATGGCTCCCGGGGGAGGGCTGGAATGCTTTGTCGGCGGGTGCCAGGATCCCGTTTTCGGCCCCGTCGTCGTGGCCGGCCTGGGGGGGATTTATCTGGAAATCTTCCGGGATTCGGCCGTCCGCATCGCCCCGGTGACGCCGGCGGAAGCCCGGGACATGCTGCGGGAACTCCGGGCGTGGCCGATTCTCCAGGGAAGCCGCGGTCAGGCTCCCCGCGATGTGGAGGCCCTGGCAGACCTCATCTGCCGGGTAGCCGGCCTGCTTACGGAAGCCCCCCTGATCGCTGAAATCGACTTGAATCCCGTTTTCGTCCATGCCGAAGACCAGGGGATCTCGCTGACCGACGCCCGCCTTCTCATCTCCCGGAATGGCTCAAGATGAGGTAAATACGAAAAGGAAAGAGGGAAAGAGATTAAAGAAGATCCGACAATTTGGTCATTTTCAGCACGCTGGCCACGGCCTCAAGAGTCACTTCATAGGCCGTCTGCTGGGTCTGCAGCCGGATGGCCGCTTCTTCCCTGCTTCCCACCTCAGCCTCGGAAATGCGGTCTTCCGCATGGGTCATGAGTTTTTTCAGTTGAACTCTTTTGTCCTCCAGCTGCTTCTGGGTGTTCGCCAGGGAAACCTGTTCGGCTTCAAAGGCCGACGTCGCCTCGGCAAAAGCCTGTGTCAGGTCCACATTCCGATTGCCGTTCTGGATGGCGGTAATCGCCTGGCTCAGGACGGAAAGGGCCTTGCCGAAGATTGTGTCCCCGCTGCTGTTCAGGGTGATCGAACTGCCTTCCCCGGCAATAATGGTCTTCTCCTGAGAGTTTCCCTGATAGACTCCCGCCGACGAAAAAGGCGCCGTATCGGAAAGGCTGCCGCTGTAGAGGTAACCGGACCCGGACTTTGAGTTGGCAAGATCCAGGACCTGGGCGTAAATGTTCTCCATGGTTTTCAGATAACCGTCGCTCGTGGCCTGATCCGCCGTCGCAATGGACGACATGATATCCTGGGCCTGAGCCAGCATACCGCCCGCCGTTTCGAGGGTCGCGCTGCTGGTCTTGATCCAGGTCTCGGCCTGCGCGAGATTCGACTCATACTGCCCGTATCGGGAAAGCGACGCCCGATCAGACAAAATCCGGCCAGCGGCGGAAGGATCATCGGAGGGCTTGTTGAGCCGCTTGCCGGAGGCAACAACGTTCGAGGCATCGTTGAGCCTTCCCAACTGCCGTTCCGTCAAATGCGCCATGTTGTTCACCATCATGCTGCGGGTAATTCTCATGCGTTCCTTCCCTCCTTCCCTGGCGTCCCTTCTCTCTTTCCGTTGATTCCGCGGATTTCGCGGATTCAGACATTCCTTGATCACATGCGAATCAGCGTCTGCATCAGTTCGTCCAAGGCGGTCATGATCTTCGCCGCCGCTTCATAGGCATGCTGATACAGAATGAGTTTGGCCATTTCCTCGTCCGTGGACACTCCGGAGACGGACAGGCAGGCGTTGGTATAATACGCCTGGATGTTCGCTTGACTTTCGTAACCGGTTTGGGCGGCCCGGACGGAGTCGCCGATTCCACTGACCAGGGAAGCGTAATAATCGATGAAGGTTGTCGTGCCGCCGGTCATCTGCCGGCTGTTTTGAAGTTCCGCAATCGCCCTGGCGTTGGAGCCGTCTCCGGCGCCTCCCCCGGCGGCAGCCGCCGCGATTTTTCCCGGATCACCGGCAACGACGGAATTGACCTTAATGTCGGCCGCACCGGAGCCGGTGAAAAAGGGAACCTCTTCATTGTTGCCGTAAAGATCATCGCCGCTTTTATGAAGTCCGTTGACGCCGGAGATGACCGCTCCGGCCAGATCCTCCAACTGCTCCCGATAGCTTGCAACGCTCTCCCGAATTTCCAGGTATCCCCCCAGTTTTCCGCTGGAGATTTCCCCCGTTATATCGGGCGCATTCCCGGCTCCGTCCGTCCAAGTCACCTTCAGCAGTCCCGTGGTCGGATCGGCTGCGGTAGACAGCTTGTGGGTTGTTATCCCGTCCGCTTCCACCAGGTCGGCGCCGTTGGCCAGTTGCAGGCTCACCTGGCCGGCCTCGTTGGTGGATACCTTGACGTCGACCAGCGAGGAAAGCTCCTGAACCAGGGCATCGAGCTTGTCCCGAAGAGGGTTGGCGTTCTGCCGGGAGACATCCAGGAACAGCAGGTCCTGATTGGCATCGGCAATCTGCTGCACAAGATCATTGATCTTCGCCACCGACTCCTCGATGCCGCCCTCAATCCCCGAGGAGATTTCGGAGAGCTGCACACTCATGGCGTTAAAGGTGTCCGCCAGGGTATCGGCAGAGGAGGCCAGGACGGAACGGGCCGTGGAACCGGAGGGATCGTTGACCACCTCCTGCCAGGCGTTCCAGAATTCATTCATGGCGGAACTGAGCCCGCTGCCATCCGCTTCGGAAAAGACCTGTTCGAGAGAGGAGAGCACCTCCGCCTCCACGCCCGATTTGCCGAGTTCCTGGTTGGCGGTGCGAAGCTGCGCGGTGAGAAAGGAGTCGCTGGACCGCTTGATGGCGGAAACATCGACGCCGTATCCCGTTCCGTCGGCGGCGATTTTCTCCCTGATGACGGCGGTCTGCCTCGCGTATCCGGCGGACTCGGCATTGGCGATGTTGGTGCTCGTCACATCGATCGCCACGGAATAGGTATTCAGGGCGCTCAATGAGGAGTAGACCGTTCCCGAAATTGTGGCCATAGGTTATCTCTCCCTTTCCGCTGGGTTAAATCTTTTCCCCACCCGCCGAACCGCCCTAGGTCATGTTCGTGGTTGTCTGCATGATTTCACTTTCCGTCGTCATCACCTTGGCACAGGCTTCATAGGCCCGCTGCGCGATCACCAGGTCCGCCATTTCCGCCGCCATGTCCACATTGGACAATTCCAGCGCACCGGAGGTGATGCTTCCATACTGACCGCTCCCGGCCGCCGCCACCTGAGCCGTTCCCGAAGCGCTGGTGCCGATGTAAAGACCGTCATTTACCTTGTTCAATCCGTCCTTGCTGGAAAAAATGGCCAGAGCGAGCTGGAACAGATTGGTCACCGTACCGCTGGCATCGGTCCCGCTGACGACGCCGTCCTTATCGATGTCCGTTCTTAAGTAAGTGGTGGGTACAGTGATGTCCGTGGGAGTAGTGCCTCCGGCGATTAGATCATATCCCTGGACGGCCATTCCGTAATCATTCATGAGAGTTGCATCAGTGCCATCCACCTTGTACTGGAAACCGCCATCCCGGGTGTAGTAGGTGGCCGTCGTCCCCCCTGCCAATTCATCATTAACGATAAAGAACCCTTCGCCGGTAATGGCCAGGTCCGTGGTATTGCCCGTCGCAATCAGGTCGCCCTGCTCCCAGGAAGTCGAAGTCCCCAGGATCGAGACCCCCTTTCCCGCCACCGGCGAGGTCGCCGAGTTCAAGGTCATGGTCTCGGTGAGCACTTCCTCGAAGGAAATGCCGTTGGACTTGTAGGCCGTTGTTTCCAGGTTCGCCATGTTATTGCTGATCTGTGAGATCTGGGTATGGAAGGCATTCAGTCCCGTCAGGGTCGTATAAAATGAACTCATCTTTTTTCTCCTCGCTTTATTTAAAGAAGGCTGATTAACCGGGGTGACGGCGCAGGGTTATGAAACCCCCGCCACGGCATCCAGCGCAATGGTCTCCCCTTCTTTCGTTACCAGAGAGGGAACGCCGTCCTTGTAAACCACGCCGGTGACCTGCGATGCTTTCTCGACCGAACTCCCCTCGTCGCCCGTTTTTCCAACATAGGTTATCGTCTTCCCCAGATAATCAACCGCCTGATTGTTGCGGAGGGTCTCCAGATACTTGTTGGTCTGGTCCTGCTGCGACACCTGGGTCAAGCTTGCGAATTGGGAAGCCATTTCGCTCGTGCTGACCGGGTCCATGGGGTCCTGGTTTTCCAGTTCGGTCAGGAGAAGCTCCAGAAAATCCTCCGTTGCCATTTTGAAAGCGGAAGAGTTCGCCGTTGCCGATGTCGCTGTGGAACCGGTCGTACCTGTGACATTCGTGATCATGTTCGCCTCCTTTTGTTTTCACCAGGAAAGGCTGAAAGGAATCCGCCGAAGGCCTACCTATTGCTCTTCCTCGGTTCTTTCCCATAACCCTTCTGATGCCCATTCAGCAAAAGAAGTGCCAAAGAAATATTTATCGTTTTATTAGTTGCTTACACGAACGATTCCGCTTTTTCAGGCCTGGCGATCGGGCATTGATCTCTGCCTGCCCGGTAAAAATTTCCCCTAAAGGCGCCTTTTTCCTCCCGCGATGCCGACTTAACGGGGTGGAACGGCAAAAGGGTTGATCATTTGCTTCAGAAGAGGAGGAAGAATTCTTATACAATCTGAGAGATCCGGTTATATTCATCGCGGGCTGTGTCCATGGCATTCCCGTATACATCCGTGCCCTTGAATCGGAAAACCAGGTGAGAAAGGTCCAGCGTCCCGTCACCGGCCGCGTTCTGGGTAATCTTGAAGGTCACCTTGGCGGTCAGGGACTCGGGATCATAAGTCACCTTGGAAGGCATCGGATTCAGGCTGATCTCCGTTGACGGCGCCTTCATTCCCCAATTGTAGACACCCCCCGTAGACGTGCTGGTGGACCGGCGGATGCTCCAGTTGGCAATGTTCCGGACGGAGGAACCATCCATGCCCTTGTCGAAGATAAAGGTCATCGTATAATCCTGGCTCGCATTGGCCTGGACAAGAGATGCATTGAGGCTGGACACCTGGGTGCCCGGTCCGGAGGCAAGGTTGAGACTGGTGATATAGGCGGCGAGAAGCTTCGGTGCGGAATTCCGGTTGATCGCCTCCTGAAGATCCAGATAGGAATCCCCGTCCATCCCCGTTTCCTCGGCAAGAATATCCAACTCTTTCTCTGCCTTGTCGATGTTGCGCTGCTCGGCATAGAGCATTCCGAGCTCATAATGGGCGTTGGCAAACGCCTGCTCGATGCTCAGAGCCCTTTCAAGCTGCTTCCCCGCTTCGACGTACCTCCCTTCGGCTCGGTACACCTGGCCAAGGGCGTAATATCCGCCGGACTCCCTTGGGGACATCTGGATCACGCGCTTGAATTGCTCCTCGGCTTTATCGTACTGCCCTAAGGCAAGGTATCCCTGGCCCAGAGAGTAGAAATTTTTACTGGATGACACGTTTTTCCTCACGGCGGCGGAATACTCCTCCAGCGCCTCCTCTTTTTTGTCCTGCGAGAACAGAAGGTTTCCCAGGCTGAGGTTAAAGCTGTCGTCGGTCGGAAAAACCGCAATCGCCTGGCGATAGGTCTTGATCGCCTCCGCGGTGTCGCCGCTGCGCTCAAAGGCCGTTCCCATATAGGTGAGAGCATTGAGGGCATTATCCGAATAGGGGGAAAGGGAAAGGGTGAGTCTGAATTCCCGGACAGCCTTTTGATAATCCTTTGCCGTCAAGGCGTCGATGCCCCGTGACAGGGCCTGACCGGCGACATAATCCATCATGGCGCCCGTGGGTGTCGTTGAAGAAAAAAGCGCGTCGGCGGCGGTGGTTTCAGAAGAAGTTTTGATTTCCATGACGTTATGATCGGATGATTTCTGAAAAACTTGAGGGATGAAATCAGGGGATGAGGCTTTTCTCATCCCCGGGGTGACGCTTGGAGCGGAGACAATCGCAATGTCGAACGGACAGCTGCGGGAGATTATTCCCCTGCGTTGCCCCGAAGTCCCGCAGCCAGGTTCAAATTGATCTTGATCAGCATGTCCAGCTTCTCCGGCGCTGGAAAAGCCATGACTTCGAATATCTGCTTATCGACGAAGAGGCTCAGCGACAACAGATCCCGCCTCAACTGGAGAGGCAGTGGATTGTCTTCCCTGGCAAGTTCCCCTTGAAGAATCGTCCAGATCCGCTGGTTCAATTCAAGAGCCGCCGACCGTTCCCCCTTTCGGTCATCAGAATCCCAGTTGACCTGGCATTTTCTAAGCTGCAGGGCTGCCCTGGTGAGAGCCAGCGCCTCGATCTCCCGACCGGACATGGCTTCTTTCTGGGCATTCCTGTAAACTTCAAGTTGAGCTGCGTACACGATCCAATACCTCCTGTTCGTAATCCATCAGTTTTCTGGCGGCCTTGAGGGCCTGATAATATTCGCTCTTCAGTAGATGCTCACTGATTGCGCTCACATGTTCGAGCGTGCTCGGTACAGCCTGGACCAGTTCCCGAACCAGGCTCCAGTAGGTCTTATGGTATTCGACCAGGTTCCCGCCATCGATGTACATCATCTGAATGGCCAGATAAATTTTGCTGCAGTAGGAAGTTGCTTCCTCCGCCCGTAGAATGTCTTTTTCCCGGAGAACCGTCGCCCGGTTTTCCAGGACAAATTCCGAGCGGTTTTTTCCGTTCTGAATGACCGCACCATTGAGGATCAGTTTTTCCTGTGGCTTGAGGCTTATTTTCAGTGCCATGGGAGATTCATGCCTCCGTTGACAAAATCGAGCCGGGTTGAAGTTCCGCCGGCGATGCCTGTCCCGTTGCCAGCCATTGATCGCGTAAAGCAAAAAGCTTTCCCATGACCGCGGATATTTCCCCGTCCGTCGCATGATCCTTCAGGAAATTTCCAGAGATCGTGGACTTCAGGTTTTCATCGAGAGATGCCTGCACGATCGCTTCTTCGATTCCGCGGACCTTTTCGATGAGATTCAACCGTTGATAGGTCGCAATCGGGAAAAAGGGGGGATATAAAACAACGCTCAGGTCCGACTCCAGGTCTCTCTGCAGATTATTGAACAGAGCAGTTATCTTTTCTGAATCCCCCGGGGAAGTTTCCTGCTTACCTGACAATGCAGTGCTGTGGATCGGCGCAGCCGCAGAAGCGGTTCCATCGGACCGGGCGGCATTGCCCTCAGCGGTGGTGTGGACCGCGCTCAACTGTCCCGGTAAGGGATGGATGCTCTGGATATTCATGACGCTGCCCCCTGATGGCGGAATTCCGAAGGGGAGGGATTTCCCTTCCCCTTCGGAATTCCACCCGTTACGGGTCGTTTAACCGAAGAGCTTCAGAACCGACTGGGCCGCCTGCGCCGAGAGGCTCAGAGCCGTGGTGGCCAGGGACTGGCGGGTCTGCAGCATCAGCATGTTGGCGCCTTCCTGGTTGGTATCGGCTGCGGTCAGCTTATCCGAACCTTCAGAAAGCGTGTTGACCATGTTCGTCGAAAAATCCTGACGGACCGTGATGATGCTCAGGTTGCTGGACAGAGTGGATGAGTTTGTCTTCAAAGTCTCCAGGGCTGTATCCAATTTCCCGATGGCCGCTTCCGCCGTAGCCGCGTCTGTAAAGGTTGCATCTAAAGCCAGGACACCGGCCGACTTTCCGTCGAATCCCGTCAACGTCAGTTCTGAATTTGTGCCACCGAATTTAACAGTAAGATTACCTGAGGCTAAAAGATTTATCCCCTTGTAGCCGGAGTCTTCCGCGATCGTGTCAATCTGACCGAGCAGTTCTCCATACTGAGCTGCGAGAGCAGGAACCGCCGCTGTGTCCGCACTCATAGCGGATTCGGCAACACCTTTGGCCTGTTCAATCATGGAAGTGATCGCCGTGATCCCATTGTTGGCAGCTTTAATCGTCTGAATCGCCTGCCCCATAGCATCCTTCAAACCATCAAGTTTGGAAGCGCGGGAGTTCAGGGACTGGGAGGCAAAGAAGGAAACCGGGTTGTCGAGGGCGGAATTCACTTTCTTCCCGGTGGCCAGGCGTTCCTGGGTGCGGTTCAAAAGATTGGTGGTAGACTGCAGACTTAAAAGATTGGTCCTCATTCCGGAAGTTAAAGAAATGTCATTGATCGCCATGGTACATTCTCCTTTTCTAGGTTTTTTGTCGGCATTTCTTGCCGAAGTTTTGTTTGGTGCCTGAATCCTTTTTTTCGGGTGGAATCGGACAGTCTTTCTCTTGCTCCTCCTTTCTGACTGCCTGCTTTCTGCCTTTGTTTCTCTTATCGGCGATCGCGGGAACCAACTTTAAAGAAAATTTCCGGATTTTTTATGTCCGCAGGTTTTTATTTGAAGATGCCGGTGAAAAAATGTAAAAAATATCCCATGAACGGCATCGAAGTTATCGACAGCGCCATGACCTTCGACGAGGCGGTTGCCGGCTGTCCGGCCCCGCAGGCAGTCGTCGCCGCCCTGCGCCTGATGAAGGTTTCCTACTTCGGCTTTGGCGGCAGGCTCCACGGGGGGCAGCTCCTGGTCCACGCCTCCCTCGAAGAGGACCTCCGCGAGCTTTTTGCCCTCATCCGTGAGGCGCGCTTCCCCCTGTATTCGGTCATCCCCATCGTCCGGTACGGCTGGTCGGACGATGCCTCCATGGCGGCCAACAATTCCTCGGCCTTCAATTACCGCTTCATCGCCGGGACGGAGCGCCTTTCCCGGCACGCAGCAGGGCTGGCCGTCGACCTCAATCCCTTCCAGAATCCCGTCATCTACGAGAACGGCGAGATTCAGCCTCCAGGGGCCCTATACAGGCCGGACACTCCGGGAACCCTGACGGAGGGCTCCCCTGTCGTTCAGGCTTTTCTCAGGCGGGGCTGGCACTGGGGCGGCCATTTCCAGCATCTCAGGGACTATCACCACTTCGAGAAAGACGCGACCCCGTCCTTTCCGCTCCGCGCGTGACCGCGCCCCCTCGCCTCTGGTCCCGGCTTTCAATTGCCAATTACGGAAATAACTGGTAAAAGCACTGTCATAATAGGATACTTTTTCAAGCCTGTCGCCTGAAAAAGCACCGATCCTCAGCAGTCCCCGGGCCGTCGTGCATGACCCTTTAAACGCCGCAGGAGGATGGAGGTAACGGATCGCAATCCCTGTCCGATGGAGGTAACGGATGGCAACCCTTTCCAGTGTTTTTGATCCCAAGAGCATCGCCCTGATCGGCGCGTCAGACCGGGAGGGCTCGGTCGGCCGGATCATCATGACCAACCTGCTGCGGGCCAAGGGGAGAAGGATCTTTCCCGTCAACCCGCGCCGACAGACCCTGTGCAAGCTCAAGTGCTACCCCGATGTGAGCAGCATTCCGGAGCACGTGGATCTCGCCGTGATCGCCATCCCGGCGCAAGGGGTGCCCGAGGTGATGGAGGAATGCGGAAAAGCCGGCGTGGATGGCGCGGTGATCATTTCCTCAGGCTTCCGGGAAGCGGGCGCCGAGGGGGCGCTCCTGGAGCGGCGGATCTCCGAGACGCGCAAACGATACGGCATGCGCATCCTGGGGCCGAACTGCCTGGGTTTCGTGAGGCCCGACATAGGGCTCAATACGACCTTCATTGAAGACACGCCCCCGCCCGGCAACATTGCCTTCATCTCCGAGAGCGCGGCGCTGTGCAGCTCAATCCTGAGTTGGGCGAACTACGCCCACGTCGGCTTCAGCATGGTCGCGTCGCTGGGTTCGATGATCGACATCGGCTTCGGCGATCTCATCGACTATCTCAGCGAGGATTTCGATACGAAGAGCATCCTCCTTTACATGGAGAGCGTGGGGAACGCGAAAAAATTCATGAGCGCGGCCCGGGCCTTTGCCATCCGGAAGCCCATCGTCGTCCTGAAACCGGGACGGCACGCCGACCGGGCAAAAGCGGAGCGGCTTTCTACCTGGGGACCGCTGGCCGGCAACAATGCCATCTACGAAGCGGCCTTCAAACGGGCCGGGGTGATCCGGGTCAAAGATATCCGAGGGCTGTTCCATGCCGCCGAGGTTCTGGATTCCAGGAAACTGCCAACGGGGCCGAGGCTGGCCGTCGTGACGGTTGCCGGCCTGGAGTTTGCGTACGCCGGTGCGGGCCTCATGGCGACGGATACCCTGGTCGATTTCGGGGGGGAACCGGCAAGGCTCTCCTCCGAGACCGTCCGGACGCTGAAGAGTACCCTGCCGCCCCAATGGAGTGAGGGGCATCCCCTCGACGTCCTCGGGGAATCGGACATCTCCCGCTACACGACGGCGGTCGACGCCTGCCTCAATGATCCCGGCGTCGACGGCGTACTGGTCATTTACATGCCCATGAATATCGCGGGACCGGAAGAAGTGGCGAGGGCCGTGATTGACAGCGCGAAAAAGTCGTGGAAACCGGTCATCGCCGCCTGGGTCGGGGGGAAGCCGGTGAGAAACGCCAGGGAACTCCTCATCGCCAACAATATCCCCACCTATGGGACCCCCGAGGAAGGGGTGCGCGCCTATGTCAATCTGTTCAAATACCGGAGAAACCTGGATCTGCTCTACGAGACCCCGTCAGAATTGCCGGAGCGCAAGGACCTCTCGAAGCAGAAGTTGGGAGGGTTGATCCACAAAGCCCTTTCGGAGGGGAGAACGTTTCTCAACGAGGTGGAGTCCAAGAACTTCCTGGAAAGCTACGGCATCCGGACCATCCCCTCCCTCACGGTCCGAACCATGGAGGAAGTTCTCCGGACGGCGAGGGAGATCGGCTACCCCGTCACGATTAAAATCGCAGCGCCGCAACTCACCTACCGAAAAGATGTGGGCGGTGTGATCACGGGGCTTGCTTCCGATGAGCAGCTCCTGGGAGCCTACGCCCGAATGATGCGGGAGGTCAAGGAGCGCGCCCCTGGGATCGACATCGAGGGGATCGAGCTTCAGAAGATGATCGAGGGAGTGGATTACAAGCTGGTCCTCGGATCCAAGAGGGACAAGGATTTCGGCTCCATCATTTTCTTCGGGATGGGAGGGACCAACGCGGACCTGATCCGGGACTTCTCCATCGGCCTGCCGCCCCTCAACCGGACCCTCGCCAAGCGGCTGATGGAGGAGACGAAGGCCTACAAGCTGATTCAGGGCTACCGGGGCAAAACGGCGGTGAATCTCGAGGCGCTGGAGGAAACTCTCGTGAATTTCTCCAATCTTATCGTGGATTTCCCGGAGATCTCGGAAATCGACATCAATCCGCTGGTCATCTCCAAGGGCCTGCCCTATGCCCGCGACGCCCGGATCGTCCTGGAGACTTCCTCCATCGAAGACTGGCTTATCATCAATTACCACTCGCCCTATCCCCACCTGATCATCGCCCCTTACCCCGTCAAGCTGATCGAGCACTGGAAGTTCAAGGATGGAACGCCGGTCGTGCTGAGGCCGATCAAGCCGGAGGATGAGCCCCTGGCACGGGAGTTTCTCTCGAGCCTGTCGGAAGAGACGCTCCGGACGCGCTTCTTCTCCTCCACGACCAATATTACCCACGAATGGCTCGTCCTGATGTGCGACACGGACTACGACCGGTCCCTGTCCCTGGTCGCCGAAATTGAGGAAAAGGGGCAAAGAAGAATCATCGCCGTGGGCTCCCTCCACACGGATGCCGAGAAGAACGCGGGGGAATTCGCCCTGCTGGTTCACGATGATTTTCAGCGGAAGGGGCTGGCCGCCAAACTCCTGCAGCTCATCATCGCCCATGGCAGGGAAAAGGCCCTGGGTGAAATCGAAGGGCAGATCATGAGCGAGAACGACAAGATGCTCGGCCTCGCCCGAAAGCTGGGGTTTACCAAGAAGTGGGAGCAGGGAGGAACCACCATGGTCAGCCTGCGGCTGAAGGGATGAAAAACGGCTGCATGCCGGCCCGCCCATCAAAACCAAGTAAGCCTGGATTTCCCTGATTTTCGATAAGCCCTTTCCAGATGGGGACAGAATATTGTCTCATTCTTAGAGACAGAACAATCACTTTGTTTCTCTTTTTTAAGACCCGGTACCGAATGTGCAAGGCTGCTGTTTAAGAAACAGGACGGTCAGGCGGGAGGTGAATTCCGGCGCGGGAGTTTACTGAATGAGACGACGCGGGGAGCGAAAGGAACAAAGGAATGACGGGAAAAACGGCGGGAAAGGATCAGGAAGGAAAATCGGACGGGCTAGAGACACCGCCCTTCAAGCTGACCCACCTGGGCGGGGAGCGATGCGTCACCGGCTCCTGCCACCTGGTGCAGGCCCGGGGGCTGAACATTCTCGTGGACTGCGGGATGGTGCAGGGCGGAGACCCGGCCCTTTCCCTGGACGCCTGGCCCGTTTCACCGCCGCAGATCGATTACGTCCTGCTCACCCACGCCCACATTGATCACATCGGGAAATTGCCGGAGCTTGTCCGCAAAGGGTTCCACGGGGAGATCCTCGCCACCCACCCGACCAAGACACTCCTTCCGCCCATGCTCCGGGACGCCCTGAGCTTTTCCGACTGGGGGGAGAAGGAGGCCGAAGCCACGCTCCGCAAGCTCGACGACCTCAGTTGGGGGTTCGAGTACGGGGAGCCCTTCGCGTTGAAGAACGGTGTCCGCTTCACCTTCCACCGGGCGGGGCACATCCTGGGTTCCGCCTTCATCCTCCTGGAGGCGGAAAGCCCCCGGTCGTCCATCCTCTTCTCCGGGGATCTGGGCGCAAAGAACACCCCGCTCCTTCCCGACCCGGACCCTCCTCCGCCCTGCAACCTGCTGGTCCTGGAATCCACTTACGGGAATCGGCTCCACGAAAGCCGCGCGGACCGCGTGGAGCGCCTTGGCCAGGTCCTCGTGGGGGCGCTCTCCGACGGCGGCAAGGTCTTCATCCCGGCTTTCGCCCTGGGAAGAGCCCAGGAGGTGCTCTATGAGCTGGACCGGCTCCGGACGGACGACGCCCTGCGGGAGAAGTTCCCCGCGCTGGCAAAACTGCAGCGCATCCCTGTCATGGTGGATTCGCCCCTCGGCCTCGAATTGACAAAAATTGCGTCGAACCTCTCCGCCTACTGGGATCAGGAGGCAAAGGCCCTGCTGCGCCGGGGCGACCATCCCCTGAACTTCAACCGCCTCTACGCTGTGGAGAGCTACAAAAATCACCGGGAACTCCTGGAAATGCCGGGGCCGATGGTGATTCTAGCGGGAAGCGGCATGTGCACAGGCGGCCGGATTATCGACCATCTCAGGGAAGGGATCGAAGACCCCAGGAACGACATCGTTTTCGTGGGGTACCAGGCTCACGGCACTCCAGGGCGGTCCATCCAGGAATATGCGGGAAAGCCGGGCGGATACGTGGATCTCGATGGGGAGCGGTGCACCATCCGGGCCCAGGTTCATGTGCTGGGGGGATACTCGGCTCACGCCGACCAGAGGGAACTGCTCGACTGGGTTCAGTCGATGCGGGAGAAGCCTGGAAGCATCAAGCTGGTTCACGGGGAGGCGGGGGCAAGGAGGGCCTTAGGAAATGTTTTGAGGAGTCGGGGGTATGAGGTTGCGTGAAGGGGCTCCGTCAGTGCCTTAAACATTGAGGGCTCGGCCGGGGGTTCAGGCGGATTGACATCTGCCCGCTGAAAGGCTATTCTTCCCCTTCAAAGTGGAAGGCCGGAGGGAGAAAATTTTGGAAGGACGGATAAAGAGGACCCTGCTGCACGGCTGGCATGAGGCTCAGGGCGCGCGCATGGCCGATTTCAGCGGCTACGAAATGCCGCTCTGGTACCCGGCGGGGGTGAAGGGCGAGCATCGGGCCGTGCTCACCCATGCCGGGGCATTCGACACCAGCCACATGGCCGCCGTGAAGGTGACCGGGAAAGGCGGCTTCGACCTGCTCCAGCGCTGCTTCACCCGGGATCTCCGGTTCTGCCTCGGGAAGAGCCGAACCCCGCTGGTCCCTTCCCGAGGCGTTTACGGCGCCTTCCTGACCCCCCGGGGAGAGGTCATCGATGACGCCATCGTCTTCCAGATCTCCCCGGAAAGCTACCTGGTGGGGGTGAATGCCGCCATGGGCGGCGTCATTGCCCGGCACCTCCGCACCCATCGGGAGCGGGAGGAGGTGGAAATCGAAGACCTCACCGATCGCGTCGGCAAGATGGACCTCCAGGGGCCCCAGTCGGCCAGGATTCTGGCGAAGGTTCTTGCCGCTCCGCAAAAGGTCTTCGAGGGCCTGATCTATTTCTCCTTCAAAGGCCATTTCGACCCCGACTCCCCCCTGGCCGACGCGGTGCGGCTGAAGGATGGGACGCCCCTTATGCTCTCGCGCACGGGCTACACCGGGGAATTCGGCTTCGAGCTCTTCACTGCCCCGGAGCGTTTCGTCCATCTCTGGGAAGCGGTTGCCGCCGCCGGTGCACCCCTGGGGATGATCCCCTGCGGCCTCGGCGCCCGGGACTCGCTGCGGACCGGCGCGATGCTTCCCCTTTCGCACCAGGACATCGGCCCCTGGCCCTTCATCAATCATCCCTGGCCTTTCGCGCTGCCCTTCAATGCCGACGGAAGCGGTTTTACAAAAGCGTTCATCGGATCGGAGGCGCTGCAGCGCGTCGAGAATCCGGAATACACCCATGCCTTTGTGGGCGAGGATCTCCGCAAGGTTTCGACCGGGGCCGGGGAGCCCGCCCGGGTGCTCGATGCGGCGAAAAAAGAAATCGGTGCCGTCCTGACCTGCGTGACGGATATGGGAATCGGGCGGCACGAGGGGCGCATCTACAGCATCGCCAGCCCGGACAAGCCCGAGGGGTTCGATCCCCCGGGCCTCTGCTGCGGCTTTCTCAAGGCGAAAACGGGTCTCACCGCCGGCGACACCGTGGAGCTTCAAGACCGGCGGCGCAGGCTCCGGGCGACGATCGTTGACAACATCCGCCCAGACCGCACCGCCCACCGCCCCCTGAGGGAAATGATCTGAACTGAACCGAGGAGGAGCATCCGTGAAAAAAATCCATGAGCTGGACCTGCCCGAGAGCGTGCGCTACACAGAAAACCACGAATGGGCGAGAAGAGACGGGGAGGTCGTCACCATCGGCATCACCGATTACGCCCAGGAGCAGCTCGGGGACATCGTCTATGTGGAAGTGCCCGAAGTGGGTGCAAGCTTCGGGAGCGGGGAGGAGTGCGGCTCCATCGAATCCGTCAAGGCCGTCGCTTCCCTTTTCATCCCCCTGAGCGGCGAGATTGACGCCGTGAATTCGGCCCTCGAAGAGTCGCCCGACCTGGTCAACACCTCCCCCTATGCGGAGGGATGGATCGCCCGGATGAAGCCCGAGGATCCCTCGGAGATGGAGGGTCTCCTGGACCGGGAGGCGTACCTGGAGCTGCTGAAGGGAATGGCGGCCGAATGAGATACCTGCCCCATACGGACGAAGACATCGCTGCGATGCTCCAGACGGTGGGAGCGGAAAGCCTGGACGCCCTCTTCGCGGACATTCCCGAAGCCTGCCGGCGCAGGACGGAGCTCGCCCTTCCCGAGCCCCTGACCGAGTGGGAACTCAACGGGCGCATGGAGGCCCTTGCCCGATCCATGTCCGTCTTTCCGGAGGCCAAGGTTTTCCTGGGCGCCGGCAGCTACGAGCACTTCATCCCCGCCTCGGTGACCTGTCTCCTGGGGCGCTCGGAATTCTCCACCGCCTATACGCCCTACCAGCCGGAGATCAGCCAGGGAACCCTCCAGGCGATCTTCGAGTACCAGACTCTCACCGCCGGCCTGCTGGGCATGGAGATCGCCAATGCGTCCCTCTATGACGGCGCGTCCGCCCTGGCGGAAGCCCTGCTCATGGCAGGCCGGGTGAACCGGCGGAAGAAGGTGGCCCTGTCGAGCCTGATCCATCCCCTTTACCGCCGCGTGGCGCGGACCTACCTGGAGCCCGCCGGATTCGAGATGATCGAGCTTCCCTATACGGAAGAGGGTAGGACGGACCTGGAGCGACTCGAAAGCCTGGAAGACCTGGCCGCCGTCGCCCTCCAGTCACCCAACTTCTTCGGCGTCATCGAAGATCTGGCCGCCGCGAAAACGCTCATCGGCGACGAAAAGACGCTTCTCGTCGCTTCCTTCACGGAACCCCTTGCCTTCGGCCTCTACAAAAGCCCCGGCAGCCAGGGGGCGGACATCGCCTGCGGCGAGGGCCAGAGCTTCGGGATCCCCCAGAGCTTCGGCGGACCCGGGCTGGGGATGTTCGCCTGCCGCAGGGCCTACCTGCGGAGCATGCCCGGCCGCCTCGTGGGGCAGACCACTGACAGGGAAGGGAAGAGGGGGTTCGTCCTCACCCTCGCCACGCGCGAGCAGCACATCCGGCGGGAGAAGGCAACGTCCAACATCTGCACCAACAGCGGCCTGTGCGCCCTGGCCGCCGCCATGTATCTGGCGTCCCTCGGCGGGACCGGGCTGCGGGAGCTGGCGAAGCTCAATTACGACAAGACGGAGCACCTGAAAAGGGAACTGCGCCGGGCCGGATTCAAGATTCCCTTCGCAAGCCCCACCTTCAACGAGTTCGTCGTGGAGTTTCCGTCGGGCTTTGAAGCGGCCTACGGGCGCCTCCTGGAGCGGAAGGTGGTGGCCGGCCTGCCCCTGGCGCCCTGGTACCCCGAACGGAAGAACGCCTACCTCCTGTGCGCCACGGAAACCAAAACCCGGCAGGATCTGGACGCCCTGGTGGCGGAGCTCTCTCATCCGGAAAACGTCAAAGGGGGGAAACGATGAACGAATTTCCCGGATCATCCGGGCTGATCCTCAACGAGCCCCTGCTCCTGGAGAAGGGGAAGAGGGGGCGCTGCGGTTTTTCCCTGCCCCGGCGGGACGTGGAGTCCTTCCCCGTGGAGGAGGCGCTCGCGGGCGAGGGGCCGGACTTCCCCGACCTGAGCGAGGTCGAGGTTGTGCGCCATTACACCCGCCTCTCGACGTGGAACTTCGGCGTCGACACGGGGATGTACCCCCTGGGCTCCTGCACCATGAAGTACAATCCCAAGACCCATGAGCGGCAGGCCTCGCTGCCGCAATTCGCCGGGGCCCATCCCCTGCTTCCGACGCAACTGTCCCAGGGCGTCCTCGAACTGATGTTCCATCTCGAAGGGCTCCTGAAGGAAATTTCCGGCCTGGACGCCGTTTCCCTTCAGCCGGCCGCCGGGGCGCACGGGGAATTGGCCGGCATGCTCATTTTCCGCGCCTGGCACCAAAGCCGGAATTCCCGCCGCACGAAGATCCTCGTTCCGGACACCGCCCACGGGACCAACCCGGCCAGCGCCGCCCTGTGCGGCTTCAGCCCCGTCCCGGTGAAGTCCAACGAGCGCGGCATCCTCACAGCCGAGGCCGTCGAGGGGGCCATGGACGAGGAAACGGCTGGGATTATGGTCACCAACCCCAACACCCTGGGCTTTTTCGAGGAGCATATCCGGGAGATCGCCGCCATCGTGCACGCCAAGGGCGGGCTGGTGTACGCCGACGGCGCCAACATGAACGCCGTAATGGGCATCGTGAGCATGGGCGAGCTGGGGGTCGACGTGCTGCACCTCAACCTCCACAAGACCTTCTCGACGCCCCATGGCGGCGGCGGCCCCGGGGCCGGCCCCATCTGCGTAGCCAAGCGCCTGGAGCCTTTCCTGCCCGTCCCCCGCGTGGTGGAGGAGGAGGGAACCTACCGCCTCTCGGACGCGTTTCCCGAATCCATCGGCAAGCTCCACGCCTTCTGCGGCAACGTGGGCGTGCTGATCAGGGCGTACAGCTACATCCTGAGCCTGGGGCCCGATCTCAAGCGGGTCAGCGAGCTTGCCGTGCTCAACGCCAATTACCTCCGGGAAAAGCTCAAAACCGTCCTCCATCTTCCCTACGACCGGCCGTGCATGCACGAGTGCGTCTTTTCCGACAAGTTTCAGGCGCCCAATAAAATTTCGACCCTCGACATGGCCAAGCGGCTGATGGACTTCGGCTTTCATCCGCCGACGATCTATTTCCCCCTGGTCGTTCCCGGCGCCATCATGATCGAACCCACGGAGACGGAATCGCGGGAAGAGATCGACCTTTTCATCGAAGCCTTCAAGGAAATCGCCCGCGAAGCGCGGGAAGCGCCGGAGCGGCTTCGCGACGCGCCGACTTTTTCCAAGGCGCGCCGACTCGATGAAACGAGCGCCGCCCGCCATCCCTGCCTGACCTGCTTCGATGCGCCCTGAAACCTGGCTCTGTGCAGACCTGCCCCGGATGGACTACGGAAAGGCCCTGGGCCTGCAGCGGGATCTCGCGGCCGCCCGGAAGTCCGGCCTGCTTCCCGTGGATATAATTCTGCTCCTGGAACACGGGCCGGTTTTCACCCTGGGGCGCCGGGGCGGGCGGCAAAACCTGGCGGTGTCGGAGGACTTCCTCCGGGAACGGGGAATCCCCCTGGTGCCCGTGGAACGGGGAGGGGACATCACCTTTCACGGCCCCGGCCAGCTGATCGGCTATCCGATTCTGGACCTGCAGGCCAACCGCCTGACCGTGCCCGATTATGTGGAACGCCTGGAGGAAGTCATGATCCGCACCGCCGCCCACTGGGGCGTCCGCGCCGGGCGGAATCCCCTCAACCGGGGGGTCTGGGTGGGAAAGGCCAAGCTGGGGAGCATCGGAATCGCCATCCGGCGGGGCATCTCCTTCCACGGCTTTGCCTTCAACGTGAATCTCGCCCTGGAGCCCTTTTCCTGGATCAACCCCTGCGGCCTGGAGGGCATCGAAATGACGTCCCTGGAGCGGGAGCTCTCGCGGGAGCTGTCCCTGAGAGAAGTCCGGGAGGAGATGAAAAAAAACCTCTCGGCGGTCTTCGCGGTGGAACTCGAACCGCTGGATCCAGCCTCCCTTGGATGATCCTGGAAAATTCCCAGAAGAACCTGTTGGCCAGGAGAGGCGCGATCCGGGCATCTATTCTTGGATGACATAGAACGGCTTGAGCATGAAGAAGCCTTCCGTCTCTGGAAACGCTGCACTTCATTGCCGCCATCTATGCGGCTTTTTCATCTTTTGTCCGCTTGCCTCAACGGGTCCCCAGAATTTTGAGCACCTCTTGCCTGCCGGTGAATTCCTCACCGCTCCGGACTGCCCAGTTCAATCTTTCCTTGCCCTTATCGGGCTGACCTGACTTGAGAAGAACCATTCCCAGGTGATAATTGAACACGACGCTGGAAGGCGTCTTTGCAAGGGCTTTTGTGATCATCTCCTCGGCATGACGATAGTCGCCCATCTTGTAGTAAATCCAGCCGAGGGTATCCAGCACTGCCGGATGGTCGGGTTGTTTTGCGTACGCCTTCCCTGCCAGCGTCATTGCCCGGTTCAAGTCACCGGGTTTGCTACCGTATTGACTCAGCAGGAAGGCCAGGTCGTTGGCAGCAACCCATTGCTCCGGCTGCTGCTGCAGAATTTTCTCGTAGGCTGCCATCGCCTGCCGATACGCCTCCTCAGCCTTCCGATCATTGCCCTGTGCACTGTAAAGTTGACCTATCAGGTTAAAGGCAAAGGCATCCAGGGGGTTCTCTCGAGTCCGCTTTTCAAGTGCCTTCAGAGCGGTGTCGTATTTCTTCTGCTTCATATAAATCTGCAACAGAGAAAGCCAAAGAGGCTCCGACCGGGGTTCCAGATTCAGGGCCTTCTCCAGCTCCCCCGCAGCCTTGTCCCACTGCCCTTGAGTCAGGTAAAGATCACTGAGCCGGACATACCCGGCGGGATGCTTCGGTGCTTTCTTAATGACATCCTTGTAGGCGGCTTCTGCACGGACATAGTCCTTCTGCACAAGATAAAGCTCCGCCAGTGCAATTCCGGCATCTGAATCATCAGGGTTCTGCTTCATCATCTGACGGATCGTATTTTCCGCGTTCGCATAATTCTTCTGGAGCATATCGAGCCGGATCATTGCCTGGATCAACTTCCGGGAATCGGGACTGATCCGAAGAGCATTCTGCAGGGTAGAGGAAGCGAGATTGAATTCACCGTTCAGAATATGGGCTTCCGCCAACCGGATGTGCCCAAGAATAAATGGGGGGGTTTCGCTGGTCACGGTACGGAACTCTGCAACGGCCTCGGGTCCGTTTTTGTTGAACAGGGCGATGTTTCCCTTCGTGAAATGGGCATCCAAATCCTTGCTGTTTTCCTTGATCACTTCGTCAACATAACGAGCAGCCTCTTTAACCTCCCGGCGCGCCAGATAAGTCCGAGCCAAAGCGTTTTTCACCTGCAAAATATTGCTGCTTCCCGGATCCTTCTCCAAGGTCAAGCATTCCTTCAAAATTGCAACAGCCCGATCCGTCATGCCGGCATTGTTATAAAGATCGCTCAGGGTCAAACGCAGCTTGAAGCTATTGGGAATTGCCGAAATTCCCGCTTTCAACGCACGCTCCGCATCGGAAAAACGACTGCGGGAAAGATAGAATCCACTTACCTGTAGCCTCCACTCCTCATTGGCGGGATTCATCGCTACCAGCTGCTGAAGAAGCGCTGTTGCCTTGTCCTCCATGCCTCCATTCCAGTATAAGCCTGCCAAGGCCAGCCAATGGCGGCTGTTTTTCGGTTCCAATGCGATTACCTTCTGCAGGGTCGTCGCTGCCTCATCGATTTTGTTGACCCGTGAATAGAGATTCGCCAGGGTAAGATATAAAATCACGCTCTTGGGATTGGCATCAATGCCGGCATTCAGGACCTTCTGCGCCTCCGGAAAGAGACTGTTCTGGAGATGGATGGAGGCTAGCAGAATAAAGAGTTCCGGTCGCTTGCAGCCCCGCTGCTCAATTTCCTGCAAGAGAGCAAACGCTCCGGCGGTATTTTTCAGAGAGATCATAGCTGCCGCCTTGAGCAGCAACGCCTCCTCATTGCCGGGAGACAGCTTCAGAATCATATTCGCCTCGCCCAGCGCTTTGTCTGGCTTACGGAATGCCAGATAGAGATTCCCCAGTTGAAGATGGGCGTCCTGCAGTTTCGGATTCAGCTCCACGGCTTTGGAAAATCTTTCATAAGCCTTCTTTAGATCCCTGCTCTGCAGTTCCACCATGCCCAGCATGTAATGGGCGTCGGCAAACTTGGGATCAACCTGGATCGCGTTCCGGAACTCCAACCTCGCTTTGACAAACTCTCCTTTCTCATAAAGCGCCTTTCCCTTGCTGAAGAACGTCATTTTTTTCTCTTCAGGTCCATCGCAGGCGGCAAGCAAGGCGACAAGAAGGGCAAGCGCCACTCCCAGGGGAAGCAGTCTTTTCAGCAATTTCACATCTTCAGAAACTTTTATTGAGTCATTCACTGGTTAAATCCCTTTAAAAGTTATAATGACAAGAAAGATCAGAGTCCACAAGGTTGCCAGACCGATTTTTTCCCTGATTTCACCCAGAATGATTTCACAGGCAAAGAAGAACATAATCGTCTTAACCGCAATAAGGCCAAAGTGTTCCCTCAGATCGGGCAGCACAACCAGCGTCAGCGTGAAAAAGAGGAGAAGATAATCCATCGGAGTCGCCTTGAAGCCCTTTCGGCGCCGGGTAAAACGCAATGTCAGGTAACTCAGAATCGCCACGACTAGAAAAGATAGATGATAAAGGTCCTTTCGCAACCCGGTCATCCAGGACGCAATCCGGGCATCGCTCAGATAGACCAGAAAGGGGATGAAAAAATAGAGGAATAGAGTCAGAAGCCACCGGGTTTTCTCTCGGTCAAACAACCAGACTGCCGCTAAAACGCCCCCCCCCGCAGCCGAACAAAGGGCGAAATAACGGGGGACATCCGTGGCTGCCAGGGCAAACAAGATCAGAAGAGCCAACGTGAAACTTTCCAGTGATCGAAAGGCGAGCCAGATAAAAAGACCTTGTTCCCGCATTCTTCGCAGTGGTCCTTTGACACGATCAATCAGGGGAAATCGCAGGGCGCCCCCGCCGAAACCTTCAATTTTGTGAAAAACGGCCAGTACCAGAGTGGAAAAGACCAGATAGACTCCGAGGAGGAAACTCTCCGAGTAAAACCGGAAGCCGTAAGCCATGGCCACCAACAGGGACTGAAGCACATAAATGACGAAGACAGCTTCGGTGTGATAGAGCCCCATACCCATGAGCCGATGATGAAAGTGTCCCCTGTCCGCAGAGAAGGGTGACCTTCCTTCCGCGATACGCTCCAACATGACGGTTCCGGTATCCAGAATGGGCCAGCCGAGGAGGAGAAGGGGTACCAGGGGGCTCAGGGCCGTATTTCTCTGCGTAAGGGAGAGAGACAGGCAGATCACGGAAAAACCGAGAAGTTGACTCCCTGTATCCCCCATGAAAAGAATAGCCGGATGGGTATTGTAGCGTAGAAAGCCGAAGATGGCGCCGCTCAAGGCCGCAGAAACAAGGACAATAAAGGCATCCCTCTCCATCCAGCCGAGGTAGCCGATGCACAAAAGCATCAGCAGCGAGATTCCCCCGGCCAGACCATCCAGGCCGTCCGTCAGATTGAGTGCATTGGTGACACCGGTGATCGCCACCACAGCCACAATCACACCAACGCCCTCCATCAGTACATAACCGTCCGGCAGCAGGGAACCCATACGGGTTATCTGGATTCCACCGCAGAGAACGACGATCAGGGCAGCGCCAATCTGGGCAGCAAACTTGGCCTTCCAGTTTAAACCGAACAGATCGTCGATCAGACCGAAAGCCACGATGACCGCCGCCCCAGCCAGAAAAGACCAGGCAAAGGTGTCGGGAGCACTGTAGATCAGAACAGGGACGAGGGAACCCACCGCCATCGCCACTCCTCCGATGCGGGGAATCGGCTGCAAGTGCACCTTTCTGGCATTCGGCAGATCAAAGAGCCCAGCTTTGATGGCTGCCGATATCAGAAAAGGGATCAGTGCAATGGTAACGATCAGAGACAGACAAAAGGCAAATATGATAGTCATAGTTTTGAACTAAAATCCTGCCGGTCAATCCGGAATGAAAGCGTACAATAAGGGAATTACATCCTTAAGAAAATCTCGGATTCGCCCGTCGGCGTCTTCCGATCTTTCCGAACCTGCAATGGGGGTGACCACCCGGACGAGTGCACCGTCTGTCCTCTGCCTTGTCAGGGCATCCCAGAAGTTGTAAAGCTTCAGCTGGTAGAGTTTTGTCAGCACGCGCCCTCGTTGAGGGAACCAGTAATAGGCCAACTGTTGCTCTCCATCCTTTTCCATCAGCACCCGGTTCACCCGCAGGGACGTACCGTTTTTTAACCTAATGACGATCTCTTCGGTCTGATTGAATCGCCATCCACTCATGGGAAAACAGGTTTCCGGTGAATGGATCGATTCTCCTTTTTGTTGGGTTTCATAATAAACCGCATAAAAGTTAACAAAATGATTCTTTTGATCTCTGTAATTGATAATGACATAGTCGCTGAATTGAAGTTTATGGACAAACTCCTGCTCCATGACCTCCCCGGTTCCGCTCCAACCGCCCACCTGTAACGGGAACTGACAGAAAGACTTTTTAATCGGAATTTTTTCCCGGAATTCCAAACCTCTCGATAATCCTATGGTCAGCGCCAGAACCATCATCAGCGCCAAGAACCGTGGCTGCAACAGATGACGCCCACCGTTCCCGACATCCTGTTGCACGTCCTTGTGCCCAACATCAACATTCCCGTGAACTCCCTCATCCCCTTCCCCAACCCGTCTCCTTCGAATCTTCTTCAAGACCCACATCTCTGCCAGGAGGATTCCTGTCGTAAACAGGAAAAGCAACCATCCCGAAAATCCATGAAAGAAACCGTTCGCAGCAACAGGCCCAAAGAAATTGTAGAGAACGCCTGTCAGGGCAATCCGGAAGCTGTTCGCAAAAATTGCTATGGGAATGGTCGAAAGAACAATCGCGATCTTTTTGCCAAGGCTTGCCTTGAACCAGTAGGCCAGGATAAGGCTGAGCACCATCAGCGGAAACAGATAGCGCAGACCGCTGCACGCATCGACGACCTGCAACTGAGTAAACTCGAGGTCGATGACATTCCCCTCGCGATAAGCAGACATCCCATAAAGTTGCAACAACCAAACGCCAAGCTGGGATGAGATCAGCTTCAAGTAAAGGGATATCCGGACGTTCACGAAATTCGGGAGAGGGAACATGGCCAGCATCATGATGAAGGCAAACCAGACGGTCTTGATCTTCTCCCAGCCCAGATGCAGCCAGCAAAGCCCCACGATGACCAACCAGAGGGAGAGGTACAGGATGAAGAACTCCCCGCCCAGCTCGCCAACCCAGAAAAGCATGACCCCCAGACTGAAAGGAATGATCCCCGTCCATGAAGGAACAGACGGCAAAGAAGCCAAGATTCGGCGCTTCTCCCAGATCAGATAAAGAAATAAAGGGGGAATCAGATAGCAGTGGGTATAATCCTCTTTTGCCCAGTCATTCCATATCATTTGTTTCAGGGCTGTCTGGTAGAGGACAACGATGAGAATCCCATACAGCAGAAATTTCATCCAGCCGGCAGGATTAATTTTTCTCAATAACTTCCAGATTTCCAGCACACGAATCCTGCTGCGATACAAAAGATCCACCTGATTTATTTTTCCTTTAACGCCGTTGTTCATAATAATCGGTCAATAGATCCAGGTAGATTAATGCTAAAGCTTCGCGATTATAGAACTTTTTTACATAATCCCTGCCGTTTTTCCCTAAGCGATCGGCAAGCATTTTGTCATCATGGAGCCGCATCACCGCGTCGGCCAACGCCCGGGCATTTTCCGGTTCGATGCACAACCCGCTGCCGGCTGCTTCAATGATTGCCCTGCTTTCACCCTCCACGCCGAGGATGATCGGTCGTTCCATCGCCATGTCTTCAAAGATCTTTGAAGGGATGACCGTCTTAAACAATTCCTGCTTGATCAGGAGAACCATGCAGGCATCGGAAGCAGCGATAATCTCCGGCATCCGTTCCTTTTTCTGCTGGGGGAGCAGGATGACATTCTTCAGCCCCATCGCATCTTTCATCTGGATGAGATTTTCTCTTTCCGCCCCGTCCCCCACCAGCAGAAAGACGATCTCATCGCGGTTTTTGAGCAGATCAGCCGCTTTCAAGACGGTTTTGAGGCCATGCGCCATCCCATGAGTCCCCACATAGGAGGCGACAAATTTTCCGGTTAAGCCTTCCTGCTTCCGGAAGGCATTGTCTTTCGGCAGGGGGTTGAATTGTGAAAGGTCCGCGCCATTGGTGATCACCGTGATCCGCTCTGATGGCACCCCCCGGCTGCCGATGTGTCGCTTGAACGCCTCCGTCAGGGCGACAACCCCGTTCGCTTTTCGGTACATGAATGACTCAATGGATTCCAATAAGGCAATGATCCGTCGATTTTTAATGGCGCCCACGGCAATGATGGACTCCGGCCACAAATCACGAATCTCCAGAAGCCAGGGAGCGGCCTTCAGCCGCGACACGAAGTACCCGGCAAGGCCGCAGAAAAACTGGGGGGACGTCGACACGACGATATTGACGCCTTTGACAAGAAAACACAGGAGGGTCGCCGAAAACATAAAGGAGACATAGTTAAAAATCCGCTTCAAAAATCCCTGGTTGGCGCTGAGGTAGGTTTTTACACGAAGGACTCTGATGCCGTCCTTCTCGTCCCATTGGTAGAGTCTGTTCCGATATCCCGGATAAATAATTCCCTTCGGGTGGTTTGGGAAACAGGTGATAACCGTCACCTGATGACCGGCCTTCACCCATCGTTTTGCATTTTCGTATGTGCGTGACGCCGGAGCATTGACTTCAGGAGGGAAATAATGTGTTAAAAAGAGTATATGCATGATTTTTTTATGGGATAAGAATGGTCCAGCCTGCCCTGAAGGGAAGTGGAACTTTTTTCCGCTCGCTTACGAGGACAGCGCAGGAGAGTTTTTTCCCGAATTCAGGACAGTACCAGCCGTTTTGTATTGCCATGTTCCCATTCAGCAACGGATGAATGCGTGCAAGGATTGTGTCGCCATCTTTTATCATTGCTTCACCTCCAACGATGCCGACCTTCAGATCCGGGTGGATATGGAGGCGAAGCTCAATATCGTGCGCCCCTTCACCCTCCATGACATCCTCGATATCAATCCCGCCCAACCGCCAGACGATCTTGCGATGATGAACGGGTTTGCCGTAAAGTTTTTTGTAACCGTCATGGGCGCCCTCAAAGATCAGGGCATGGTCTGCTTCCTTCAGCCTTGCATACAGAGGCTTTGCCCTCCGGGCGCATCGATGACTTGCCCATACTTCCGACTGATTTTCGCCGTCAATGGTTACGCTGTTATGGCCGGCATTGCCCCTGTTGTATCGGCGGATGGGGGCATCTTCATATCCGCAGCAACCGGAATCAACAATGACTCTCTTTCCCTTCAGGGACAGTTCGATACTGAGCATATCGCAGTGAGCGTGTCCCGGCTGGTAATCCGGTCCGATGGGTCCGCAGTCGATGAAAAGGCGGTCGCCGCAGACAGGGGACATAATAAAATAACCCGATGCTTGAAGAGACACACATCGGTCATCGGAAAACCTTGGCGTGTCTCCAGCCAAACTTGAATAGTAAGCGATCAGATCGGAAGGCGGCGCTTCGATACCAAAGGCCGAATCGTTGAAGAGGGCAATTTTGCCATCCGGATGGCACATATTCCGAAGAAAAAGTGACATCTTCATGGTGCCGGCGGCAAGCTTCTCCCTGAAACCGTCCGGCTCTCCCTTTTTTAATCCATTCATGACATTCAACAAATCGAGGCAATCTTCCAGGATCATGGAATGGTACATGGAACTCCGTTCGAAATGCCCTCCGTCTGCCAGAATCTGCTCATCAAGTTCTTCCCCGATGATGGAAAGCCCTTTTTTCAGCCACCGCTCAGCATCTCTACCTGCAAAAAAAAGTCCAGCAAAGATCAGAGCTTTGCCGTTTTTGAAGTAGTGATTGGCCAGCAGATGGTATTCTATATTCCGTTCCAGCCAGAGCGCCTGCTCATAGAGACTTTTCAGCCAACTTCCCTTAATCTTGTCTTTAACTTCCCGCGACAAAAAATATTTGACCCAATTGACCAACCGCAGCGACACAGGGAAAGACTCCCACGCATCCGGCGTACCCTGCGGATTTTTCTTAATCCAACTATCGATGAGAAAGGCCCTGCTTGCACCCGAGCGTCCCTCTTCATTCAGGTATTCAAAATAGTGGAGGTTATAGCGCCAGAGCTTATCAACATCCGGAGGCGCCCAGTCAAAGCGCTCAAGGTCGAAACGCCTGGTTACGTTCAAGAAGGAGAAGGTGTTTTCCTCGCCCTGCATCTGGCGACGCAAAGAATGGGCAAATTCGATACCTTCACGGAGGGAGGGGCTGCCGTTGACCGGATCAATTTTCGTTCCATTGCCCAGGCGGCGTCCCAACTGGAACGCAATCTGCCGCGGTTTCAAGTAGGCGACGGTACCTACATAACGGTAAAGGGAGTCGATCATCATGAGCGCCAAAATTGAAAAAAATGTTTCAGATCATAGGGATCTTCTATTATGTACATTTTGCAGCATCGATTGGATCAGCACCTGCTGAGCCATCACCGGCTTTGCGGCATTCATGTTCCGCTATTGCCGCCTTTGCAAACAAACAACCTCCTGCGAAGGCTTGCACTCTGCCATTCATGGCGCTTTTCAGGCGGCTTTTTTAAGGGTGAACTCCATCGGTCGGCACCTCACAAATGATATATCGGTACTTCCCGGAAGCACTGGGGGGAATTCTCTGGACAAATTCGAAGTCCACTTCGCAATCTTGACCCATGCCAAGCCTGGTTTTCGCCGCAATTTCATCCAGTTCTTGTTGAGTACAATCTGATGCGGAATCTGCCTTTACAATGCGAAAGGTTATGTTAGACAGACTTTTTTGAATAACCTGGTATTTTTCGATCCAGTCTTTATGATACAGCAGAACAGTAAAATAACCGCCGCGAATCAACCCGCCATTCTTTAACTTGAACATATCCCCATTCCGCCCGAGGATACTCTTAATAACCTGTCCCGGGGAATAGGTTCCCTCCCCCTCGAACGGCGCCAACGCCCCCATGTCTCCGATACGGTAGCGGACAAGGGGCATGGCATAATTCGTCAGCGAAGTGATGACAATTTCACCTTCTGTCCCATCCGGCACCGGATTTCCGTGGCGGTCTACAATTTCGACATAGTTTCCCCAAGGCGCCACCCAAAGGCCTTCCTGTTCCGGTTTTTCGCAGGCGATATCGCCCACCTCTCGACTGCCGTAGCGATTGTAAACCTTACAGTGGAATACTTCCTCGATCTTCTGGCGCATAAATGGGAACAACGTATCCGCTGAAGTGATGATGGAAGATTGAGGCGCGACGTACAGATTTTCCTTTTCTGCAAACCTTGCAAGTTCATAAATGGAATTGGCATAGGCGACAATCTGCTTCGGCCTGGTCTCATTGAGTATCTTTATATACCCTCGCATCCTCGCCGGGGTCATCTGATAGGCGTTCAACATTCTGTCATTGGAGATCGCCCTGACCAGTCGGACTTTCCATGTTTCAGCTCCTTTTTCGATATCTCTGACCGATCCCCAAAGCTGTATGCCGGGTTCGCCGACCTCTCTTCCAGCCAGCTTCGAAAAAAGCAGTTTTACCGCGCCGGCCTTGGAAGCGAATTCCCAGTCTTGAATGAACCGAGCCGGCTCTCCGGTGGATCCGCCTGAAGTGTTGTCAAACCACGTGCGTTCGCGCAGATCGTCTGATTTGAGTTCGTCAAAATGGGACCGGATCAAATCCTTGCCAAGAATCGGCAGAGATTTGAGATACTCCTGCGGATCGCGGTCATAGCTTCTCCCGATGGAACCCATGAGTTCAGCATAATAGGGAACATGCTTTTCACAATGCGCTAACAGTTCAGTCAGAAGCTGCTTCGTTGTATCTGCCGGGATGCCATTGCGCTCCTCCTTCAAAAACTGATGGTAATATCTTCCCATAGGCTGTCCGCGGAGCGAAAACAAGCTGAAGAAAGACCATTTCCGAATATTCATAGGGTGAACCCTTGCAAAACGAAGCCTTGCATCTTACAAAAATTTAGTTCTTTGTCTGCTTTATTTTATATTTCAACCCAGCCAGCACAAGCTCCCTGTGAGCTTCGCATTCCACGATATTCTGAATCCGAGTCAGATCACTGGAGGAATATATTCTTCTCATTCGTCTGTGTTTAAAGAGTTTGTTAAGAATGCGCGAAACAGTA